>JACSRM010000287.1 GCA_014879745.1 Burkholderiaceae bacterium | reverse complement strand
GGCGACCCATTGCCCGCGCCGCAGCCGCTCGCCGAGGAAGAAATAGCCGAGCGCGACGCTGACGAGAGGATTGATGAAGTAGCCCAGGCTGGCGTCGACGACGTGCCCGTTCGAGACGGCCCAGACGTAGGTCAGCCAATTGATGGAGAGGACGAACGCGCTGAGCGCGAACATCGCGAGCACCATCGGTTGCAGGCGCAGCGCGGCGATCCACTGCCAGCGCCGCAGCCACAGCAGGATCAGCGCGAGGAAGACGACCGACCAGGCGACGCGGTGGAGCACGATCTCGAACGCGCCGACGCTTTCGAGTTCGCGGAAGTAGAGCGGGAACAGGCCCCACGCGATGTAGGCGAGGGCCGCCTGGAGCATGCCGCGGTTCATCGCGCGTGCCGCGGCGTCAGGCCCACCTGGCGGCGTCGAAGCTGAACGACTGCTGCGCGTGGCGCAGATAGACGTTCGCGAGCGTCGTCTTGCAGCTCCACGTCTGCTGCGCAAAACCCGGCTCGAGCGCGAGCGCCTGCGCGGTCAGCGCGACGCCGCAGACCCCCGGTTTGCTGCGCGCCGAGCTGTACCGGATCCACGCCACGTCGCGCTCGCGCGCGGCTTGCGCGAGCGCCTGGCAGTCGGCATAGCGAGTCGGGTGCGTCCACGCCCTGGCCGATGCGACCCAGGGCGGGGCGGTGAGGTCGACGCAGGCGCCCGAGATGCGCGCCTCGAAGAAGGTGTGCTGGGTGTGCAGTGCGTGGTGGCGCAGTGCGTCGCTGTCGCGCAGAAAGCGCCACTTCCAGTAAGCGACTTCGGCGCAGGCGACTTCGAGCATTTCCGCGCCGTACCACAGGCCCGGCGAGCCGGCCGGGCGAAAGCGCGATTCGTGCTGCGGCCGGTAGCGAAACGGTGTCGCGATCAGATAGTGCCGGCCGGCACCTTGCGCCGGCAGCGCCGGCTTGCTCGCTTCCAGCAGGTCTTCGAGCAGGTGCTGCTCCGATGCCGTATCGACGAGCTTCATCGTGGCGACGAGATGCTGGGCCTCGACGCCGCGCCAGAGCGCCGCATCGCGCGGCGCTACGCCCGAGTCGAACCAGTCGGCGTGCAGCGGCGCGCGCCGCGTCACGCCGCGGCCCGCATGCCGTCGAGGTAGGAGGCGACCGCCACCAGACCCTCGGCGCTGCGGATCAGATCGGACGGCTTGCCGTTGAGGGCGGAGTTGGCGCCATGCATCCAGGCACGGCGCTGCGCGTCGTCGCCGCCGACCAGCGCGTCGAGCGAACGGTAGACGCGCACCAGCAGCAGCGCGAGCTCGCCCTCCTTGCTGTCGGGCGCGATGCTGCGTCGGCCGTTCGCGAGGCGTGAAACGCTCGCTTCGCTGATGCCGAGGATGCGGGCCAGCGCGGCCGGTGCAAGATCGAGCAGACCGGCGGCGCGCAGCAGCGCCTTGGTCAGCACGGCGTTCGCATCGGCGTGCGCGGCCGGCTGGGCTCGCAGGTATTTCGGGCTGGTTTCGCGTGCGACGGAGGCGGTGCTCACGGGCAACTCACTTTGCATTTGAAACGATGGATGAATTGTATTCCATATGAAGCATGACCGTCGAGAACTTTCCAGCCTTGCCCGCGGATCGCCGCCGGCCGGCAGGCGGCGCCGGAATTGGGCATCATTCAACCGTGGCGAGCGTAACTTTCACTTCCCAGTTGCGGCGGTTCACCGAAACGCCCGAGGTGCAGACGGATGCCCGAACGCTGAGGGACGCGCTGTGCTCGGCCTTCGAGATCAACCCGCGCCTGCGCGGCTATGTGCTCGACGATCAGTCGCACCTGCGCGCCAATGTCGTCGTCTTCATCGACGGCGTGCGCGTTCGAGACCGCGAATCGCTGGCCGACGCGCTGCGCCGCGACAGCCGCGTCCACGTCCTGCAGGCCTTGTCGGGCGGCTGAACGGATTTCGGTATGCAAGCCGCGATCGATCGCGCCTGGCTCGCCACCCGCAAGGGTCTGTTCGAGCTGCGCCATCGGCGCGGCGCATGGCAGGTCGAGCGCGTCAGCTTTCTCGGCGAGCCGGTCAGCATGCTGCTGCCGCCGCGACCCGACGGCTTCATGCTGGCGGCGCTGAACCTGGGGCACTTCGGCGTCAAGGTGCATGCATCGGGTGATGCGGGAGCGACCTGGAGCGAGGTCGCGACGCCCGCCTATCCGCCGCAGCCCGAAAGTGACCAAGGCGTGCCGTGGAAGCTGGTGCAGATATGGTCCCTGGCCGCAAGCAACGCGACGATCTGGGCCGGCACGCTGCCCGGAGGACTGTTTCGCTCGTCGGATCGGGGTGCGTCGTGGCAACTCGTCGAGCCGCTGTGGTCGCGCCCCGAGCGCGCCGAGTGGTTCGGCGGCGGCTACGATGTGCCCGGCATCCATTCGATCTGCCCGCATCCGCGGCGGGATGGGGAATTGCTCGTCGGCCTGAGCTGCGGCGGCGCGTGGGTCACGCGCGACGATGGCGCGAGCTGGATCGTGCAGTCCGCCGGGATGCGTGCCGATTTCATGCCGCCGGAGCGGGCCGACGACCCGAACATCCAGGATCCGCACGCCATCGTGCGTTGCGAGGCGCAGCCCGACGTGCTCTGGTGCCAGCACCATTGCGGCATCTGGCGTTCGACGGACAACGCCGCGTCGTGGCAGCAGGTCACGAATGCGCCGGTCTCGGCCTTCGGCTTCGCGGTGGCCGTCGACCCGCGCGATGCCGATACCGCATGGTTCGTACCCGCCATCGCGGACCAGTGCCGCGTGCCGCGCGACGGCGCGCTGATCGTGAACCGCACCCGCGACGGCGCTCGCAGCTTCGATACGCTGCGCGGCGGTCTGCCGCAGTCGAACTGCTTCGACCTCGTCTATCGGCACGGGCTGGCGGTCGCCGACGACGGCCGCAATCTGCTGATGGGCAGCACCACCGGCGGCCTCTGGGCGAGCGCCGACGGCGGCGACCATTGGCAGACCGTATCGTTCACCCTGCCGATGATCCACGCGGTGCGTTTCGGTTGATCGCGGGCTGTAACGGCTTCTCTCGCGCGTGAGCGCATGTTTCGCACCCCCCCTGAATGAGTGTGGTGAAGATCGCACGCAACCCCCACATTCGTGGGACAAGGGCCGGTTCGCTGTCATGACTTTGTCGCGCATGGTGCCGACAATCGAATCAGACGCCGCGACCTTGTACCGCAATGCGCGCGTTGTGGGAGCCGTTGCCATGCCGCAGACCTTCAACGTCGGAGCCCGTTCGCTCTTCGTCACCATCACCGCCTGGGTCGCGATCGTCCTGTCGGCACTCGTGAGCGCCTCGGCGGTCGTCCAGAACGCATTCGTCGCGTCGGTCGCGCCGCTCGCCGCGGGCGGCGCCAACCTGCCTGCGCTGCCGCTGCTGACGAATCTGCTGCTCGGCTATCTGCCGTGGGTCGTCGGCACCGGGCTGCTGATGTCGCTGCTGATGCTCGCCTCGGCGATCGGCTTGCTGCTGCGTCTCGAGTGGGCACGGCGCACCTTCATCGGCGTGCTGATGATCGCGATCGTCGCCAATCTGCTCGGCCTGTGGCTGCAGCACGAGGTCGTGCAGTCGGTCGTCACGAGCGCGCTCGCCGGCTCTCCGCTGCCGCCGCAGGCGGCGGACGTCTTCGGCGGCTTCGTCACCGCGGCGCGCGTGATGGCGGCACTCGTGACGCTCGTTACCTGCATCGTCTTCGGCTGGGTCATCCGGCGCCTGATGTCGGCCCCGGTGCGCCAGGAATTCGCCTGACGCCGCAAGGTGCGCGGGTCCGCGCGCGGCGCCGCCTCTACGCGAGCCCCGGATTGCCGTCGACGCCGATCAGCTTCGGTGTATTGATGCGGCGCACGCCGACACGCCCTCCCGGCTGCGCCTTCAGCCACGACTCGACCAGTTCCCAGACCGGCTTGCCGCCGGCGCGCCTTGCCTCTTCGGCGACCGGCGCCCAGCCGGCGACCTTGTAGGTCTTGTCGGCGTCCAGTGGTTTGCCGGCGAGGCGCATGTCGGAGATGCGCGATCCCATCTTCTCGCCCGGTGTCATCGTGTAGGCGAGGCCGCCGACGCGAACCATGTCGCCGCCCTGCTGGTAGTACGGATCGGGGTTGAAGAGGTTGTCGGCGACGTCCTCGAGGATGGTCTTGATCATCGTCCCCGTCATGTCGGTGACCGTCGCGTAGGGGTAGGTGATCGCGAGCTGGTCCATCATCAGCTCGCGCGTGATCGCGTCGCCCGGCAGCAGGCTCGTGCCCCAGCGAAAGCCGGGGCTGAAGGCGATCTGCGCGCTCTGCACGTCGAGCAGCGCGTCGCACACCAGCTGGTCCCAGCTGCCGTTGAAGTTGCCGCGCCGGTAGAGCAGGCCGTCGGTGACGGCGAGCGTCTCTGCAAGTCGGGCTTCATACGGCGCACGCAGCCGCGCGATCAGCGCATCCATCGCCGGATCGGCGGCGAGCATATTGCTGAAGACCGGCAGCAGCCGGTAGCGCCAGTTCGCGATGCGGCCGGCGCGCACTTCGAAGTCCATCACGCCGAGGAACTTGCCGTTGCTGCCGGCGTTCGTGACGAGCGTCGTCGCGCCGCCGCTCTTCACCGGCACCGCGAGCGGCACGCCGTCGTGGGTGTGGCCGCCGAAGATCGCGTCGATGCCGCGCACGCGCGCGGCGAGCTTCAGATCCACGTCCATGCCGTTGTGCGACAGCAGCACGACGAGTTGCGCGCCCTTCCTGCGCACCGCGTCGACGGTCTTCTGCAGGTTCTCCTCCTGGATGCCGAAGCTCCAGTCGGCGACAAAATAGCGCGGGTTGGCGATCGGCGTATACGGAAACGCCTGACCGATGACCGCGACCGGTACGCCGTTGATTTCGCGCAGCGTCGAGGCTGGAAATACCGGATCGCCGAAGTCTGCGGTGCTGACGTTCTGCGCGACGAAATCGATCCGGCCTTTCAAGTCCTTGTCGACGATCTGCTTCACGCGGTCCATGCCGTAGGTGAACTCCCAGTGGCCGGTCATCACGTCGACGCCGAGCAGCAGCGTGGCGTCGACCATGTCCTGCGCGTTCGTCCACAGCGCGGTCGCCGAGCCTTGCCAGGTATCGCCGCCGTCGAGCAGGACCGCGCCTGGCCGGCTCGCCTTCAGCCGCTTGACGAGCGTCGCGAGGTGCGCGAAGCCGCCGACCTTGCCGAAACGGCGCGCCGCGGCTTCGAAGTCGAGGAAGGTGCAGGCGTGCGCGAGCTGCGTTCCCGGCGCGATCCCGGCGCGCCGCAGCAAATGCTCGCCGACGAGGTGCGGCCACTGGCCTTGCATCGCGCCGACGCCGAGGTTGACGCTCGGCTCGCGAAAGTAGATCGGCTTCAACTGCGCGTGGCAGTCGGTCATATGCAGCAGGCTGACGAAGCCCGCACCGCTGCCGAGCGGCGGCAGATCGTAGAGGCCCGCCTCGGCGGTTGCCGCGTCGGCGTTCTCGTAGCGCGCCAGGCCCATGCCGGCGGCCGCGGCAGCGGACAGGACCTGCAGGAACTCGCGCTTGCTCAGGCTCATGGCGTGATGGCAGTTTGCCGCGGATCGGAAGCCTCGGGCCTCACGCCGCCACCGTATCGACGGCGCGGGTCATGCCGAGCCCGGCGCTGCAGGCGCCCGCGGCACAGCGATCGCTACTGCGCGTTGACCGACGATTGCGGATCGAGCAACAGCGACATCAGGTCGCGCAACTGTGCCACGTCGAGAATCTTGTCGTGGCCGAAGCGCGGCATGCTCGAGCACGGCACGGTCGCCTTCGCATTCCACAGCCGGCTCCAGGTGTACTTGACGACCTCCTGTGCGGATGCCGCGTTCGGGTCGGTGATGCCGCGATTCTTGCCGTAGTGCAGCAGGCTCGGCCCGATCGTGCCGTACGACAGCTCCGACTTGTCGAGCTGATGGCAGTTGTAGCAGCTTCCGCCGTTGCCCTTCGGGTCGGCCGACTTGTCGCTCCAGCTCATGCCGCGACCGCTCTGCGCGAGCTTGTCGCCCTTGCGCCAGTCGCCGAAGAACTTGCCGTCGGCCGGCCACTGGATGCTCGCCTGAGCCTGTTCCATGATGCTCTTCTCGACCGCCGCCGACGGCGCGACGTCCGACGAGCAGGCCTTCTGCATCGTGTCCTGGTCGAGCCGGCTCATCTTCGCGATGCCCTGGTCGCGAAACGATGCATGCATCATTTGCGTGGTCTGGGCGTCGAGTTCGGCAGACGACGGTCCGCTCGCGCAGCCGGCGACGATGGCGGCGCTGCCGGCGACGACGAGGATCAGTCGGGAGGTGTTCATTTTCGGCTCCGGGTCGGGTTCGGCGGACGTCTTCGATCCTGCGTTGCGACTCAGCGCTTGATCGCCGGCGCGATCGACTCCGCGCCCTTCGCATTCACGCCCATGTAGGTCGACAGCGCGATCGTCACCTCCGAACCGAAGAGCGGATAGGGAAAGCGCTGCTGGCGGAAGCAGTCGTTCAGGCGAAGCTGCATGCTCCACATCTGGCCATTGCTGACGCGGTACGCGGGCCACGCGGCAAAACCGATGCCGTCGCCCGGATTGCCGGTCAGGTCGGGCAGATCCTGGAGTCGGATTCGCTTGTCGGCCGTGCCGTGGCAGGTGGCGCACGCGAAGTCGTACGGCCCGGCGCGGTAGAAGAAGGCGCGCTTGCCGAGTTCGTAGCTGCGCCGCTCCTCGGGGTGGCCCTGCGGCAGATTGAAGCGCAGCCCGCGCGACTGCGACGCGACCCAGGTCGCCAGCGCCGTGACGTTGGCCTGCTCGCCGCGGCCGAATGACGTCTTCTCGATCTCCGCGGCGTCGAAACCCTGCAGCGTCGCCATGCACGTCACGAGGCGCGACTCGAGATCCTGCACCCGCTTCGTATCGGCGAAATAGCGCGGCAGTTCGACGAAGGTGCCTTTCACGACGCCCGGCCCCTTGCCGAGGTCGCACTGCTCGAGCGTCGCGTTCTTCGGTCCGCGCGCGGTCTTCCAGAGGTTCTCGCCCTTCGCTTCGTAGAGTTCGGCCGGGTTGCCGTCCTCGAGCATCTTGCGGTACTCGGCGATGCCGTCGGCGGTCGACTTCTGCGCTTGCGCACCGAATGCGAACGCCGTGGCCGCAATTCCGATCAGGATGGAATGCTTCATTGTCTCCTCGTCTTCTTCTGCCGCGGACGCCGGATGGGGGTTGCCCGGCCGATGCATGCGCCTTGCGGGCTGGTCGAATCCCGCATCGCGCGACGTTCAGGTGACCGTCGCCTCGTCGCTGCGCTTGTCACCCTTGCTGTCGACCCAGCTGACGACGATCTTGTCGCCGACCTTGCCGCTCTTGATCGTGAACTGCAGGAACGGATTCTTCGCGATCGACGGGCCCCACTGGGCCGTCAGCACGGTCTTGCCGTTCTGGGTGGCCGTCACCTCCTGGATAAACCAGGCCGGGATGATGTTGCCGGCGGAGTCCTTGCGCTGGCCGGTCTCCATCTCGTGGGCCATCAGGACGCGCACCGTGACCTTGTCGCCGGCGGCCTGGGCGCGAATGCGCATCGGGTCTGACATGTCGTATTCCTCGTTCGTTGGGGGTGCGTCGGGCGCGCGGCGTCAGCCGCCGCAGCCGCCGAGCGTGACCTTGATCTCCTTGGCGGCGTAGAGCACGCGGCCGTCGCTCGTCATCGCGACCGCGTAGACGTTGGACGTCTGCGCCATCTTGACGCGGGTCGAGATATTGGGCTCGATTGCGCCGGTCAAGTCGAAGACCGCGGCGAGCGCATTCGGGTTCTTCTCGACCAGCAGCAGCAGGCGCGTCGCGCCGGCGGCGGTGGTCGACGCGCCGACCGGCACGACGGCGCCGTTCTCGGCGATATCCGGGCCGGTGATCGTGACATCGGGGCTCGCCGCCGGCGCGCCGCCGCCGAGCGCCTTGACGGCGTCGGCGAGCGATTTCGACTCGAAGGCCGCCTTCGGCCACGCCGCATGCGCGATCCCGGGCAGAAAGCCGGCCGCGGCGAGCAGGCTTGCAACCCTGGCGCTCGTCGCCAGCATCTGGCGTCGGGTCTGTACTTTCATATCATCCCACTCCTTGGTTGCGGCCGGCGGGCCGGCCCCGATGCTCGATCGTGTTCGATGTTGAAGCAAACGCCAGCATTGCGCACTACTCAACTTCCCCTACTACCCGTCCGGGTTATCCGCCATCCCCCGATGCGGGAATAGACAGCCGCCGGCACGAAAGGCGCTAATGTAATCGGTGCCCTGTCCGCTCGCGCGACGCATCGTCTCGCGGCCCGATCGGCGCGCTCACTCTGGAGGGATGCATGAACTTCGACAAGGAATTCGACGCCTCGGGCCTGTCGTGCCCGCTGCCGATCGTCAAGACGAAGAAGGCGCTGGCCGACATGAGCCCGGGTCAGGTGCTCAAGGTCGTCGCGACGGACCCCGGATCGGTCGCCGATATGCAGGCCTTCACCGAACAGACCGGGCACGCGCTGCTCGAGACCGGCACCGAAAGCGGCAAGCACGTCTTCTATATCCGCAAGAAGGCCTGATGCGCGCGGCGCGAACCCCGACGGAGGCCGCATGACGACCAAGAAGATGGCGATCATCGCCACCAAGGGTGCGCTCGACATGGCGTATCCGCCGCTGATCCTCGCCTCGACGGCGGCGGCGCTCGACTGGGAGGTGCAGGTCTTCTTCACCTTCTACGGCCTGTCGCTGCTGCGCAAGGACATCAGCGACATCCGCATCAGCCCGCTCGCCAATCCGGCGATGCCGATGCCGATGCCGATGCCGGTCACGCTGCGCGTGATGCCCGGCATGGAGGCGATGGCAACCTCGATGATGAAGGCGAAGATGAAGAAGAAGGGCGTCGCGACGCTCGAGGAGCTGCGCTCGCTGTGCCTCGAGGCCGGCGTGAAATTCATCGCCTGCCAGATGACGGTCGACCTGTTCGACTACAGCCAGAGCGATTTCATCGACGGCATCGAGTTCGGCGGCGCTGCAACCTTTCTGCAGTTCGCCGGCGAGACCGATGTGAGCCTCTTCATCTGAAGGCGTGAAGGCGTGACGCCGCAAGGCATCGCCGCGCTCGTTGCAGGGGGCGGCTTCGCGATCGCCTTCGTCTTCGGCTTCGTCGGCGCGAAGGCGAACTTCTGCACCATGGGCGCGCTCTCGGACGTCGTCAATATGGGTCATTGGGGCCGCGTGCGCATGTGGCTGCTCGCGGTCGCGGTCGCGATGCTCGGCGCGAGCGCGCTGTCCTATGCCGGGCTGGTCGATCTTTCGGCCTCGGTCACGCAGCGGCCGGTGCTGCCGTGGCTGTCGCTGCTCGTCGGCGGGGTCGCCTTCGGCGTCGGCATGACGCTCGCCGGCGGCTGCGCCAATCGCAACCTGATCCGCGCCGGCGGCGGCAGCGTGCGCTCGATCGTCGTGCTGACGTTCGCCGCGATCGCCGGCTACATGACGCTCAAGGGCCTGTTCGGTCAGTGGCGCGCGACGCTGCTCGACCCGGTCCACATCAACCTCGGCGAACGCGGCTGGGCCGACCAGAGCCTCGCGACCGCACTGTCCCGCTTCGCCGGCATCGAGCACGGGGCGGCGCTCGCGGGCGTCGCGGGCGTCGTCTCCGCGGCGCTGCTGCTGTTTGTCTTCAAGGACCGCCGGTTTCGCGGCAATCGGCTGCAGGCCGCGGCCGGCGTGATGCTCGGCGCGCTCGTCGTCGCCGGCTGGTATTTGAGCGGTCACTTCGGCCACGGCGAGAACCCCGAGACGCTCGAGACGGTCTATTTCGCGACGAATACCCGCACCATCGAATCGCTCAGCTTCATCGCGCCGCTCGCCTACAGCCTCGAGTTGCTGATGCGCTGGACCGATACCTCGTTGCAGGTGACCTTCGGCATCGCAAGCGTCATGGGCGTCGCGCTCGGCTCGGCAGCCCATGCATTGACGAGCCGGACCTTCCGCTGGGAGGGCTTTGCCTCGGTGCAGGACCTGCGCAACCAGCTCGCCGGCGCCGTGCTGATGGGTTTCGGCGGCGTGACGGCGCTCGGCTGCACGATCGGGCAGGGCATCTCGGGGCTGTCGACGCTGGCGATCGGCTCGTTCATCGCGACCGGCGCGATCGTCGCCGGCTCGGTCGCGACGCTCAGGTTCCTGCTCTGGAAGGCGGAGTCGGAATAGGCTTGCGACGCGAACTGCGCGTTGTCCGGCGCGGCGGCGCTACCTCGCAAGCGCCGCCTGCGGCGCGCTGAGCAGCTTCTCGATCGCCGCGCCGCCGCGGCCCGCCGCATGAAGCCGCAGGGCCTGCGCCGCCAGGCGCGCGAAGTGCGCCTCGCCCGCGGCGATCGCGGCGCGCAGCGCACGTCCGCCGTCGCCGCCGCGCCAGGCCGCGTACGCGTCCTTCAGCGCCGGAAACAGCATCTCGCGCACGCCGTCGTAGTTGGCGAACCAGACGTGGATCGACGCTTTCGCATCGCGATCGAGCAGCGTCGGCAAGGTGACGATGAAGTCGGCCAGATGGTCGCGCACCGCGCGCGCATGCAGGTCACCGCGGCGCGTCGGCAGCGACAGCCGCAGCGCGGCCCATTGCGCGCCGAGCCGCTCGCCGGCCCGGTGCTCGCCGATCTCGTGCAGCACCATCGCCTCGCCCTGCTCGGCGAGCCAGCGCGGCAGGGCCGCCTCGAAACCGCGCTCGAAACCGTAGGCTTCGACCGCCGCGTGCAGTGCGCTGCCGGCGAGCCGATGCAGCGTCCAGGTCTCGAATCGCTCCCACCCCCAGCGTGCGATGGGTTCGCGCCGCAGCACGATCGCCGGCTCCTGCGCCGTCGCGTCGAGCGCCGCGGGCGGGGCGACGAGACCGCGCGCCAGTTCGCGTCCGGCGCTCAGGACGGCCAGGCCGCCGCGCCGCGACACGCCGTGCAGTTCGGCAAGAAAGAAGACCGGGCGCTCGCGCGCCGCAAGCCCGGCGCCGTAGAGCAGTCCCGCCGGCAGCAACTGCCGATTGATCGCCGCGACATCGAACGGGTCGATGCCTGCCTCGACGCCGGGGCAAGGCAGGGCGACGAGCGGCGCATCCTCGAGCGTCGACCAGAGCGCTTCGCGATCCTCGATCCAGTTGCCGATCTCGTCGCGCGCAAGCAGCGCATCGAACGCCGCACCGCGCTCCCAGCGGAAATATTCGCGCATCTGCAGCAGATAGATGCACAGCGTCATGTCGGTGGCGTGGCGCGCGTCGGCGACGTGGCAATTGCGCTGCACCGCCTCGACGAGGCGGGTGCGGTCGGCGGCGTTCACCGGCCGGCCCGCTTGCGCGGCGCCCATGCGGCGATCGCCGCCACGAGCGGCTCCCAGGGCAGTTCCGCGAAGCTCGCATGCTGCTCGTGGGCGTTGACGACGAGGCGGTGCACGTCGCGTTCGGCGGCGCCGAGCGTCTCGCGCAGCGCGGCAAGGCCGCCGCACTGCAGGCGCATCGCCTGCTGATGCATCAGGGGCCGGCCCGCGGCCGGCAGACGCAGCGCGAAGCGCGAGCGCTCGCGCATCAGCGCGGCAAGCGTGGCGCAGTTGATGCGCGCCACCGGCGACGTGCATTCGAAGCCTTCCATTTCGCCGCGCACCCGGCGCGAAGACAGCTCGCAGCCCGCGGCGCGCGCGAGCAGCGCCTTCGAGAAGACGCATGCGTTCGCGCCGCCGCTCGAGCAGCACGAATCGGTTGGGTCATCCTTCACGGCGGTCGGGTCATCGAGGGCGGCATCGTGGCGGCGGTCGCACCCTCGCGACGGCCGCGCACGCAGTCGGCTAGTGCAGTGTTCGACACTGTTCGGCACATAAAACCGCGCCTTTGCCGCCCGGGCGGCGTTGCAAATCCTCGCGATACCTACGGGTATCGCTG
>JACSRM010000054.1 GCA_014879745.1 Burkholderiaceae bacterium | reverse complement strand
GACGCGGTGCGCTTCGCGTTCGAGTTCGTGCAGGCGCGCCGGGCGATGAAGGCGCGCGGCTGAGGGCCGGGATGGCGAGCCGCGGCCGGTGCCGAAAGCAGACGCGCGCACCGCGCTATGCTTGCGGGCGTTCCGCCGCGGCCGGCAGGGGCCGGCGCCGGGACGCTCAAAGCCGATGAACACCTCCACGCCCGAAGGCTCCGATCCGGCCGTCTCGCGGCCCGCTGGCCGAATGAACGAGCTGCTCGACGGCTGGCAGGCAACGCGCGCGCAGACGGTGCTCGCGACGCGCTTCGTCGGCAACAAGGACGAATACCTCGCACCCGACGCGAAGGACATCGGCCGCGCCGTCGGCGCCACGCTGCGCGAGCTGTTCGTCTCGTGCGACCCGGCGCCAGCCCTGCTGCAGCAGTTCGACCATGCGCGGCCCGAGTTCATCGCGGTGCACGACATCGGCACCGCCGCTTCGCGCAAGCTGCTCGCAGATGTGGCGGCGGCGACCGGCCTTGCCGTCAAGAAGCTTGCGATCCGGCGCCAGGGCTACGGCACGACGCTCGCGACGCTCGAGTTCATCGAGTTCCCGGCCGGCGAAGGCGGGTCGCTGCGCATCTACAGCACCGAGGCCGACGCCGACACCGTCGCCCGCCACGACCTCGCGCGCGTGCTGCTCGCCTACAGCCGGCTCGGCGTGCTGATGGTCGGCGACCTGCCGGGCCATTCGCTCGCGGCGGCGTTCAATTCGCTGCGCAGCGACATCGTCACCGGCCCGTGGCAGAACCGCGACCTGCTCTTGCTGCCGCTCGCATCGACCGGCGCGCTCGCGGCGCAGAGCGTCGACCTCGGGCGCGGCACCGGCGTCACGGTGCGCACCACGCCAGCCGTGCAGCGGCCGTCGGATGCGTGGAACTTCATCAGCGGCACCTGGAGCCGGCTGCGCGCGCAGATCGCGGCGACCGGCCTCGTCGTCCCTGCGATCAGCGCCGCACCGGCAACTTCTGCCGCGCCGGCGAACAGAGCTGACTCGGCGCCGAAGAACGCCACCACACCGACAGCCGCCCCCGCCGCCGCGTTCGGCCCGCACGCCGTGACGCCGACGATCGAGCCGCTATCGCTCAAGCCGATGCCGCCGCTGCCGCAGACGGCCGCCACCACGCCGCGCGCCCAGCCCGACGACGCGCTCGCGGCGCAGATGTCGCACTATGTCGAGCAGTTGCACAAGCTCAACGGCATGCTCGACTGCTGCGTGTTCGAGGTCGCGAGCGGCCGCCCCGTCGCCCATGCCGGCGAGATGCCCGACGCCGACGCCCTCGCCTCGGCGGCGACGACGCTGCTCGGCGCGATCGTTCGCACCGGGCGCCGTCTCGGCCTCGGCGCCGAGCTGCCGGAGGCGGCGATCACGCTCGATGCGCGCCACCTCGTGCTGCGCGGCGTGCCGCGCCACCCGGCGCTGATGCTGCACGCCGTGCTCGACAAGCAGCACGCCAACCTGACGCTGGCGCGGCTGCAGATCCAGCGCATGGACGACCTGTTCGACGACCACCGCGGCTGAGCGCCGCGGGGTCGTCAGTGCACGATCCGCTCGAAGCTGAACTCGCCGTTCTCGAAGCCGACCGGGATCACGTCCTTCGGGCCGAAGCGGCCCTCGAGGATGAGCTTCGCAACCGGGTTCTCGATGCGCTGCTGGATCGCGCGCTTCAGCGGCCGCGCGCCGAACGCGACGTCGAAGCCGGCCTTCGCCAGTTCGGCGAGCGCCTCGCTCGACACGTCGAGCTTCATGTCCATCTTCTCGAGCCTGGCTTCGAGCACCTTCAGCTGGATCTTCGCGATCGCCTCGATGTTCTTCGCGTCGAGCGCGTGGAAGACGACGACCTCGTCGATCCGGTTCAGGAACTCGGGCCGGAAGTGCTGCTTGACCTCGACCCAGACCGCGTCGCGAATCTCGTCGCTCGGCCGCCCGGCCATCTGCATGATCTGGTGCGAGCCGAGGTTGCTCGTCATCACGATCACCGTGTTCTTGAAGTC
>JACSRM010000106.1 GCA_014879745.1 Burkholderiaceae bacterium | reverse complement strand
GCTCACGCTCGCCGGCTACAGCCATGTGAGCCAGGTCGTCTCGCCCGGCGAGTACGCGGTGCGCGGCGGCTTGATCGACCTCTTCCCGATGGGCTCGGCGGTGCCGTACCGCGTCGATCTGTTCGGCGACGAGGTCGATTCGATCCGCACCTTCGACCCCGATACCCAGCGCAGCCTGTATCCGGTGCCCGAGGTGCGGCTGCTGCCGGGGCGCGAGTTCCCGCTCGACGACGCGGCGCGCAATGCATTTCGCGCCCGCTGGCGCGAGAAGATGGAAGGCGACCCGAGCAAGGTGCGGCTATACAAGGACCTCGGCGCGGGGCTTGCGACGGGCGGCATCGAGTACTACCTGCCGCTCTTCTTCGACCAGACGGCGACCCTCTTCGACTACCTCGGCGGCGAAGCCGCGATCGTGCTGCACGGCGAGGTCGGCGACGCGCTGGCGCGCTTCTGGGCCGACACCCGCGAGCGCCACCGCTTCCTGCAGCACGACAAGGAGCGGCCGATCCTCGCGCCCGAGGAGATCTTCCTGCGCGACGAGGAGTTCTTCGCGCTCGCCAACCGCCACGCGACGCTCGCGCTGCGCGGCGGCCCTCACCCCGGCCCTCACCCCGGCCCTCTCCCCGGCCCTCTCCCGTCGCCGGGAGAGGGAGACGCCCCCGCGCCCCGCTCGCGGCGTGAGGACGATACCCCCTCGCTCCGCTCGCGGCGAGAGGACGATGCCCCCTCGCTCCGCTCGCGGCGAGAGGACGATGCCCCCTCTCCCCGCTCGCGGGGAGAGCACGATGCCCCCTCGCCCCGCTCGCGGGGAGAGGGCCGGGGTGAGGGGGCAACGTGGGCGCGCCCGCTGCCCGACCTCAGCGTCGATCGCGGCGCGCCGCAGCCCTTGCAACGGCTCAAGGCCCATCTGGCCGAGACGCGGCACCGGGTGCTGATCGTCGCCGAGAGCGCGGGCCGGCGCGAGAGCCTGCTCGAGCTGCTGCGCGACAGCCGGATCGATCCGCCGAGCGTCGAATCGCTCGCCGCGTTCGCGACCGGCGGCGAGCGCGTCGCGATCGCCGTCGCGGCGCTCGCCGAAGGCTTCGTCTGGATCGATGACGAGGCGGGCGCAGCGATCGAGTTCGTCACCGAGACCGAGCTCTTCGCCACCGCGCCGACCGCGCGCAGGCGCCGCCGCCAGGAGCAGGCGAGCGACGTCAACGCACTGATCAAGGATCTGTCGGAGCTGAAGGTCGGCGACCCGGTCGTGCACATCAACCACGGCATCGGCCGCTATGTGGGGCTCAAGAACATCGCGCTCGGCGACGCCGAGGCGAGCGAATTCCTGCACCTCGAGTACGCCGACAAGGCGACGCTGTACGTGCCGGTCGCGCAGCTGCACCTGATCGCGCGCTACACCGGCGTGAGCCCGGAAGAGGCGCCGCTGCACAAACTCGGCTCGGGCCAGTGGGACAAGGCGCGCCGCAAGGCCGCCGAGCAGGTGCGCGACACCGCCGCCGAACTGCTCGACCTCTACGCCCGGCGCGCCGCGCGCGAGGGCTTCGCGTTTCGCTTCACGCCACACGATTACGAGGCGTTCGCGGCGAGCTTCGAGTTCGACGAGACGCCCGACCAGCAGGCCGCGATCCACGCCGTGATCCAGGACATGGTGAGCCCGAAGCCGATGGACCGCCTGGTGTGCGGCGACGTCGGCTTCGGCAAGACCGAGGTCGCGCTGCGCGCCGCGTTCGTCGCCGTCAGCGGCGGCAGGCAGGTGGCGATCCTCGCGCCGACGACGCTGCTCGCCGAGCAGCATTACCAGACGATCGGCGACCGCTTCGGCAAGTGGCCGGTGAAGGTCGCGCACATCTCGCGCTTCCGATCGGGCAAGGAGGTGAAGGCGGCGCTCGACGGCCTCGCCGACGGCACGATCGATATCGTCGTCGGCACGCACGCGCTGCTGTCCGACAAGGTGAAGTTCATGCGCCTCGGCCTGCTCGTGATCGACGAGGAGCACCGCTTCGGCGTGCGCCACAAGGAGGCGATCAAGGC
>JACSRM010000455.1 GCA_014879745.1 Burkholderiaceae bacterium | reverse complement strand
GCCATCAGGCCGCGCATGCCGGCGAGCTGGCGGATCTGCGCCGCCGAGCCGCGCGCGCCGGAGTCGGCCATCATGTAGATCGAGTTGAACGACTCCTGATCGACCTCCTTGCCGTTGCGGTCGGTGGCCTTCTCCTTCGAGAGCTGGGCCATCATGACCTTGCCGACCTCGTCGCCGGTCTTGCCCCAGATGTCGACGACCTTGTTGTAGCGCTCGCCGGCCGTCACGAGGCCCGAGACATACTGCTGCTCGATCTCCTTGACTTCCTTCTCGGCGCGCTCGATCAAGCCGGGCTTTTGCTTCGGCACGAGCATGTCGTCGATGCAGATCGAGATGCCGGCGCGTGTCGCGAGCCGGAAGCCGCTTTGCAGCAGCTTGTCGGCGAAGACGACCGTCTCCTTCAGCCCGCACTTGCGGAACGACGCATTGATCAGGCGCGAAATCTCCTTCTTCTTCAGCGTCTTGTTCAGGTTCGCGAACGGCAGGCCCTTGGGCAGGATCTCCGACAGCAGCGCGCGGCCGACCGTCGTATCCACCAGATGGGTGTGCGGCGTGAAATCGCCGCTCGCCTTGTCACGCGTGTATTCGGTCAGCCGCACGCTGATGCGGCTCGTGATCTCGACGGCGCCGTTGTCGAGCGCGCGCTGCACCTCGGCGACGTCGGCGAAGACGATGCCCTCGCCCTTCGCATTGATGCGGTCGCGCGTCGCGTAGTACAGGCCGAGCACGACGTCCTGCGACGGCACGATCGACGGCTCGCCGTTGGCCGGGAACAGGATGTTGTTCGTCGCCAGCATCAGCGTGCGCGCTTCCATCTGCGCCTCGATCGACAGCGGCACGTGGACCGCCATCTGGTCGCCGTCGAAGTCGGCGTTGAACGCCGAGCACACGAGCGGATGAAGCTGGATCGCCTTGCCCTCGATCAGCACCGGCTCGAACGCCTGGATCCCGAGGCGGTGCAGCGTCGGCGCGCGGTTGAGCATCACCGGATGCTCCTTGATCACCTCTTCCAGGATGTCCCAGACCACCGGCGTGCCGCTTTCGACCTCCTTCTTCGCCGCCTTGATCGTCGTCGCGATCCCCATCGCCTCGAGGCGCGAGAAGATGAAGGGCTTGAACAGCTCGAGCGCCATCAACTTGGGCAGCCCGCACTGGTGCAGCTTCAAGGTCGGGCCGACGACGATCACCGAGCGGCCCGAGTAGTCGACCCGCTTGCCGAGCAGGTTCTGGCGGAAGCGTCCGCCCTTGCCCTTGATCATGTCGGCGAGCGACTTCAGCGCGCGCTTGTTCGCGCCCGTCATGGCCTTGCCGCGGCGGCCGTTGTCGAGCAGCGAATCGACCGCCTCCTGCAGCATGCGCTTCTCGTTGCGCACGATGATCTCGGGCGCCTTCAGTTCGAGCAGCCGCGCGAGGCGGTTGTTGCGGTTGATGACGCGCCGGTAGAGGTCGTTCAGGTCGGACGTGGCGAAGCGCCCGCCGTCGAGCGGAACCAAGGGGCGCAGGTCCGGCGGCAGCACCGGCAGCACCTCGAGCACCATCCAGTTCGGCTTGATGCCCGACTTCTTGAAGGCTTCCATCACCTTCATGCGCTTGGCGTTCTTCTTGATCTTGAGCTCGGAGCCCGTCATGTCGTTGCGGATCTTCTCGAGCTCGATGTCGAGATCCATCTCCTCCAGCAACTTCTTGACGCCCTCGGCGCCCATCAGCGCGACGAACTCGTCACCGTACTCGAGGCGCTGCTTGTCGTGCTCGTCCTCGGTCATGATGCTGAACTTCTTCAGCGGCGTCAGGCCCGGATCGACGACGACGTAGGCCTCGAAGTACAGCACGCGCTCGATGTCGCGCAGCGTCATGTCGAGCACCAGACCGAGACGCGACGGCAGCGACTTCAGAAACCAGATGTGCGCGCACGGCGCGGCGAGGTCGATGTGGCCCATGCGGTCGCGCCGCACCTTGGTCTGCGTGACCTCGACGCCGCACTTCTCGCAGATCACGCCGCGGTGCTTCAGGCGCTTGTACTTGCCGCACAGGCAC
>JACSRM010000450.1 GCA_014879745.1 Burkholderiaceae bacterium | reverse complement strand
CGGGGCCCCTCTTTCGCGCTCATTCGATCACCACATCCGCCTGCAGCAGCACGCTCTGCGGGATCGTGACGCCGATCGCGCGTGCCACCTTTGGGTTCACCGCGAGCTCGAGCTTGGTGCCCTGCTCGAACGGGAGGTCGCCCGGCTTCGCGCCGCGCAGGATCTTGTCGACGAGCGCGGCGCCGCGGCGGAAGACGGCCGGCCAGTCGCCCTGGTACGACGCGATCCCGCCCGCTTCGAGATACCCCGAGCCGCCCCAGACCGACGGCAGGCGCTGCTTGACGGTCAGCTCGCCGAGCCGCGCGCGCTGCGCCCAGATCATCGGGTCGGCGACGAAGACGATGCCGTCCACGCGGTCCTTCGCCATCGCCGCAAACGCGGCCTCGAAGTCTTCCGGGCTGCGGATCTCGACCGGGGTAATGGCGACGCCCAGCGTCTGCCCCCAGCCGGGCGCCAGGTCGGCGATCGCCGTCGGCGGCACCGACGCCGGGTTGAACACGAACGCGAACCGGCGCGCCGCGGGCACGATGTCCTTCAGCAGTTGCAGGCGCTTTTCCACCAGTCCCTCGAACGCCGCCGAGACGCCGGTGAGGTTGCCGCCCGGCCGCGCGATGCTTGGCACCAGCCCCATCTTCACCGGATCGTCGACGGCGAGGGCGACGATCGGCAGCGTCTTCGGCGCCACCTCCTTGGCGAGCAGCGCCGGGCGCGGGCTCACGGTGATCAGCAGGTCGAGATCCAGGCGCAGCAGTTCGTCGAGCAGCACGGGGAAGCGCTCGTACTTGCCCTCGCCCCAGCGGAACTCGATTGGCGCGAGGTTCTGCCCTTCGACCCAGCCGGCTTCGCGCAGCCCCTGGCGCAGCGGCTCGGCCTGCGTGCGCAGCGTCAGCGGGTCGGGCGTGCTGCTGCCGAGGAAGCCGATGCGCGGCTTGCGCGCCGACGGCTGGGCGAGGGCGATACCGTGGCCGGCCGCGAGCGCGATCCCGGCGCGAAAGAGCGTGCGTCTACGCATCGGAGCACCTCCGCACACGCGGCGCTGGGCCGCGCGTGCGACAGCCTACATCGATTCGGCCGCGCGCGGGTGCCGGCGCGCGTCGGCGCGACGCAAGCGAACGAAGTGGCAGGCCGCCACGCCGCCACTGGCGGCGGGTCGGCGTCGATCCACGCGCGGGCGCCAAGCGTCGGGCCGCGAACAAGTCAGCGCTGCGGACGCGTCCAGAACCGCCGGCGTCGCGGCCCGGGACGGCGCGACATCGCGTCACTCGACCGCGTCGTCGGCCGCGACCCGGGCGATCTGACGACGCTCGAGGAGCCCGGCGCTCTGCAGCAGATCGGCGACATGCTCGTGCCGCCGCGGCGCCGGCTCGGCATCCCCCGCAATGGGGATGCCGGCGGCGTGGCGCATCCCCCGACCCAACAGGGTGTGTGCGCCAAGTCCGTTTCCCGACCTCGGAGGGATGGGCGGGGCGACACGGGCCATGAACACTGCACTCCGGACAGACGAACGGAGTGCACATCATGGCAAGAATGGCGTTCTCGGGGCCGCCGCAGGCGGCGGGTCAGCGCACACCGACGACGGCCGGGCTCGCGCTCGTCCCTACCGACGAGCCGACCGCGCCGCAGTGGAGCATCGACGCCGAGCCGATGGGCCCGGGCTGGCACGATTCGTCGTGGATGCTGAAGAAGGGCCTCGACGTCATCGAGGGGCTGCCGCCGGGTGCGACACCGCCCGAGTGGGCGTGGACCTGGTGGGTCGCTACGCTCGGCGGCGCGCGGCATCCCGCATGACGCGAGGCGCCCGAGCCTGGCGGCGCGGGCGGCTACAACACGTCCGAAGCGAAATCCGCGAGCCGCGAGCGCTCGCCGCGCGCGAGCGTGACGTGGCCGCCGTGCGGCCAGCCCTTGAAGCGGTCGACGGCGTAGGTGAGTCCCGAACTGCCTTCGGTCAGGTACGGCGTGTCGATCTGCGCCAGGTTGCCGAGGCAGACGATCTTCGTTCCCGGCCCGGCGCGCGTGATCAGCGTCTTCATCTGCTTGGGCGTCAGGTTCTGCGCCTCGTCGATGATGAGAAACTTGTTGAGGAAGGTGCGCCCGCGCATGAAGGCCATGCTCTTGATCTTGATCTTGCTGCGCACGAGGTCGTTGGTCGCCGCTCGGCCCCATTCGCCGGCCCCGCCGGCGCCGCGCGAGAGCACCTCGAGGTTGTCGTCGAGCGCGCCCATCCACGGATTCATCTTCTCTTCCTCGTTGCCGGGCAGGTAGCCGATATCCTCGCCGACCGGCACCGTGACGCGGGTGACGACGATCTCGCTGTAGCGCCGGTCGTCCATCACCTGGCTCAACCCGGCGGCGAGCGTCATCAGCGTCTTGCCGGTGCCGGCGGTGCCGGTCAGCGTGACGAAATCGCAGTCCGGGTCGAGCAGCAGGTTGAGCGCGAAGTTCTGCTCGCGGTTGCGCGCCGTCACGCCCCAGACCGAATTCTTGGCGTGGTTGTATTCCTTCAACGTGCGCAGCACCGCGGTCTTGCCGGTGATCTCGGTCACCTTGGCGTAGAGCGGCGCGGCGCCCGCCGCCTCGAGATAGGCGAACTGGTTGACGAAGAGGGTCGGTACGAGCGGGCCGCTGATGCGGTAGTAGGTCTGTCCACCCTGGTTCCAGCTCTCCATCGTCTTGCCGTGCTGGTCCCAGAAGTCCGCCGGCAGCGCCAGCACGCCGGTGTAGAGCAGGTCGCCATCGTCGAGCGTCTTGTCGTTGAAGTAGTCCTCGGCCTTCAGGCCGAGCGCGCGCGCCTTGATGCGCATGTTGATGTCCTTGGACACCAGCACGACTTCGCGCCCCTTCATCTGCTCGCCCAGCGCCTTGACGACGCCGAGGATCTGGTTGTCCGCCTTGCCCTGCGGCAGTCCGGCCGGAAGCGAGGCGTCGAGGAATGCGGTCTGGAAGAACAGCTTGCCGCCGGCTTCGCGATGGCCGGTGCGCGCGAGCGGCAGTCCCGCGCTCATATCGCTGCCGCCGTTGCCGCGCGTCGCCGCGGCGACGAGCGCGTCGAGATCGCGGCTGACCTGGCGCGCGTTGCGCGCGACTTCGCTCATCCCCTTCTTGTGATCGTCGAGTTCCTCGAGCGTGATCATCGGCAGATAGATGTCGTGCTCCTCGAAGCGAAAGAGCGACGTCGGGTCGTGCATCAGCACGTTGGTATCGAGCACGAACAGGCGTGCCGGCCCGGTGCCGCGCGGCGTGCGCGCGCGCCGCGGCGAAGCGGCGGCCTCGCGCGCGGGCGCCGGTGCGGCGTGCGTCAGCGCGGTCACGACCGAGGGCGCGGCCCGCGTGTCCAGCAGGTCCAGCAGCGCGGGCAGCGCAGGCTCGCCGGTCGGGGCCGACGGCTTGTGCGATCGCGCCGGCCTTGGCGCAGCCTGGGATTCGTACTCTTCCGGGCCGAGCAGGGCGGCGGGTTTTGCGGGTGGCTTGGGCAGGGGCATGGTTCGGGGATCGGGTTCAGGGGTGAGACGGTGGCAGCCCGTGCCCGCCCGCAGCATCGGTGCGCGGCAGGGCTGCAATGCGTCCAAACAAAAGAAGCCGCGCAGTCACCTGGGCGGCTTCGATGGCGGGCACGGCGCCGGCAGTTCGGTTCACGGCTGCGCCCCACGGCCTTCGGCCGGTCCCGCCGGGCGGGAACGAGCTTTCGGGGCACGCAAGTGACCCCTTCGGGGCCAGAGCGCCAGGGCGGGGCTCACGCGGCCACCTCTGCACGGTCCGCGCAGCGCCTGGTACCGAGCGGTCGGTGGCCTGGCCGCGTTCGCTCGCTTCGATCCCCACGTCGTGGGGCCCCTCTTTCGCGGCTCACGCAGCCTTCTTCAGCGCCTTCACCGCCTTCAGCACATCGTCGACGTGGCCGGCGACCTTGATGCCGCGCCACTCGGCGACGAGCACGCCTTCGGCATCGATCAGGAAGGTGCTGCGCTCGATGCCCTTGACCTTCTTGCCGTACATGATCTTGTTCTTGACGACGCCGAACATGTGGCACAGCTTCTCTTCGGTATCGGCGATCAGGTCGAACGGCAGTTCGAGGTTCTTGCGAAACCTGTCGTGCGAGGCCATGTTGTCGCGCGAGACGCCGAACACGACCGCGCCGGCCTTGACGAAATCCTTGTGCCGGTCGCGGAACTGCATTGCCTCGGTCGTGCAGCCGGGGGTGTTGTCCTTGGGGTAGAAGTAGAGGACGACGATCTTGCCCAGGTAGGCCTGGGGGGTGAATTTCACGCCGTTCGTGGCGAGCGCTTCGAATTCCGGCAGGGCTTTGTTGATGGCTGGCGTCATGAACTCGTCTGATGTGTAGCGCCGCGCGTGGCGTAGCCTGTGATTATAAAGGCACGCCCCGCGCCGGCCTCAGGCCGGCGGCTCGATCAGGAGAGCGGCGACGACGATCCGGCCCTCGGCGGCGAGCACGTTGTAGGTGCGGCAGGCGGCCGCGGTATCCATCGTCTCGAAGCCGATGTGGCGGGCGATGAGCGAGCGCCACAGCGATGCGGCCGGAAAGCGCAGGCTCGCGCCGCTGCCGAAGATCACGAGTTCGGGCGCCAGTTCAAGCAGCCGCTCGAAGTGTGCAGCGTCGAGCGCCGAGAAGCGCTCGCAGTTCCAGTCGAGGATCGCGCCCTGCCACGGAACGATCAGGCTGCGGTGGTAGGGCCGCGCATTGACGCCGACGCGACCCGCTTCGAACGCCGTGATGACGTTCACGCCTTCGGCGCGGTCGGGCTGGAGTTTCACTTGGATAGGGCTGGACGCGCCCCCGCGGGGGCTGGTCCGCGGAGGTGGAGCGCGGCAGATAAAATTATAGTTTTTGCGCCGCGGACTCTTGCACCCAGGGGCGTTGCAAGGGTGGCGCTGGAGGCGCGCGGCCGCGCGCCGGGACCGGAGAAACCACTTGCTCAAGCGCATCGCCAAATCGGCCAAGCTGGCCGGCGTCTGCTACGACATCCGCGGCCCGGTGCTCGACAAGGCCCGCCAGATGGAGGACGAGGGCCAGCACATCATCAAGCTCAATATCGGCAATATCGCCGCCTTCGGGCTCGAGCCGCCGGACGAGATCGTGCAGGACATGATCCGCAACCTGCCGCACGCCGCGGGCTATACCGACAGCAAGGGCCTCTTTGCGCCGCGCAAGTCGATCGTTCACTACACGCAGGAGAAGCACATCGCGGGCGTGACGGTCGACGATGTCTACCTCGGCAACGGCGCTTCGGAGCTGATCGTGATGAGCATGAACGCGCTGCTCGATGATGGCGACGAAGTGCTCGTCCCGGCCCCCGACTATCCGCTGTGGACGGCGGCCGTCGCGCTCTCCGGCGGCAAGGCGGTGCACTACCTGTGCGACGAGCAGAGCGATTGGCTGCCCGACCTCGCCGACATCCGCGCGCGCATCACGCCGGCGACGCGCGCGATCGTCGTCATCAACCCGAACAACCCGACCGGCGCGCTCTACCCCGAGAGCGTGCTGCGCGAGATCGTGCAGATCGCGCGCGAGCACGAGCTGATCGTCTTCGCCGACGAGATCTACGACAAGACGCTCTACGACGGCGCGACGCACACGAGCATCGCCTCGCTCGCCGACGACGTGCTGTTCGTCACCTTCAACGGCCTGTCGAAGAACTACCGCTCGTGCGGCTATCGCGCCGGCTGGATGGTCGTCTCGGGCGAGAAGCGCCACGCGGGCGGCTACATCGAGGGCCTGAACATGCTCGCCTCGATGCGGCTGTGCTCGAACACGCCGGGGCAGCTCGCGATCCAGACCGCGCTCGGCGGCTACCAGAGCATCAACGATCTGGTCGCGCCGAGCGGCCGGCTGTGCCGCCAGCGCGACCTGGCGCACGCGCTGCTGAGCGAGATCCCGGGTGTGAGCGTCGTCAAGCCGAAAGCGGCGCTCTACATGTTTCCGCGCTTCGACCCCAAGGTCTACCCGATCACCGACGACCAGCAGTTCGCCTACGACCTGCTCGCGCAGGAGAAGGTGCTCGTCGTGCAGGGCACCGGCTTCAACTGGAAGCAGCCCGACCATGTGCGCGTCGTCTTCCTGCCGAACTCGGACGACCTCGCCGAGGCGATCGGCCGCATCGCGCGCTTCCTCGAGCACTACCGCAAACGCCATTCGCACTGAAGCACCGACCATGACAGCGACCCCGCAAACCGTTGCACCGGCTGCCGATACCGCAGCGCGGCGCGACGCCCAGGCCAAGCCGATCCAGGTCGGTCTGCTCGGCGCCGGCACGGTCGGCGCCGGCACCTTCCGCGTGCTGCAGCGCAACCAGGAAGAAATCCGCCGCCGCGCCGGGCGCGGCATCCGCATCACGATGGTGGCCGACCTCGATACCGCGCGCGCCAAGGGTGTGGCCGGCGATGCGGCACAGATCGTTGCCGATGCGCGCGCGGTGATCGCGAATCCCGAGATCGATATCGTCATCGAACTGATCGGCGGCTGCGGCATCGCGCGCACGCTCGTGATGGAGGCAATTCGCCAGGGCAAGCACGTCGTGACGGCGAACAAGGCGCTGCTCGCGGTGCACGGCAACGAGATCTTCGCCGCCGCGCACGCCAAGGGGGTGATGGTCGCCTTCGAAGGCGCGGTGGCCGGCGGCATACCGATCATCAAGGCTCTGCGCGAAGGGTTGACCGCGAACCGGATCGAATCGATCGCCGGCATCATCAACGGCACGACGAATTTCATCCTCTCCGAGATGCGTGCCAAGGGGCTCGATTTCGGCGACGTGCTGCGCGAGGCGCAGCGCCTGGGCTATGCCGAAGCCGACCCGAGTTTCGATATCGAAGGGGTGGACGCCGCGCACAAGGCGACGATCATGAGCGCGATCGCCTTCGGCATCCCAATGCAGTTCGACCGCGCCTACGTCGAAGGCATCGCGACGCTGCAGGCGGCCGATATCGGCTACGCCGGGCAGCTCGGCTACCGCATCAAGCTGCTCGGCATCACGAAGCGCACCGCGCACGGCATCGAGCTGCGCGTGCACCCGACGCTCGTTCCAGCCAAGCGGCTGATCGCCAATGTCGAGGGGCCGATGAATGCGGTGCTCGTGAAGGGCGACGTGGTCGGCACGACGCTCTACTACGGCAAGGGTGCGGGCGCCGAGCCGACGGCTTCGGCGGTGGTCGCCGATCTCGTCGACGTCACAAGGCTGCACACCGCCGATGCCGCCCAGCGCGTGCCGCACCTCGCATTCCAGCCCGACGAATTGAGCAGTGTGCCGATCCTGCCGATGGCGCAGGTCGTCACCGCCTTCTATCTGCGGCTGCGCGTCGCCGACGAAGCCGGCGTCCTCGCCCGCATCACCGGCATCCTTGCCGAGCGCGATATCTCGATCGACGCCTTGCTGCAGCGTGAATCGGACGAGGGCGAGAACCAGACCGACGTCATCATCCTCACCCACGATACGGTCGAAGGCCGGATGATGGATGCCATCGCGAGGATGCAGGAGCTGCCTACGGTGCTCGCACCGATCGTGCGCATCCGCAAGGAAGAACTCAGTTGAGATATATCAGCACGCGCGGCGACGCGACGCCGCGCGCCTTCTGCGACATCCTGCTCGAAGGCCTCGCCCCCGACGGCGGGCTCTACCTGCCGCACCACTATCCGCAGATCGACGCCGCGACGCTCGCGCGCTGGCGCGGCCTGTCTTACGCCGACCTCGCGTTCGAGATCCTGTCGCTCTACATCGACGACATCCCGGCGCCCGACCTGCGCGCGATCGTCGATGCGACGTATACCGAGGCGGTCTTCGGCACGCCCGAGATCACGCCGCTGAAGGCAATCGGCGACGGGCTGTGGCTGCAGGCGCTCTCGAACGGCCCGACGCTCGCGTTCAAGGACATGGCGCTGCAGCTCCTGGGCAACCTGTTCGAGTACGAACTCGAGCGCCGCGGCGAGGTCTTGAACATCCTCGGCGCGACCTCGGGCGATACCGGCAGCGCGGCCGAGTACGCGCTGCGCGGCAAGCCGATGCTGCGCGTCTTCATGCTGTCACCGCACGGCCGCATGAGCCCGTTCCAGCAGGCGCAGATGTATTCGCTGCAGGACGCGAATATCCACAATATCGCGATCGAGGGCGTGTTCGACGACTGCCAGGACATCGTCAAGGCGGTCTCGAACGACCTCGACTTCAAGCGCCGCCACCGCATCGGCGCCGTCAATTCGATCAACTGGGCGCGCCTGCTGGCGCAGGTCGTCTACTACTTCGCCGGCTACTTCCAGGCGACCTCGCGTGCCCCCAACCTCGGCTCGGCCTCGGTACCCCCCGAGGGGGCTGCGTCGCCTTGGGGCGGCCCGGCGGCGACGGCGAACGACGAATCGGTGAGCTTCACGGTGCCGACGGGCAACTTCGGCAACATCTGCGCCGGGCACGTCGCGCGGATGATGGGGTTGCCGATCCGCCGCCTGGTCGCGGCGACGAACGAGAACGACGTGCTCGACGAGTTCTTCCGCACCGGGACGTATCGCGTTCGCGGCAGCACCGAGACGCACGAGACGTCGAGCCCGTCGATGGATATCTCGAAGGCGTCGAACTTCGAGCGCTTCATCTTCGACCTGCTCGGCCGCGACGGCGCGCGCGTGCGCGCCAAGTTCGGCGAGCGCATCGAGCGCGAAGGCGCGTTCAGCCTCGACGCCGCATCGCGCGCGAAGCTGCCGTCGTTCGGCTTCGCCTCGGGGCGCAGCACGCACGCCGACCGCATCGCGACGATCCGCGATCTCTACAAGAGCCGCGGCGTGATGATCGACCCGCACACCGCCGACGGCGTGAAGGTCGCGCGCGAACACCTCGAGCCCGGCGTGCCGATGATCGTCCTCGAAACGGCGCAGCCGGCCAAGTTCGCGGCGACCATCGTCGAGGCGCTCGGCATCGAACCGCCGCGGCCGGCGGCCCAAGCCGGCATCGAAGCCCTGCCGCGCCGCGTCGTCGTGCTGCCGGCGTCGGTCGATGCCGTCAAGCGCTGCATCGAGCCGGACATGGCATGAAGGTCGTCGGCTTCGCCGGCTGGTCGGGGTCGGGCAAGACGACGCTCGTCGAGGGCGTGATCGCAAGCCTCGTGCTCGCGGGCCAGCGCGTCTCGGTCGTCAAGCACGCGCACCATGATTTCGACATCGACCTGCCGGGCAAGGATTCGTGGCGCCACCGCAAGGCCGGCGCCGGCGAGGTCGTCGTCGCGTCGAACCGCAGGCTCGCGAAGATCCGCGAGTACCCCACCGAGCGGCGGCCGAACGTGCACGACCTGCTCGCCGAACTTTGCGCCTGCGACTGGGCGCTCGTCGAGGGCTTCAAGCACGCCGACCTGCCGAAGATCGAGGTCTGGCGCGCCGCCATCGGCAAGCCGGTGCAGTACCCCGACGATCCGCGCATCGTCGCCATCGCGACCGACAGCCCGCGCGCGCTGCCCAAGCCCACGTCGTTGCCGGTGCTCGATCTGAATGTGCCGGACGCGGTCGCCGAATTTCTGCTGCAATCGTCGGCACACTATGACTACGCCGCCCCTCGAACCGCTGCTGTCGCTCGATGAGGCGCTGACGCGGCTGCTCGCCGCGGTCCAGCCGCTGGGTGCGACCGAGACGGTAGCCACCTTCGATGCGCTCGGTCGCGTGCTCGCCGCCGACGTCGCCTCGCTGCTCGACGTGCCGCCGGCCGACAACACGTCGATGGACGGCTACGCGCTGCGCGCGGCCGACGTCCCCGCCGCGGGGACGGTGCTGCCGGTCAGCCAGCGCATCCCGGCGGGTGTCGTCGGTGCGCCGCTCGAGCCAGGCACCGCGGCGCGCATCTTCACCGGCGCGCAGGTGCCGGCTGGCGCCGATGCGGTCGTCATGCAGGAGGTCTGCGCGGCGGTCGACGGCGGCGTGCGGATCGATGCCGTGCCCAGGCCCGGGCAGTGGGTGCGCCGCCGCGGCGAGGACGTGCAGCGCGGCAGCATCGTTCTTGCGCGCGGCGCGCGGCTCACGCCGCAGGCGCTCGGCCTTGCGGCGTCGGTCGGCGCGGCGACGCTCGAGGTCGCGCGCCGGCCGCGCGTCGGCCTGATGTCGACCGGCGACGAACTCGTGATGCCGGGCGAGCCGCTGCGCCCGGGGGCGATCTACAACTCGAACCGCTTCACGCACCGCGCGCTCGTCCAGGCGTTCGGCTGCGACTGCGAGGACTTCGGCATCATTCCCGACTCGCTCGCCGCGACGCGCGAGGCGCTGCGCCGTGCGGCCGAGCGTTGCGACCTCGTCGTCAGCTGCGGCGGCGTCTCGGTCGGCGAGGAAGACCACCTGCGCCCGGCGGTCGCGGCCGAAGGCCGGCTCGATCTCTGGCGCGTCGCGCTCAAACCCGGCAAGCCGCTCGCCTTCGGCGAACTGCGCCGCGCCGACGGCTCGCACGCCTGGTTCATCGGCTTGCCGGGCAACCCGGTGTCGAGCTTCGTCGCCTTCGTTCTCGCGGTGCGGCCGGTGCTGCAGCGGTTGCAGGGCGGGGCGGGGAAGGCGCTGATCGCGATCGCGGCGCGAGCCGACTTCGATTGGCCGAAGCCCGACAAGCGCCGCGAGTTCCTGCGCGTGCGGCGCAACGCGGATGGCGCACTCGAATTGTTCCCGAACCAAAGCTCGGGCGTGCTGACCTCGACGGTCTGGGGCGACGGTCTCGTCGACAATCCGCCCGGGCAGGCGATCCGGCGCGGCGACACGGTGCGCTATCTGCCGCTGGCGGAGCTCGAGGCATGACGGTGCAGGCGACCATCCGGGTGCGCTATTTCGCATCACTGCGCGAGGCGCTCGGCGCGGGCGAGACGCTGCAGATCGCCGCCGGCGCGACGGTTGGCGAGGCGCGCGACGCATTGATCGCGCGCAGCCCGCGCCATGCCGAAGTGCTCGCGCGCGGCAGGGCGGTCCGCACCGCGCTCGACCAGACGCTGTGCGACGAGTCGGCGCAGGTTGCTGACGGCGCCGAACTGGCGTTCTTCCCGCCCGTCACCGGCGGCTGAGCAGAACGGTAACGACGATGGACGCGCGCGTCAGCATCCGCAGCGACGACTTCGATCTGTCGAGCGAAGTCGCGGCGCTGCGCGCGGGCGACGGCGGCGTCGGCGCGGTCGTCGCCTTCGTCGGCACCGTGCGCGACCGCAGCCACGGCGCCGAGATCGATTCGCTCGAGCTCGAGCACTATCCCGGCATGACCGAGCGCGCGATCGGCGCGATGATCGACGAGGCGGCACGCCGCTTCGAGATCCGCGCCGCGCGCGTCATCCACCGTGTCGGCCGGCTTGCGGCGCGCGACCAGATCGTGCTCGTCGTCGTCGCCTCGGCCAATCGCGGCGAAGCCTTCCAGGCATGCGAGTTCCTGATGGACTACCTGAAGACGCAGGCGCCGTTCTGGAAGAAGGAATGCGGCCCGGACGGCGCGCGCTGGGTCGATGCGCGCGTTGCCGACGACGCCGCGCTCGCGCGCTGGGGCATAGCGGCCGGCGGCAACGCGACTGGCTGAGCGGCACGCCGCGCGTTCCGCAGCACGAGCCTGCGGCGCTGCATCCCGCGTCTTGAAAATCCGCCAACGTCCCTGACATCAAGGGGCAGTTGGAGGGATTCACGATGCGACAGGACAAGTTCACGACGCGATTTCAAGAGGCGCTGGTCGAGGCGCAAAGCCTCGCCGTCACGCGCGGCAACCCGTACATCGAGCCGGTGCATCTGCTTTCGGCGATGCTTGCGCAGGAGGACGGGCCGCGCGCGCTGCTCGGCCGTGCCGGCGTGCGCCTGCCGGCGCTGCAGACGGCGATCGAGACGGCGATGGGCGGCCTGCCGCAGGTCGAAGGCGGCGGCCAGCCGGTGCAGGCCGGGCGCGACCTCGTCGCACTGCTGCAGGGCGCCGAGAAGGAGGCAGCGAAGCGCGGCGACCAGTTCATCGCGAGCGAGATGTTCCTGCTCGCGCTGGCCGACGCGAAGACCGATTTCGCCGGCATCGT
>JACSRM010000033.1 GCA_014879745.1 Burkholderiaceae bacterium | reverse complement strand
CAGCCGCTGCCCGCCTACGGCTGCTGCTGCCTCGGCTCGATCGACCTGACGCGCTTCGTTCGCGCGCCGTTCGAGCTTGAGGCCGGTTTCGACGACGCGGCGTTCGCCGAGGTCGTCCGCGTCGCGGTGCGCATGCTCGACAACGTGCTCGACGTGAGCGTCTGGCCGCTGCCGCAGCAGTTGGCCGAGGCGCGCAGCAAGCGGCGCATCGGCCTCGGGTTCACCGGCCTGGGCGACGCGCTCGTCATGCTCGGCCTGCGCTACGACGAGGCGCCGGCGCGCGCCTTCGCGGCGAAGGTCGCCGAGACGATGCGCAACCTCGCCTACGAGGCGTCGGTCGAGCTTGCGAAGGAACGCGGCGCGTTTCCGCTCTTCAATGCCGACCTGTATCTGGCGAGCGGCAACTTCGCGTCGCGCCTGCCGGCGCAGCTCAAGGAGCGCATCCGCGCCCACGGCCTGCGCAACTCGCATCTGCTGTCGATCGCGCCGACCGGCACCATCAGCCTTGCCTTCGCCGACAACGCGAGCAACGGCATCGAGCCGGCCTTCAGCTGGAGCTACAAGCGCAAGAAGCGCGAGCCCGACGGCACCTTCAAGGAGTACGCGGTCGAGGACCACGCCTGGCGGCTCTACCATCACCTCAAGGGCAAGGACGCCGAACTCACCCCGGCCTTCGTCACCGCGCTCGAGATGAGCGCGCAGGCGCACGCCGAGATGGTCGCCGCGGTCGCGCCGTTCGTCGACACCGCGATCTCGAAGACCGTCAACGTCCCGGCCGACTACCCGTTCGAGGACTTCAAGAACCTCTACCTGCAGGCCTGGGAGAAGGGGCTGAAGGGGCTCGCGACGTACCGACCGAATGCCGTGCTCGGCTCGGTGCTGAGCGTCGAGGCGCAGCCCGCGCCGCTCGTCGCGCAGGGCGCCAACGAGCGCCTCGCGCTGGATCGCCTGCCGGCGCCGGTGCTCGCGTCGCTGCGCTGGCCGGGGCGGCCCGACCTGGCGGCCGGCAACTCGGCCTGGACCTACATGATCCAGCATCCGCACGGCGACTTCGCGCTCTTCGTCGGCGAACTGCCGATCGAGCGGCGCGAGCCGTCCGACGCCGCGCAGGCGCGCGAGCAGGCCGCCGAGCGCCGCGAAGGCGGCGCTGCCGGCCGCGCGGTGCCGATGCGGCCGTTCGAGGTCTGGGTCAACGGCGCCGAGCAGCCGCGCGGCCTCGGCGCGATGGCCAAGACGCTGTCGATGGACCTGCGCACCAACGACGCCGCCTGGCTGCGCCTGAAGCTCGACGCGCTGGCCACCGTCGCCGAGGAGCGCGCGTTCGAGATGCCGGTGCCGCCGTTCGGCGAGAAGCGCATGTTCCCCGGCGTCGTCGCCGCGACCGCGGCCGTGCTGCGCTGGCGCTGCGAGCAGCTCGGCGCGCTCGCCGAGGGCGGGCCGACGCCGGTGATGGACGCGCTCTTCAGCCTCGATGAGCCGCGCACCGGCCCGTCGGGAACGCTCGCCTGGTCGGTCGACATCGACAACCCGGCGTCGGGCGAATCGCTCACCCTCACGCTCAAGGAGATCACGCTCCCAGGCCCCGACGGCACGCCCGTCACGCGGCCCTGCGCACTCGCGTTCTCTGGCAACTACCCGCGCGCGCTCGACGGCCTGGCGCGCATCCTGTCGCTCGACATGCGTGTCGTCGACCCGGCCTGGATCGGCATGAAGCTGAGGAAGCTCTTGAACTACGCCGAGCCGCTCGGCCACTTCATGGCCTTCGTGCCGACGCTGCCCGGCAGCCCGCGCCGCCAGCAGATCTGGCCCTCGACCGTCGCCTACATGGCGCGCCTGCTGATCCACCGCTACGCGATGCTCGGCGTGCTCAACGAAGAGGGCTTCCCGCTGCGCGAGATGGGCGTCCTCGAGTCGCCCGTCGCGTCGGCCAGCGGCGCCGTCGTGACGCAGGAACTTGCCGGTGCGCGCTGCCCCGAATGCGGCAACGCGACGCTGATCCACCGCGACGGCTGCGAGTTCTGCACCGCCTGCGGCTACGTGGGGCAG
>JACSRM010000155.1 GCA_014879745.1 Burkholderiaceae bacterium | reverse complement strand
TCGACGCACCAGCGGGCGACGGCGGCGCGCTCGGCCGCGCTCATGTGCAGGCCGAGCTTGGTGCGGCGCCACAGCACGTCGTCGGCGTTGCGCGCCCACTCGTGCGCGCGCAGATAGTTCAGTTCGGCCTCGTGCAGGCCGGGTCCGATCTCGGGTCCGAGGCCGCCGCTGCCGAGGACGAGTTCGATGCGCGAGCCGTAGCAGCGCGCGAGTCGCCAGCACAGGCCGGCCGGCAGTTCGGGATGGCGCAGCGCGACGGTCTGGACGAAGCGGGTGAAATCGGTGTCCGGGCGCTTCGCGGGGCCGATCCAGGCGCTCAGGTCGCCGCCCGGCAGGTGCGCGCCGCGCGTCCACGCACCGCTCCTGATCGAGAGCGGTTCGGCGAGCAGGTCGGCCGCTTCTTCGCCGAGCTTGCGAAAGGTCGTGATCTTGCCGCCCCAGACCGACAGCAGCGGCGCCGCCTGTGCGCTCGCATCGAGCTCGAGCAAATAGTCGCGCGTCACCGCCGACGGGTCGCCCGATTCGTCGTCGAGCAGCGGGCGCACGCCGCTGTAGCTCCAGACCACGTCCGATGGCCGCACCGGCCGCTCGAAATAGCGGCTCGCCTGCTCGCACAGATAGCTCACCTCGGCGGCATCGATGCGGGCCGCGCCGATCGCGCCGTGATGCTCGACATCGGTCGTGCCGATCAGCGTGAAGTCGCTTTCGTACGGGATCGCGAAGATGATGCGCTGGTCCGGATTCTGGAAGATATAGGCGTGGCCGTGGTCGAACAGCCTGGGAACGACGATGTGGCTGCCTTTCACGAGCCGAAGCTGCTTGTCCGGCGGCGTATGCGCGCAGTCGGTCAGGAACTGCGCCGCCCATGGCCCGGCGGCGTTGACGAGGGCGCGCGCCGCGATCTCGCGCGTCTGGCCGCGCGCGTCCTGCAGCGTCGCGCGCCACGCCTTCGGGCCGCGCCGCGCATCGACGCAGGTCCAGCCGGCGAGGATCTTCGCGCCGTGCAGCGCGGCGTCGATCGCGCACAGCACGACGAGCCGCGCGTCGTCGACCCAGCCGTCGGAGTAGACGAAGCCCTTGCGGAAGCGCCGCTGCAGCGGCGCGCCGGCCACGTGGCGGCGCAGGTCCACGGTGCGCGAGCCGGGCAGCACCTCGCGCCGCGCGAGATGGTCGTACAGGAAGAGCCCGGCGCGCACCATCCACACCGGCCGCATGTGGGGGTCGTGCGGCATCACGAAGCGCAGCGGCCACATGATGTGCGGTGCGCTCCTGAGCAGCACTTCGCGCTCGGCGAGCGCCTTTCTGACGAGCGAGAACTCGTAGTACTCGAGATAGCGCAGCCCGCCGTGGATCAGCTTGGTCGACGCTGACGACGTATGTGCCGCCAGATCGTCCTTCTCGCACAGCAGCACCGAAAGGCCCCGTCCGGCGAGGTCGCGCGCGATGCCGGTGCCGTTGATGCCGCCGCCGACGACGAGCACGTCGAGCGCTGGGTCGGCGGCCGTGGCATTTCGCATGGCATCGAGTATGTTCGTTTGTTTTTCGTTTTGCCCTCGGACTATCCCTAGTGACGGTTCGGTTTCGGTCGTCTAGATTCGCCTGCGATGCAACTCCAGCCCCGGCAGGTTCGCTTGATCGAGGAAGTGCGCCGCCTCGGCAGCGTCACGACCGAGGCGCTCGCCGAGCAGTTCGGTGTCACGCTGCAGACGGTGCGGCGCGACGTGCGGCTGCTCTCCGAGGCCGGCGTGCTGGTACGTTTTCACGGCGGCGTGCGGGTGCCCGGCTCGACGACCGAGAACCTCGCCTATCGCCAGCGCCAGCGGCTCAACGAGGCGGCCAAGCTGCGCATTGCGCAGCGCGTCGCGCACGACGTTCCGCATGGTTGCTCGCTGATCCTCAATATCGGCACCACCGCCGAGGCGATCGCGCGCGAACTCGCCGATCGCCGCGGCCTGCGCGTGATCACGAACAACCTCAACGTCGCGGCGATCCTGTCCGACCACCCCGACTGCGAGCTGATCGTCGCCGGCGGCGTCGTGCGCTCGCGCGACCGCGCGATCATGGGCGAGGCGACGGTCGAGTTCATCGCCCAGTTCAAGGTCGATATCGCGCTCATCGGCATCTCCGGCATCGAGGCCGACGGCAGCCTGCGCGATTTCGACTATCGCGAGGTGAAGGTATCGCGCGCGATCCTCGAACACTCGCGCGAAGTCTGGCTCGCTGCCGACCACAGCAAGTTCAACCGCCCGGCGATGGTCGAACTCGCGCGGCTCGACCATCTGGACCGGCTCTACACCGACATCCAGCCGCCGGAGCCGTTTCCCCGCCTGCTCGAACAGTCCGGGGTCCAGTGCGTCGTCGCACAGGAGAGCGCCGGATGAGACGCGAAAGAGGGGCCCCGCGCAGCGGGGATCGAAGCGAACGAATGCGGCGAGGCGCCGACGACAAGGCGCTGCGAACTGCTCTTGCCAGCGGAGGCGCCGGATGAGCCGCGAAAGAGGGGCCCCGCGCAGCGGGGATCGAAGCGATCGAATGCGGCAAGGCGCCGACATCGAGGCGCTGCGAACTTCTACCGCCAACGGAGTCGCCGCATGACCTGTCTGCTGGCCCTCGATCAGGGCACTTCCAGTTCTCGCAGCATCGTCTTCGACGAACGAGGCCGCATCGTCGCGAAGGCGCAGCGCGAATTTACGCAGCACTTCCCGCAGCCGGGCTGGGTCGAGCACGATGCGATGGAGATCTGGGATTCGCAGCTCGCGACCGCGCGCGAGGCGCTGGCCGGCGCCGGCCGGCGTGCCGCCGAAGTCCGCGCGATAGGCATCACCAACCAGCGCGAGACGACCGTCGTCTGGAACCGCGCGAGCGGCCTGCCGATCCGCAACGCGATCGTCTGGCAGGACCGGCGCACCGAACCGATCTGCGCCGCGCTGCGCGCGCAGGGGCATGCCGAGCTGTTTCGCGCCAAGACCGGACTCGTGATCGACGCCTATTTCTCAGGCACCAAGCTCAAATGGATCCTCGACAGCGTCCCCGGCGCGCGGGCGGCGGCGGCGCGCGGCGAGCTCGCCTTCGGCACCATCGACAGCTGGCTGATGTGGCGCTCGAGCGGCGGACGCATCCACGCCACCGACGTGAGCAACGCATCGCGCACGCTGCTTTTCAATGTGCACGACAACGCCTGGGACGACGAGTTGCTGGGGCTGCTCGACATTCCGCGCGAACTGCTGCCCGAGGTCCACCCGTCGAGCCACCTCTTCGGCGAGACGGATGCCGCGCTGCTCGGTGCGAGCCTGCCGATCGCCGGCGTCGCCGGCGACCAGCAGAGCGCGCTCTTCGGCCAGGCCTGCTTTCGCGCCGGGCTGGCGAAGAATACCTACGGCACCGGCTGCTTCATGCTGATGCACTCCGGTCGCCGCTTCCTGGCAAGCCGCAATGGATTGATCACGACCGCGGCGGCGCAGACGGGCGCGGCGGACGGCCCCGAGTTCGCGCTCGAAGGCAGCGTCTTCATCGGCGGCGCGGTCGTGCAGTGGCTGCGCGACGGGCTGCGCGCGATCGCATCGAGCGGCGAAGTGCAGACGCTTGCCGAGAGCGTGCCCGATGCCGGCGGCGTGATGTTCGTGCCGGCCTTCACCGGCCTCGGCGCGCCGTACTGGCAGGCCGATGCGCGCGGCGCGATCGTCGGCCTGACGCGCGGCAGCACCGTCGCCCACATCGCGCGCGCCGCGCTCGAGAGCATCGCGTTCCAGAGCGCGGCGCTGCTGGAAGCGATGAACCGCGACGCCGCCGCCGCGGGCGCCGCGCCGGTCTCCGAACTGCGCGTCGACGGCGGCGCCTGCGTGAACGACCTGCTGATGCAGTTCCAGGCCGACCTGCTCGGCATCCCGGTCGTGCGGCCGAGCGTGATCGAGACGACGGCGCTCGGCGCCGCCTACCTCGCCGGCCTCGCCTGCGGCGTCTACCGCGATCTGGACGAACTCGCCGCGCAATGGCAGGCCGAACGGCGCTTTCATCCGACGCTGGCGCGCGATCGCGCCGCCGAACTGATGCAGCGCTGGGAACGCGCGGTGCGCCAGACCGTCGCCCCCTGAGCGCCCGCCCCCCGGTGGGGGGGCAAGCAAAGTGGCTAAGCCGCATTTGCTCGAGAGGGCGCCCGCCACGCGCTGTTGCGCCGCCGTCATCCCGGTCTCCTACCATCGCCCGATCGGGTGGCCGGCCGCGGCCGCCATCCAGCGAGCCGTCGCCGCGCGCCACCGCGGCGTCTGGCGCGTCGTAGATTCGATACCGAACCGGAGCTTCCATGTCCCGCGCCAGCGCCCCCACCCGCCGCCAGACCTTGCAGATGCTCGCCGGCCTGCCGCTGCTCCCGCTCGGCGCGTGCGCCTCGGGCACCGAACCGCGGACCGCAGGCGCCGGCGGTGCGGCCGGCTTCGAGTCCGCCCGCTTCACCGGCATGGCCGCGCCCACGCTGGCCAACCCGGCAGCCATGGCCACCACCCTGGTCGGCTCGGCGCTGGAGGTCACCTCCACCGACGGCTCGACGCAGACCTTCGCCCTCGCCTACCGGCCCTTCTTCATCACCGGTGACATGGTGAGCGACGGCAAGGGCGGCAAGATCCTGGCCGGCGGCTGCTACGACATCCGCAACCGGCCGATCGTCGACCGCAGCGTGGCGGGCGCCGAGCGCCAGTTCTTCTCCGACGCGCCCGACGGCAGTTCGCTGCTCACGGTGCCGGATGCGAAGGTCGACGGCGTCCGGGGCAAGCCGGTCTTCGCCGTGGTGCAGTTCGAATACACCACTGCGGCGCAGGACGGCAAGACCAGCATGTACGGCAAGCTGCCTTCGCCGATCGCCGTCCTGACGCTCGACCAGGACCAGGCCAGCGGCAGGTTGAGTCTGGTGAAATACCACAACGTGGACACCTCGGGCGTGCACGGCCTGTGGATCACCTGCGGCGCCAGCCTCTCGCCCTGGGGCACGCACCTGTCGAGCGAAGAATACGAACCCGACGCCTTCTCCGCCGCGAACAATGCGGAGTTCAGGGCCTACAGCCTGAATCTGTACGGCAGCGCAACCGCCGCCAACCCCTACCACTACGGCCACATTCCCGAGGTCATCGTCAACGCCGACGGCAGCGGCAGCATCAGGAAGCACTACTGCCTGGGCCGCATCTCGCACGAACTGGTGCGCGTCATGCCGGATCTGCGCACCGCGCTGATGGGCGACGACGCCACCAACAGCGGCTATTTCGTCTTCGTCGCCGACCGTGAGAAGGACCTCTCGTCGGGCACGCTGTATGCGGCCAGGGTGGGCCCGGGCTTCTCCATCGATCCGGCCGCGGGCCGCGCCGCGCCGCTGACGTGGATCCGGCTCGGCGCGGCCAGCAGCGCCGAGATCGAGCAGCTCGCCGATACCCTCGAGCCCACCGACATCATGGATGTGCAGGCCAGGGATCCGGGCGACGCCCGCTACACGAAGATCGTCGCCAACGGCCGCACCGAGTGGATCAAGCTCCATCCCGGCATGGACCAGGCGGCCGCCTTCCTGGAAACGCACCGCTACGCCGCGTACAAGGGCGCCAGCCTGGGCTTCACGAAGATGGAGGGCACGACCGTCAACGCCCGGGACAAGGTCGCCTACTCGGCACTGCAGAACTGCGACAAGTCCATGGTCGCGGGCCATGCCGCCAACGTGCCGGGCAACGGCATCGCCATCCCCAGGGCGCTCAAGGCCGGCGCGGTGATGGCGCTCGCGCTCGGCGGCGGCCAGAAGGATACGACTGGTGCCGCGATCGACAGCGAATGGATGCCGCTGAATATCCGCGCCCTGCTGGCCGGCGAGGATATCGCGGCCGATGCACTGGGCAATACCGGCAACCCGGACAGGGTCTGCAACCCCGACAACCTCGCGTTCTCCGAGAAGCTGCGCACCCTGTTCATCGGCGAAGACAGCAGCCAGCATGTGAACAGCTTCCTGTGGGCGTACAACGTCGATACGCGGCAGTTGTCGCGCATCCTGTCGGTCCCCGCGGGCGGCGAATCCACCGGCCTGCACGCGGTGGACGAGATCGGCGGCTGGACCTACATCATGAGCAACTTCCAGCACGCCGGCGACTGGGAGGGCGTCCACGCCGGCGTGAAAGCCCGGCTCGACCCGCTGATCAGGGCCAACTACAGGAACAAGGCCGGCGCCGCGGTGGGCTACCTCACCGCCACCGCCGGCCAGCCCAGGCTGGGCTGATCGGGTGCCGGCACCGCGCGCAATCAGGCGCTTTGGGGCAGGCGGGTGTGCGGCGTCGCGCCGGCGTCAGGGTCAGTCGATGCGCCGGTTGCGGTATGAGAGCCAGCCGACGCCGATCAGCCCGGCCAGCAGGAGCGCGAAGGCATCGGGCTCGGGTACGGCGGTGACGTAGCCGTCGATATCGGCGCTATAGGCGTGCAGCACGCCGGGCAGCAGCATGTAGTCGCCGTCGAGCGTGCCGGTGCAGCCGACGATCGCGCCGATCGGGCACTGGATCGAGGTCGCATACGGATCTGCATCGCTCATGCGGAACCAGACGTCGAACTGCTTGCCGCTGTCGTTCTGCGTCACGCTGTAGTCGTTGTCGGTGCCGGCGAGGACGAGGAAGCTGCCGTCCGCGAGCTGCGGGCCGATCGCCAGCCCTTCCCACTTCTCGGGCGACTTGTTGCCGAGCGCGGCGAGCGTGTCGGCATCGAGGTCGATCACCTTGGCGCCCTTCGCGACGGCGACAAATCCGCTCGGCAGCTCGCCCGTCGCGGGCAGGTCGATGCCGCTCACGTCGGTCGCGCCGTTCAGGTCGATCATGAAGACATTCTTGTCGGGGCTCGCGAGCGTCGCGCCGACGCCGATGCCGCGGTTGTTGCGCTCGAGGATCATGAAGCGGTCGTTGCCGAGCGCGACCAGCGCCGAGATGCCGCGCCCCTGGCCGGCGCTGTCGAGCTTGTAGGCGTACTGCCCGACCGCCTGGCCGGTGGCGGTGTCGAACTTCACGATGCGTGTATAGCGGCCACGGCCCGAATCGCTCCAGCCGTCCTGCACGGCGCCGTTTTGCAGCACCGCGTAGGCGTAGCGGCCATCGGGGCTGATGGCCAGACCTTCGAGGGCGCGATTCGGTTCGCGCCCGCTCGTCAGGGTGGGCGGCGCCGCGTTGTAGTTCACCGTCGCGCCCACCTTGGGCACGAGGTTGGACGGCACCGTGTACTGGCGCACCAGTTGCCCGCTGCGGTCGAACTCGTAGAGCGACGGTCCGTATTCGTCCGATACCAGCAGGTTGCCGGTCTTCGGATTGACGACGAAGCCTTCCGGGTCGAACGCATTGCCGAGCACGCCGCTCGGGTTGGGCGCCAGGCCATCGAGCGGCGCGCCGTCGCGCATGAACCTGATCGTCTTGGCGACCTGGAAGTTGCTGATCGCACCGTTGGCCGCGACGTCCAGCGTGAAGCGCTGGACGCGGGTTTCGTAGGGCAGGGTGCCGCCGCCCGGCCCGCGGTCGGACAGGCCCCACCACTCGTTGCGATGGCGGTCGTAGTAGAGGTCGGAGAAATAGCCGAGCCGGCGCTCGACGTCGCTGCCGGCGCTGAGGTCGAGCGCGCCGCCCGGCAGCACGAGGCCGTTGACGAAGCCGGCATTGCCGACCGATTGTGCGTGCGCCGCGCTCGTGATTGCACAGGCCAGCAGCAGGCCCGGGACGCGGGAAGATGACATCGGAAGTGCTCCTCGTCGTGGATGGGAGCGGCAAGCTTCGCGTCCGATGGTGACGCCGTCGTGACAGCGGCGCGTCTATCCCTCCTGCACCGGCTCCATTCCCGGCGGCGGCTTGTCGCGCAGCAGCCGCGCGATCACGCCGGCCAGCAGCGCGCGCACCGCCTCGGTGGCGCGCGTCGGCGCGCTGCCGGCGTCGTGCGCCACGCAGGCCGTCAGGTAGATCGCCGGCTCGATCGGGGTCGCCGTCAGCGTGCCGCGGCCGAGCAGCGCGCCGAATTCGCCCAGCGGCACGACGGTCGCGCCGGCGCCGGAGTGCACCGCGGCGAGCATGCTCGACAGCAGGTTGGTCTCGACGACGACGTTGGGCTGCAGGCCGGCGTCGGCGAAGGCGCGATCGAGCACGCGGCGCAGCACGTTGCTTGCGCCGCCCAGCACCAGCGGCAAGGCCGCCACGCGCTGCAGCGGCACGCTGCGCGGATGGCCCGGCAGCTTCCTGCGGTCGACCAGGTACAGCCGCTGGCGAAATAGCGGCATCAACGGCTGGTCCGGCATTGCCTGCGGCTCGAAGACCACCGCCAGGTCCAGGCCGTGGGCGTCGATGCGCGACTTCAGGCTCACGCTGTCTTCGGTGACCAGGCTCAGATTGACGCGCGGCAGCGCACTGCGGCAGGCCTCGATGAAGGGCCCGGCGAGGAACGACGCGACCGTCGACGACATGCCCAGGCTGACCGCACCGGCCACCTCGCCGCCGCTGTCGCGCACGATATCGGGCAGCTTCTCGACATGGCGCAGGATCGCCTGCGCCTCGCGGTACAGCAGCTCGCCGGCCGGCGTCGGCCGCACGCCGCGCGCACTGCGATGCAGCAGCGCCACGCCCAGTTGCTGTTCCAGGTCGGCCATCTGCTGGCTCAGCGCCGGCTGCGCGACGAACAGCGTGCTCGCCGCGCGCGACAGGCTGCCGGCATCGACGATGCCGACGAAATAGCGCAGGTGGCGCAGCTGGATCACCGCAGGCGGGCCCTCACGTGAACGGCCTCCGATTGTCGGTGCAGCGCACGCGCCCCGGCCGCCGGCCGTGGGCAGGCGCGCCGGGCCAGCGATTCAGGGCTCGAGGCGGATCCCGCTGCGCCGCACGAAGTCGGTCCAGAACGGCGCCTCGCTGCGTATCAGCGCGCCGAAGGCTGCCGCGTCGAGCGCCAGCGGCTCCACCTGCAGCGCAGCCAGCTCGCGTTGCACCTGCGGTGCGGCGAGTGACTTCATGGCCGCATCGGACCGCACCGCCACGACCGCAGGCGGCGTGCCGGCCGGTGCGACCAGCCCCCACCAGGCCGACAGCGCGAAGGCCGGCATGCCGGCCTCGGCGCCGGTCGGCACGCCGGGCAGCGCCGCCAAGCGCCGCGGCGCGCTGACCGCCAGCGCGCGCAGCTTGCCGCCGCGGATCAGCGGCAGCGCTGCGGCCGGCGTGTCGCAGGCAAACAGCAGCTGGCCGCCGGCCACGTCGGCGAGGGCCTGGCCGCTGCCGCGATAGGGCACGTGCACCGCCTGCACCCCGGCCTCGTGCACGAAATGCTGCGCCACCAGATGCCCGATCGTGCCGTTGCCGGCCGAGCCGAAGCTGCCGTCGGCGCCGGCCAGCCGGGACTTCGACCCGGCCAGGCTGTGCGGCGCTTGCGGCGTATTCGCCGTGACCAGCACGAAGGGCGTGCGGGCCAGGCCGGCGACCGGCACGAAGTCTCTTTCCGGCCGGTAGCGCAGCTTGGGGTTGAGCGCCGGATTGGCCAGCAGCGTGCTCGTCGTCGCCAGCGTCAGCGTATGGCCGTCGGCCGCGGCGCGCGCGCCCTGCTCGGTGCCGAGCGCACCGCCGGCTCCGCTCTTGTTGTCGACGATCACGTTCTGCCCCAGCGCCGCGCCCATTGCGGCGGCGACGATGCGCGCCACCGCATCGCTGCCGGTGCCCGGCGTGAAGGCGACGATCAGCCGGATCGTGCGCGCCGGAAAGCGCTCCACGCCGTCAGCGAAGGCCGCGCCGGCGGCCGCCGCGAGCAGCGTGACGCAGAGCGCGCGGCCGATCGTCGGCGAGGCGTGCATGGCCTGCCGATCGTGCTCACAGCGCGCAGGCGACGGCCAGATGCTGCGCATAGACCGGCACACGCAGCCGTTCGAGCGCGCTTTGCTGCTGCGCGCCGAAAACGTCGTGCTCGTCGGGCGACGCCGAGAGGTTGGGCCGGTCGATCGTGATCTTGATCGCGTTGCAGCTGTCGACGAAGAACGTGCCGACCACATGCTCGGCCGGCAGGTGCAGCAGCTTCGCCACCTGCGCCTTGTGAAATGCGTTGGAGTGCAGCGCGGCCTCGTAGTCGGCGGCCGAATTGAAGACCACGTCGTAGGTCAGCCGGTTGATGCCGGCATTCTTGCTGCGGATCACGACCGCCATATCGAGCAGGCGCTGCGTCCCGTCCGGCTCGCCGGCGGGCGGCGCGTCGGCGATCAGCGACAGGCTGCGGTCGTCGAGCTCGCCGCGGTAGTCCGCGAGGCCGATGTCGAAGTACGTCGGCCGGGCCTCGCCGTCCGGCACCCACGCGGCGCCGTCGGCGCGGAAGTAGCGGATGGTGAACATCGTCTCCTTGATCAGCGATGCGTTCTGCAGCAGGTGGTAGAGCGACCATTCGTAGGCATCGGCGGCGTCGATCGCCAGCACCGAGCCGGGCAGCGGCGTCACGCACTTCGTGACGGCGGCGATCTCGGCCGCATGCCGCGCCGCGAGCCGCGCCGGGTCGGCGTCGATGGTGCGCAGCAGGATGGCCGGGTGCTGCGCATCGGCTTCGATGATGCGCCAGCTGGCATTCGCCAGCGCCTCGGGGAAGCCCGCTTCGATCGAGGCCAGCGCGCCCTGCTTGACCTTGGCGTAGTTCTGGAAGAACACGGGGTCGCGCGTGCCGCTGGGCACGATCGCGCCCCACGAACCGTCCGCGCGCTGGAAGCTCATCAGATTCGGCGACAGCGGGTAGGCGATATTGCCGGCCGTCGCCTTGCGCCCGACGTAGCCGAAGTGGATCAGGTAGTGCGTCAGCAGGCTGGCCAGCGTCTCGGCGGCGACCTTGGACTTCGCCGTCGTCTCTACGATCAGGCCGAGTTCGCGTTCGGCTCCTTCGACCGCGCGGCGCATCACGCCGTTGCGGCCGTAGACCAGCACGTCGGCCGGCACCTTGGGCAGGTCGGCGGCGTCGATGTGGATCAACGAGACCTTGCGCGCGCCGAGCCGGCGCGAACCTTCGAGCTTGATGCTCCACGGCCAGGGCGCACCGGCGTGGATGAAGCGGCTGCCGCGGATGCCGGCCGAGCGCGCGTCGCGCGCGAAGAACTCGGTGCGGTCCATCAGCAGCACGCCTTCGGGGTAGAACTGCAGCTGCGGGTGGCTCTCCTCGTACAGCGAATGCGCGGCGATCGAATACGGCGTGCAGCGCCGCTCGGGATTCGGCGCGACGAAGACCGCGCTGCCGTCGTCGTAGACCTCGGCCACCAGGCAGTCCGACGGCGAGCCGGGGTCGCAGGCGAGCGCGCCGCATTCGAGCACGTGGCCGACGTGATAGGCCAACCCGGCGTCGATCCCGCGGCGCACCATATCGGCGGCGAACAGCGCGACGTCGCAGCTGCGCCCGGCGAAGATGTACTTCGCACCGGCTTGCAGCGCCGTGAGGATCGGGTGGATGCCCATCTGGCCGGCGATCGCACTCTGGCGCAGCGCGTTCTCGTCCAGCGTCGGGCCGTCGCCGGTGGGCCGCAGCGCGCCGCGCTTCAATTCGGCGATCACGACCTCGGGGTCGAGCTCGGCGCCGATCGTCGCCACCTTGGCGTCGCGCACGCCGAGTTCGCCGAAGACTTCCTTGGCGACATCGAGCATCCACTGCAGATTGCGGTCGCCGCCGGCCATGCCGCAACTGCCGAGGATCACCGGCGCGCCGGTCGCCAGGCCGGCGCGCACCATGTGCGTGTAGTCGGCCTTCACCGCCTCGCGCTCGAAATACTGGGTGCCGGTGCCGAGGAAGTAGGGGCCGGCGTCCATCGAGCCGGCGTCGGAGACGATGGCATCGATGCGGCCTTCGATGGCCTTGTCCATCGACGCCTTCGGGAAACCGTAGCCCAGGGCGCCGCAGGCGGAGACGACGCGGTAGATCAGCTTGGACATCATTTGCTCCTTCGTGTTGGGGGGAGCGAACTGTGGCCGCGCTGCGGGCTGCTGGGAAATACTGTCTTGCGATGCGGCCATAAGCGGCCGATATGGCT
>JACSRM010000034.1 GCA_014879745.1 Burkholderiaceae bacterium | reverse complement strand
AATGATGAAGCTCGTGATCCTCACCTACGGCACCGAAGGCGACACGCGCCCGCTCGCCGCGCTCGGCCACGCGCTGCGCAACGCGGGTCACGGCGTCTCGCTGCTCGGCGACGCGAGCACGCTGGGCGCGGCGCGCGAGCTCGGCGTTCCCGCCGCGGCGCTCGCCGGCGACATCCGCGAGCTGTTCGCGACCTGGGGCGAGCAGGGGCCGCGCGGGACGGCCAAGGCGCTGGTCGCGCTGACGAACGCGCATACCGCGGTGTGGACGCGCCAGACGCTCGCCGCGGCGCAGGGCTGCGACGCGATTCTGACCTCGGGGCTCGCCGGCTTCGTCGGCCTTTCCGTTGCCGAGCGCCTCGCGGTGCCGGCGATCGGCGCGGGAATGATTCCGCTCACGCCGTCGCGCGAGTTCGCGTCGCCCTTCCTGCCGCCGGCCTGGGTTCCGGCGCTGCTCAACCGGGCGAGCCTCGCTCTGACGAACCAGCTCTTCTGGCTCACATTTCGCAAGACGCTCAACCGCGCCCGCGCCGACGTGCTCGACTTGCCGCCGCGGCGCGCGCTGCCGACCGATCACCCGATGCTCTACGGCATCTCGCCGACGCTGCTGCCCCCGCCCGCCGACTGGCCGGCGCAGGCGATGCTGTGCGGGCAGTGGGTCGCGCCGTTCGCTGCCGGCTACGCGCCGCCGCCCGCGCTCGAGGAGTTCCTCGCCGCCGGTCCGGCGCCGGTCTACATCGGCTTCGGCAGCATGACCGGCATCGACATGAAGACGATGCTCGCGGCGGTGACGGCCGCGCTCGGTGACCGCCGCGCCGTCTTCTGGCCGGGCTGGAACGGTATCGGCAACGCGGCGCTGCCGGCCAACATCCATTGCATCGACGCGACGCCGCACGACTGGCTGTTCCCGCGCATGGCCGCCATCGTCCACCACGGCGGGTCGGGGACGAGCCACTCGGCGCTGCGCGCCGGCAAGCCTTCGATCGTGATGCCGTTCACCGGTGACCAGCCGTTCTGGGCCGAGCGGCTGCGCCGGCTCGGCGCCGCGCCGGCGCCGCTTGCCACGTCGCGGCCCGACGCGAAGGCGCTCGCCGCGGCGTTCGAGTTCGCCGCCCGCCGCGAGGTCGTCGAGCGTGCGGCCGAACTGGGGCAGCGCATCGCGCGGGAGGACGGCCTTGCCACCGCCGTCGCCGCGATCGAGCGCCTTGTCGTGCGCCAGGGGCCGGCGCTTGCCGCGCCGCTGCGCGGGCCTACTTCGACGCCACGGCGAGCATCACCGCATACGCCTTGAAGACGGCGGTCGCCGGCTTGCCGACGGCGAGGCCGAGCGCGGCGACGGAATCGTTCGTCACGATCGCGGTGACGACGGCGCCGCCCGGCAGCGTGACGCCGATCGCCGAGTTCACCGCGCCCTTGTCGACGCGCGAGATGGTGCCGGCGAGCTGGTTGCGCGCCGAAAGCTGGTAGCCGGCGAGGTCGGTCACGAGGACGACGGCCGACGACTTGACGAGCGCGATCGCCTCCTTGCCCTTCGCCAGCGCGAGCCGCTGGGCCGACGCCGCGGTCAGCGCGGCGGTGATCTCCCCGCCGCCGGCGAGCGTGAGCGTCACCTGCGCCGTGACGGGGCCGATGTCGAGGTGGCTGATCGTTCCGGCGAACTGGTTGCGGGCGCTGGTCTTCATGGCTGATCTCCTTGGCGGGATGGGTGGGCGGCGAGTGTACGGGCCGCGGCTGCCGCGCGCGGCGCCAAGGCCTTTGCCGGCCTACAGCCGAAAACCGAGCGCGCCGAGCTGCGCGCGTACCTCGGGGTCGTCCAGCAGCGCGCGAAACGCCTGCACCGCCGGCCGCCCGAGCCGCGCCTTCGGCACGATGAAGTCGTACTGCTCGTCCTGCACCGGAATGAAGGCGAGGCCGTACTGGCGCGCGACGGTGTCGATCGCGAGGCCCCAGTCTGCGCGGCCCTGGGCGACGGCGGCGACGACGGCGTTGTGCGACTTGGTCTGCACGCCGTAGCCGGGCGGGCGGTGCGCGCCGAGCAGCTTGTCGATCAGG
>JACSRM010000035.1 GCA_014879745.1 Burkholderiaceae bacterium | reverse complement strand
CTCATCAGTCGGCCGATTCTGTCCATCGAACCTTGATCGTACATGGCCGCCCCTTACCAGATATTCGGGCGAACGAGCCCGGTTGCCGTTGCTGTGCTGGACGCGAGCTGGTTCGCTTTCAGGCGCTGGTCATTCGCCGTCGTCAGCGCCGAAAGCGCGAGCGATCCTCGGTTTTGGTCTGTTCCTGCGCGCAGCCCATATTCGCTGTTTGCAAGCCCCTTCAACCCAAGGTTGTACTGGTCGCGCTGCCCGGATAGCGCGCCCAGGCGGCTGACCTCGTTCCCGTACTCGTCCGATGCCAAGCCCTGCCCGTACTGCGCGAGCGCCGCCAGCGTGTTTCCGCTGCCAAGCATGCCCTTGGCTGCAGCGCCGCGCTCAAGCGCCTGTTGGCCCTGGTTGAAGCGGAACTTGTACGCATTGCTGTCGCTGATCGAGTTCGGATCATTGACTAGCTGCTGCAGTCGCTGTTCGTACGGGTTTGAAGTTTGCGTGCCGCTTGCTGCGCCACCCGCTGCCGACGATGCCTGCGGGTTCAGGTACTGCTGAATCTGCGCCAAGTAATCGGTGCTGCCGATCAGATTTGACGGGTTCGATTGCTGCTTTGCGAGCGCCTGAGACGACAGCTTGCCTTGCAGGTCCTGGCCGCTTATCGGCGCTTCCCACCATCGCGATTGGTTGATGTAGTTGCCATTGCCGAGCGCCCGATAGCCGGCCGCCTGCGCCGCTTCGTCGAGCCCGCCGCCGCTGCCAGGGTATTTCGCCCCGAGCCCGTGAAAATCCATCGCTGATTGCATTTTTTCCTCTCAGTCCAATTCGAGCGCTTCAAGCTGCACCGGCAAGGCGGCGATGTGCAGCACTTCAAAACTTCTGCGCCGATACGCCCCGCACCGCCGAATGCGCGCCTGCACCGACGACAGATCAACAGGACGGCAGGCCGAGTTCGTCGTGTAGTCGTCGTCCGACCATCGCAGCATCGCCTCGCCGCCCTGCTTCTCGCCGATGACGCGAATCTGACCAATGCTCTTGTAGTTCTCGTTGCCGCTGTCGAGCTTGCCTGTGCGGAGCTTCAGCGCGATCGGGGCGCCGTCGTCGGTGTAGGCGGCCGGAGTGATTTCGACAAGCGCTCCGGTCGTTTCGTGCAGAACAAGGTCGCGGCCGGCCGCAGACACATAGTGCGTGTACCGGAAGTAGCCCTCGTCGTACCCGGTCGCCGTAATCGTGCCCGTCGCCGGGCTTGCGGCGCCGCTGGCGACGCTGAATATGAAGGCGTCGGCGGATGTGACGCGAATCTGTTTCAGGCCGTTGTAGTCGCTTGGCGTTGCCCCCGCGATCGTGACCGCCGCCCCGTCTGCGTAGCCGTGCGCCGTGCATGCCGCGGTCGCCACGCCGCCCGACTGCGTGAGCGTGCATGACTTCGGCGTTTGCGCCGTCAAGCTCGACCATTGCGCCCAGGTTCCAGCCGTCGCGTCATAGGCCAGCGTCACGTCAATGTCGCGCAGCCCCAGGATGTAGAAAGAGTGCCCGGACAGCTTGACGCCGTAGGAATAGACGCTCGACAGGTCCGACGTTGCCAGGATGCGGTCAATGTCCGGCGTGCTGACAAGCTGCTGTTGCAGGCCTACCATCTTGTGCACCGCCCTGCCCTTCTGCCGAGCTTTCGACACCCAATAGACCGTCTCATCGAGTTCCGCGACCGACTCGCCAACAGCGCAACCCACCAGCGTGAACGCGGACAGCACCGGCGACAGCGGCGAACCTGTCGGGTTGCCAACGTCGTAGAAAAACTCCGTCGACCATTCCTTGAATGCGATCAGGTAATTCTGCGACTTTGCCAGCGCCACCCCGCCGCCAGGCTCGATCGCCGCCGTGATGAAGTCCAGCGCTCCCCATGCCGCAGGGTCGTTCAGGCCGCTGTTGTAGATCACCGCGTTTGCGTCCATCACGAAAAAGTAGCCGTCGAGATAGGCGACGCCAGGGACCGTTGTTCGCCCGCCCTTCGCGGTTATCGTGCCCGTTGCCGGCGTCGTCGGAGTCCCGGTGACTGCGTAAGTG
>JACSRM010000232.1 GCA_014879745.1 Burkholderiaceae bacterium | reverse complement strand
TGGACGTTTCGTGCCTGGCGAGGGGCCGGGCGGCCTCGCCCGGCGCGGCCTGCAAGGCCCGCCAGCGGCCCGGCCAAGCCGGATCCGCGGCGGTTGCTCGATCGGTCCGGTTCGAGCGTCGCGGTGGTGCAACTGTCCGAAGAAGGAAGCGCCGATGAAGATCCAACCCACCCTCGTCGCGCTGGCCGTCGCCGCGCTGTGCAGCGCCTGCACCACGGTCGGCCCCGACTACAAGACGCCCGCGCTGGCCAGTGACGCACCGACCAGCTACGCCCTGCGCCATGCCGGCTCGCCGCTGCTCGCCGCGCCGTCCGGCGCCGATGCCGCCGCGCTGCCGGCCGACCCTTGGGGCGCACTCGGCGGCGAAACGTTGAAAGCGCTACAGCAGCGCGCGCGCGAGCGCAACGCCGACATCGCCAACGCCGCGCTGCGACTGGCACAGGCGCGCACGCAGCGCGACGTCGCGGCCAGCCAAGCCGGGCCGACGTTGGGCTTGGACGGCTCGGTGGCGCGCCAGCGCCAGAGCGTGACCGACGCCTCGACGCGCATCCTCGAGATCTTCCCGCCGGCCTCGCAGCAGGAGGCGCTGGACATCCTGGGCGCGCCGTACACGCTGTACCAGGCCGGCTTCGACGCCTCGTGGGAGCTTGACCTGTGGGGCCGCGTGCGGCGCAGCGTCGAAGCCGCCGAGGCCGACGACGACAGCGCCGCAGCGCTGCTGGCCGACGTGCGCAGCAGCATCGACGCCGAGGTCGCGCGCGCCTGGCTCGACCTGGGCGCGGCGCGCCAGCAGATCGCCGTGCTGCAGCGCCAGCGCGCCAGCGCCGCCGAGCTGCTGGCGCTGCTGGCGGCACGGCAGCGCCACGGCCTGGCCGACGCCAGCCCGGCGCTGCGCCAGCAGGCGGTGGTCGACGACCTGGCGGCGCGGTTGCCGCCGCTGCTCGAAGCCGAGGCCGGCGCCTGGCGGCGCATCGAACTGCTGTGCGGCGACATGCCGGGCGATCTGGCGGCGCAGCTCGGCACACCGCAGGCCGTGCCGCCGGCCGCACAGTGGCCGGCGCTGGCGCTGGGCCTGCCGTCTACGCTGGCGGCACGGCGGCCCGACATCGCCGCGGCGGCCGCGCAGTTGCACGCGGCCACCGCCACCGTCGGCGTCGCGGTGGCCGATCTGTACCCGCGCGTCATGCTCGGCGCCGGCTACGCCAGCGTGTCCGTCGGTTCGTCGGCCTTCGGCAGCGGGCCGAGCCAGCAATGGTGGTTCGGCGCGTCGCTGGACCTGCCGCTGTTCGACGGCGGCCGCCGCCGCGCCGCGATCACGCAGCGCGAGCTGCAGATGCAGCAGGCGGCGGTGACCTTCCGCCAGACGGTGGTCGGCGCCTGGCACGACGTCGACGCCGCGATCGCGCGCTACCAGGCCGAGCGCCGCCGCAGCGACGAACTGCAGCGCAAGCTCGCCGCCAGCGACGAAGCCTTCGCGCTCGCGCAGGTGCGCTTCGAACGCGGTCTGAGCGACGAGACGCCGCTGCTCGAGACCGAGCGCACGCGGCTCGAGGCCGAGCGCGAGGCCATCGTCAGCCACGCGCAGCAGGGGCTGGCGCTGGTCGCGGTCTACAAGGCGCTGCGGGTCGAGGGTGGGTGATGCGAGCTTGCGTGAATCGGATGACGCGTTGGCCGCTTTGGGTTGCATCAAGTCTCTCGACCTGAGGGACCGGCGGGCGACAACGCAGCGAAAGCAGTCGATTGATTTCGGGCTGCGGGGTTGAAGCTCAGTCTGGCGAACTGCAATCCCCTGGCGTAGAGTCCCGAGCTTCGGAGGTGTGTTATGAACAATCAGACCGAAGAAGTTTGGCTCATGGGAGGCGACATCCAGGACACGGGAACTGGAGTGTTCATCTTCCCGCAGGCGAACAGCGCTACCTTTGGCTTGTCAAATTGGAGGCGCCCCCTCCCCGACGGCTCAATGACGAAGGCGCTCGTCAAAGACCTTACCTACGTCGATTGCGTTGCACGTGGGTCGCACGATTGGATCCTCGCGTTCAAGTGGGTGCCGGACTCCCTGGCCGACTTCTCGGCAGTTTCCACGGCGGCAGCGGCGTGCGGCACTGTCAGATGTGTTCGTCGGTGTGCCAAGTATGGATGCTTGTGCGTTGCCGGGATGTGCAAATGACGTGGACGCAACGCTCAGCGGCCGTCGTCGTCATTGTTCTCTACGTAGTTGTCGCGAGTGGGCTTGTATTCGCCGCATTTGTCCTGTTGTCGCCGCCGAGCAAAGACGGAGGCTACAAAGACTTCGCCGCCGTGGCCGGTATCGCATTGACCGCTGCGGGAGCTTTCGTTGGAATCATCGCGTCGTTCATCGTCCTTGGAACTCAGATTCAAGCTAGCCGCGACCTGGAGGACAAGAAGAAGGAGATTCTCAAGAGCGTTGAGGACCACAGAGAGGCGATTCTCAAGCGCGTAGAGGATCACAAGTTGACGATCCTCATGCAGGTGGAGGATCGAAAGAAGGAAATCACGAAGGAGCTTGCCGAACTCAACACGCGCGTTTCGCGCCAAACGGAATTCCTCACCCAGACACGTAGTGCGAAGGCGATCGCTTATGAGAAGCTGTTCATTGCCGCCAATGGCTGCTACCGGGAACTTGAACTGTTGGGGGCAGGTAAGTTCGATGCGGAACGGATGGCGGAATACGAACGTGGTCTGCGCGAAGCCGAGGGACTCGCTGCAAACCTTGATGATGAGGATCAGCGTATTGTCAAGAGTCTCATCCAGTTGACGTTCAACATCACAGATGCTGCCAGCTTAGTGAACGTTGAAGGAATAGAGCGCGAGAGCGCCTACAAGGCCATCTGGGAAGAGTACGTCCGAGAGTTCGGACAGGCAATGGAAGCTGTGCGAGAGAGGTCACTTTTCCGGAATAAGCCCGTCGACGCGTAACGATGAACGCGGGCCGACGATGGCGGGTCATGAGACTCGGGCAGATGCATCGATACAGGGCAGGCCCAGAGGTGATCGACCGCTTCCAGTCTGAAGCTGTCGATCGACCGGCCACCACAAACGCCAGCAAGGCACCGAATGCCGCCGTCGGACTTCTACGCGCCCGATCGCAAATCGGCACGAGCCCGGCCACGCCGCCGCGGCGGCGGCGGCGAGCGCGGGGCCTGCGCCAGCGCCTCCAGCCCCGCCATCATGAAGTGCACGAAGTCGGCGGCCAGCGCGTCGCCGTCGCGCGCCGCGGCCGGCAGCAGGCGCGCCGGCACCTCCTTCGGCGCCACCATCACAGCGAGGCATGGCAGCACCGTGAGCATCACGGCGCGCTGCACCGCGGGGTGCTCGGGCGGCAGCCCGAAGCATTCGGCCATCAGGCCGAGCAGCCAGCGCGCCTTGGGCCGCACCGTCTTGTCGACCAGCGCAGGCAGGGCCGGCGACGGCGACAGCATCTCGCGCAGCATGACGCGAAACCCCCACGGCGTGCCGCGCTGGGTGGCCAGCGCCACAAGGCGGCCGACGATGGCGCGCAGCTTGTCCTGCGGCGTGCGCAGATCGCGCTTCAGCGCGACCAGGTCGTCCAGGCCGATCAGCTGCCGGTGCGCCTCGGCCAGCACCGCCGCGTACAGCGCGTCGCGGCTGCCGAAGTGGTAGTTCACCGAAGCGAGCGGCGTACCGGCGCGCGCGCAGATCTCCTTGCTCGTGGTGCCGGCGAAGCCGCGCTCGGCGAAGACCTGGCCGGCTGTTTCCAGCAGGTGCGAGCGCGTCGCGTCGCCGTCGGGCCGCGAGGCACTGCGGCCAGCCGCCGTTCGAGGGGGATTCGCGGCACGCGACATATTGAATTGGAATTTCAACTTGAACAGGCGCAGTGTACGGCAAGCAGCGCGGCGTGAGCGCGCCGGCCACGCCCTCAGCGGCGGCCTGAACGGGCCCGACATGCAGGCGCTGGCGCGCGACGTCTAGGCACAGCTCGAACGCTGAACCGTCGGCCGGCCGTCAACACTGCGCGGCATGGGCCGAGGCGAGCCGGTCGAGGAAGCCGAACAGCTTCAGGTTCATCGCGCGATAGTCGTTGCCGCGCAGCGCGCCGGGCTGCTGCACGAAGCGGTGCGCGGCCAGCGTTGCGAGTTCGGATTCGGACGCCGCGATCAGCCCTTCGACCACCTCCGGCGTGAACTCCATGTGGCACTGCAGGCCATAGGCCAGCGGGCCGTATTCGACGATCTGGCGCGGGCAGCCTGCGCTGTGCGCGATGACCTTCGCCTCCGGCGTCAGCCCCGGCATATCGCTGTGCCAGTGTCCGGCGTCGAAGACGTCGCCGAAATCGGCGAACTTGTCGCTGGCCCGGCCCTCGGCCGTGAGCATGACGGCAAACTTGCCGATCTCCTTCTCGGGGCTCGGCGCATGGCGCGCACCGAGTGCCGTGCCCAGCAACTGGGCGCCGAGGCAGACGCCGACGACCGCCTTGCCAGCGGCCACGCTGCGCGCCAGCAACGCGCATTCGGCCACCGCATCGAAGTGCGGGCACTGCGCGCGTGTCGTCGTCGGCGATTGCGGGCCGCCCAGCACCACGAGCAGGTCGAACGCATCGACCTTTCGCGGCAGCGGCTCGCCCCGGTAGACGCGCGAATGGCTCGCCGCGTGGCCGCGCTCCCGAACCCAAGTTTGGAACGCGCCGGGCGCCTCGAAGGCCTCGTGGATGACGAAATGAACCTGCATGACTTTCCTCGCGGCCGACGATGCCGGGTTGTCGGAAGAGGGGTCGCCACCTTGCGCGCACGATCGACGCCGCATACGTGGCATCGAGGCGGCCGCTGGCGCGGGCCGCGGCGACGGCAGCGACCACACAAGGCGGCTCGGCCACGCTACTCGCCGCGGCCTCTGCGGGACGAACCGTCGTTCGGCGCGGCACGCTCGCCAAGGGTGTGCGCAGGTGGTGCCCGGGACGGGGATCGAACCCGTATGCCCTCTTGCGAGAGGCGGCGGATTTTAAGTCCGCTGTGTCTGCCAGTTTCACCACCCGGGCGGGGGCCGGGTGGATTGTCGGCGACGCGCGGGCGCTGCCCACCACGATCGGGCGATCAGAACTTGCGCGCCCAGGCGATGCCGAGCGAGAACTCGCGCATGCTGATCGTCTCCGAGCCTGCGACCGGCGCCGGAAAGACGTTGTTGAACATCGACGAGCCGCTGACCGAGTTGCGCGCCGCGTACATGAACGCGGCGCTGATCTCGTCGGCCTTGGTCGGCGCGTAGGTGAAACCGGCGGTGTAGTGGTTCTTCACGACGCCCGGGGCGAGGATGTTGATCGTCACGTCCTGCGACTCGATCGGGTTGCCGCCGATGTTGATGCCGGCGCGCAGCGTCCACTGCTCGTTCATCGCGTAGGCGACGCCGAGCTTGAAGACGTTGATGTCGTGCCAGCCGAAGCCCGGGCCGTTGTCGGCGCCGAGCGGCGCCGGCGGGTTGGGCGCGCTCGGGTTGCCGACCGAAGCGATCTGGCTGTAGTAGATGCGGGCGTAGTCGGCCGCGATCGTCCACCGGCTGTCGGGCGTGATCGCGATGCCGAGGCCGAAGTTCATCGGAATGTCGAAGTCACCCTGCTCGGCAAAGAGGCCGCGGTACTTGTCGAACTTGCTCATGTAGACCTTGGTCGCGAAGGTCGCGCCGAGCGCGACCGTGTCCGAGACGCGGCCCTGCCAGCCGATGCGCAGCCCGGCGCCCCAGGCGGTGTCGGTGCCGTTGTTCGTGACGTGACCGGGATCGCTCGTGAACGGCGGAAAGCCCGGCGCGTTGTCGAACGCCTGCATGCCGTAGCCCTTGAAGCGCTGGTAGCCGATCAGCACCGAAGCGCCGATCGAATTGCGCTCGTTGATCTTGTAGGCCATCGTCGGCGCAATGATCATCTGCGACATGTTGACGCCGAGCGTGCCGCTGCCGCACAGCATGTTGGCCGGCCCGGCGCCGCAGTTGAAGTTGCCCTGCGGATAGTTGGTGTTCAAGCCGCCATTGCCGTAGACCGAGACGCCGAGCGAGAGCGCGTTGTTGATCATCGCGTTGTAGCCGAACTCGGGGATGAAGAAGTCGGTGCTGCCGCTGTCGACCCTGCCGTTCAACGTCGGGATGCCGGCGCCGCTGCGCTCGGCATCGCGTTCCGGCCGGAACCACGTGAGGCCGACGTCCATCCGCGGCCCGGCCCAGACCATGCTCGCCGGGTTGTTGGCGCCGCCGAAGCTGTCCTGCGCGAGCGCCGTCGAGACGCCGCCCATGCCGGAGCCCTTGATGCCGTAGCCGTGCGAGAAGTAGCCGTTTGTGGCAAACGCCGGTGCGGCTGCAGCGCAGGCGGCCGCGGCGGCGGCAGTTGCAAGGCAGCGTGCGCCGAACGGGTAGCGAATGGATTTCATGCGGGGTCTCCTCGATCGAGTGGATGGACTTTCGCCGGTCAACCACCGGCCGGGTTTGCGAGGGATTGCATCGCGCGCCGCCTACCAGCGCGCGAGCAGGCGGCCGCCTGCTGCCTTGCATTCCCACTGCGTCAACGGCCGGTCGCCGATGCGGATGCACTCGCCGCTGCGGATGTCGAACGCCCATTGGTGCTTCGGGCAGGTCAGCGTCGAGCCGTCGAGCGCGGCGGCGGGGATGTCGGTCGCCTGGTGCGGGCAGCGGCTGTCGAAGACGCGCCAGCCGCTCGCGCCGCGCGTGCGGCGATGGACGAACACGGCGCGGCCGTCGCACTCGACGCGCCGCGTCTCGCCGACGCCGAAGCCCTTGGTCGCGAGCACGTCGTGCCAGACGCCTTCGGCACCGAGCGCGGCGGGCTGGAACCCGGGCAGGCCCAGCGCGAGGATGATGTCGACCGCCCAGACGATGCGCGCGAGGCCGAGCGCCGGGAACGCCATCAGCAGCGCGTCGAGCACCTCGGCCGGCGTGCAGCCTTCGCGCAGCGCGCGCGCGAGGTACTGGCGAAAGCCGCGCTCGGTCTGGGCGTGGACCTTGGTGATGAGCGAGATCAGCGCGCGCGTCTTCGGGTCGAGGTGCCTGCCGCAGTCCTTCAGGAAGGCGAAATAGTGGCCCATTGCTTCGGGCCGCGCCTTGACGAGATAGTTCAATGCATCGCTCATGCAGCGCCTCCGATGGGTCGAGCCACTCGCTGCGCCTTGGCGTCGGCGCCTGGCCGTACTCGCTCGCTTCGATCCCCGCTGCGCGGGGCCCGTCTTTCGCGGCTCATGGCGCCTCCCGGGCGCCGATCCCGATCCGCCGCGATGTGCCGTCGCGCCGATTAGCCCGCAGCGCCGGCCCGAAGTCCATTCCCGCGAAGGGGTGGCTGGGCTAACCCGTTCGGGCTATGCGGCATGCACGCCGCCTTGCGATACTTCGGCGTCCGCGATTTCCGCCACCAGCGCATGAAGCTTTGCATTGTCTCCGACAGCCACGACCGCGCGCCGATGCTCGCCGCCGCGGTCCGGGCCGGGCAGCGCGCCGGCGCGCAGGCGGTGCTGCACTGCGGCGACCTGATCGGCGCGATGACGCTGCGCCCGTTGCTCGCGATCGGCCTGCCGGTGCACCTGGTGCACGGCAACAACCTCGGCGACGCGCAGGCGCTGTGGGGCTTGTGCCGCGAGTCGGGCGGGCTCGTCACCTACCACGGCGCCGATGCCATCCTGACGCTCGGCGGCCGCAGCCTGTTCGCGACGCACTATCCGCACTATGCGAAAGGCATCGCCTGCACCGGCGACTACGACATCGTCTGCTGCGGCCACTTGCACGAGGCGTCGATCGCGCAGCAGCCCAATATCAAGGGCGGCAAGACCTGGCTGCTCAACCCGGGGACGGTCGCGGCGCTCGGCGGCCCGGCGACCTGGATGCTCGCCGACCTCGAAGCGCTGCGCTTCGAGGTGCGGCCGGTGCCGGACTGAAAGCGCCCGCGCGGCGCGCGGCGCCGCGGGTGCCTGCCTTTGCTACCCGGCCTTGCCGAGGTCCTTGCGCAGCTGCTTGCCGACGCTCAGCATGAAGCGCAGCGTATCCTGCGCCTCGGGGTCGCGCAGCATCCCCCACAGCCCGCCGAAGCCGCCGGCCGACGGCGGCGCCGATCGGCTCGCGGCGGCCGCGGCGTCGATCGACTCGAGCGTCTCCTGCACCATCGTCAGCCGCTTCTCGAGGCGTGGCAGCATCGTCGCGATGCGCTCGAGCGAGCCGCTGCTTTGCAGGCTCTCGAGCATCTGGACGACCTGCTCCGCGCCACCGCGGCTGAAGCGGTCGAGCAGAGAAAGGCCGTTGGCAACGGTGCCCGTCAGCCGCCCGATCATCTCGTCGCTGAGCGCATCCTCGGCCGAGCCGACGACGCGCGCGAGCTTGACGAGGCGATCCAGATCGCCGTTATTGACCATCTCGGCGATCGCCGGGATCGCGCGGCCGAGCCCGGCGCGGTTGATCTGATCCATCAGCGCGAGGCCGTCGCCGACCGCCTGCGTCAGGCGGCCGACCATCTCGTCGGTCAGCGCGTCCTCCGACGCGCCCCATACGCGCGCCAGCTTGGCGAGCCGGTCCAGATCGCCGTTGTTGACGAGTTCGGTCAGCGCCGGGATCGCGCGTGCGAGTCCGGCGCGGTTGACCTGGTCGAGCAGTTCCATCGTGCTGCTCGCGGAGGACGCGAGGCGGCCGACCATCTCGTCGCTCAGCGCATCGCGCGCGGCGGCGATCACGCGCTCGACCTCGGCATCGACCTTGACATCGACCCTGTCATCGACCGCACGGGCCGATTCCGGTTGTGCGTTCATGTCGGCTCCTTCACAGCAGGCCGCGCGCCGAAGTCCAGTACAGCTTGTTGTAGGCCATCTTGAACCAGTGCACCGCCTTGGTCGGCGGCTTCGGGTCGGGCGGGTTCAGGTAGTCGAACATCGCGTAGGTCGCGCGGTCCTTGCCGGCCTCGATGAAGCAGAAGACCTTGCCGTCGTAGTCGCGCACCGGCGCGCCGAGCTTGATCATTGCGGCGATGTTCTCGCCGAGCGTGTCGGCCTCGAAGTGCGCCGTCGATCCGGCCTTGCTGATCGGCAGGTTTGTCGTATCGCCGAGCACGAAGACGTTGCTGCGGCCCTCCATGTTGAGCTGCTGGCGATGGGTCGGAATCCAGCCGCCGGCGCCGAGCTTGTTCTTCTCGATCACTTCCATGCCGCGGTGCGCCGGGATCGAGACGAGCAGGTCGTACGGCGTCTCGCCGCCCTCCTCGCCGCGGATGACCTTCTTCGCGCCGTCGACCTCCTTCAGGTTGAAGAGCGTCTCATACGTGATGCCGAGGCGGTCGAACTCCGGCGCCGCCCACTTGGCGACGTTCTCGAGCGAATGGATGCGCCCGATCGGATAGGTGTAGTGCAGCTTGACCTTGTCGCCGAGGCCGCGATCCTTGAAGTAGTCGTGCAGCATGAAGGTGATCTCGAGCGGCGCCATCGGGCACTTGTGCGGCACGCCGACGGCGACGACGACGCGCCCGCCCTGGAACTCGCGCAGCGCGCGAAACATCGCGAGCGCCGTCTCCTCGGTGTAGAAGGTCTGCGAGTTCTCGGCGAGGCCGGGGATCAGCTCCGGCGCGGCGCGCGAGCCGGTCGCGATCGCGAGCACGTCGTAGTCGAAGGTCTTGCCGCTCTTGGTCTTGACCTTGTTGTCGTCGAGCAGAAACTCCTCGGCCGGATCGACGTGCAGCGCGATGCCGGGCTCGAGCAGCGAGGCCTGATCCTTGTACAGCTCGTCGGGCGTCACGCGGCCGAACGCGAGGTAGAGCAGCCCCGGCTGGTACATGTGCTTGTCGGAGGCGGTGAGCATCGTGATGCTCACCTTGCCCGATCGCAGCTCGGGCGTCAGCCTGCGCGCCAGGTTGTTCGCGAGGATCGTGCCGCCCATGCCGCCGCCGATGATCAGGATCTTCATTGCCACTCCTTGTTCTTGAAGGCAGACACGCCGCTGCCGGGCTATTTGGTCTTCCGAACCGAGATGTGCCAGACGCCGGCCTCCTCGCGCGAGCCGAGGTACTCGTGGCCGACCTTCTTCACCCATTCGGGGACGTCGTCGGCCGAGCCCTTGTCGGTCGACAGCAGTTCGAGCTCGTCGCCGATCTCGGCGAGCTTGATCCAGCCGATCAGCTCCATCAGCGGGCCGGGGCAGAAGCTGCCGCGGGCGTCGATCACCTTCTTTTCTGCCATGCCTCGCACCACCCCTAGAAAGTGAAGACCTGCGACCCCTTCGCATCGTGCAGGAACTTGGTCAGCCCGAGCGGCGCGCCGAAATACGACGGCAGCATGTCGCTCGCGATCTCGAGCACGTCCATCGCCATCGAACACGGAAATACCTTGGCGTCGCCGAGCTGCACCGCCTGCTCGATCAGGGTTCGAAAGCCGGGAATCTTCTTGCCTTCCATCATTCGGCCGAACGACCCTTCGGCCGGCGGCGTCTCGTCGCTGCCCTCGACGAACAAGGCGAGCGAATTCATCGACAGAAAGACGGTCACGTCGTTGCCGCTGACCGCGCCGACCGAAGCGACCATGGCCGCCATCTGCAGCCGCTCGCGCGTCCCCGAGACGACGACGATACTGATCTTGCTGGAGTCCATGCTGCGTTGGTCCTTCACGTCAAACCGCGTGGCACCGGGTGCGTTCGCTGGAGCTCGCGTTTGCAGGCCGGGCCGGGGTTCGGGCGATTGACGCGAGTCAATGACGCCGCGCCCTCGCAATCTGCATCGTCCCTCAATTGCACGGCAGGGTCAATTGCGTCTGTCCCCATGGTCTTTCGAAGTACATCGCGGCACGATCAGTTCCGCTTATGGAGGCATAGATACTTTTTGCCTGCGGGCGCGTTGGCCGCCGGTAGCATCGGCCGCGAGGCGCCAGGGCCGCCTCACCGATTGGATTGGATCGCACGCGCGGGCCCCGTCTCGGCGCATGGAGGAGTCGATGTTCACCAGCAATCCGTTTGCCGAGATCTCGGCCTCCGTCCCCCCTGCGGCGATGCAGTGGTATGTCATCCTGATGATCCTGCTCGTCGTCGTCGGCACGCTGTTCGACGTCGTCCACAAGGGCAGCGCGCGCTACTTCTTCGAGAATATGCGCAACGCCAGGAGCCGCGGAGCACGCCCGCTCGGCGGCGGCGAGAAGATGTCGATCGCGGTCAAGACGCTCGCCGTCGACGTCCTCGCGTCAGGCGAGTTCTGCAACCAGCGCCGCCGCATCGCGCACCTGCTCGGCATGTACGGCTTCGTGTTGTACGCCGCGACGACCGCCCTCATGGTCTTCTGCTATCCGACGACGGCGACGCCGACACCCGCGATCGTCGCCGCGCTGTGGTGGATCGGCGCGCTGATGATCGTCGCCGGCGGCGCCTGGTTCTGGTTCTTCATCCGCGTCGATGTCGCCGCCGAGGGCGGACGCGCGCTGCGCCTGATGCGCGCCGACCTGTTCGTCCTGTCGCTGTTGGCGAGTGCGACGCTCGGCCTGATCTGGGGCTGGCTGCAGACGATCGGCAGCGCCGCGGCCGGTACCTTCTTCGTGCTCTACATCCTGGCGACGACGGTGCTGTTCGCCGGCGTGCCGTGGTCGAAATTCGCACACATGTTCTTCAAGCCGGCCGCCGCGTACGAGAAACGCATCTGCGAGGCCGACGGCACGGCCGAGAACCTGCCGACCCAGACCCGCGACGACCCCGAGCAGCAGAAGCGCCACTCGATGGAACTGCTGCGCGACGCGCCGATGAATATGGGCCTCGGCATCAAGCGCGAAGCCCCGCGCCACTATTGAATCGAAACGGCCGCCAGCCCGCGCGCTTCACCGGACCGTACAAGGAGCCCAGAGACCATGCCTACCTTCGTCTACATGACAAGGTGCGACGGATGCGGACACTGCGTCGACATCTGTCCGTCCGACATCATGCACATCGACAAGACGTACCGGCGCGCCTACAACCTCGAGCCGAGCATGTGCTGGGAGTGCTACTCGTGCGTCAAGGCCTGCCCGCAGCATGCGATCGACGTGCGCGGCTATGCCGACTTCGCGCCGCTCGGCCACAGCGTTCGCGTCCACCG
>JACSRM010000036.1 GCA_014879745.1 Burkholderiaceae bacterium | reverse complement strand
CCCGACCTGCCCAAGGGCTACCAGATCAGCCAGTACGAGACGCCGGTCGTGCAGGGCGGTGCGGTCGAGTTCTATGTCGGCGACGCGCTGCACAAGGTCCACCTGACGCGCGCCCACCTCGAGGAGGACGCCGGCAAGTCGCTGCACGAAGACTACGCCGGACAGACCGGCATCGACCTCAATCGCGCCGGCACGCCGCTGCTCGAGATCGTCACCGAGCCCGACATGCGATCGAGCGCCGAGGCGGTCGCCTACGCGCGCGCGCTGCACGCGCTCGTCGTCTGGCTCGACATCTGCGACGGCAACATGCAGGAGGGGTCGTTTCGCTGCGACGCCAACGTCTCGGTGCGCCGCCCCGGCGCGCCGTTCGGCACCCGGCGCGAGGTGAAGAACCTCAACAGCTTCAAGTTCCTGCAGCAGGCGATCGACTTCGAGGTGCAGTGGCAGATCGCGCTGATCGAGGACGGCCGCAGCGTGAAGCAGGCGACCGTGCTGTTCGACCCGGCGATCGGCGAGACGCGCACGATGCGCACGAAGGAAGACGCGCACGACTACCGCTACTTCCCCGACCCCGACCTGCCGCCGCTCGTCATCGCGCCGCAATGGATCGACGAGGTGCGCGCCGCGATGCCCGAGCTGCCGCGCGCGATGGCCGAGCGCTTCGTCGCGAGCTACGGCCTGCCCGAATACGATGCGTCGCTGATGACGCAGAGCAAGGCGCTCGCCGCCTACTTCGAGGCCGTCGCCGCCGCCTGCGGCGAGCCCAAACTGGCGGCGAACTGGCTGATGGGCGAGGTCTCGCGCCGGCTGAACCTCGAGGCGAGGACGATCGAGGACTGCCCGGTCGCCGCGGCGCTGCTGGCCGCGATGATCCGGCGCATCGCCGACGGCACGATCTCGAATGCCGGCGCGCGCCAGGTGTTCGACGCGCTGTGGGGCGGCGCCGCCGACGTCGACGCGGTGATCGAGTCCGCCGGGCTGAAGCAGATGTCGGACGCCGACGCGCTCGAGGCGATCATCGACGCCGTGATCGCGGCGAATCCGAAGTCGGTCGACGAATACCGCGGCGGCAAGGACAAGGCGTTCAACGCGCTCGTCGGCCAGGTCATGAAGGCGAGCAAGGGCAAGGCCAACCCGGCGCAGGCGAGCGCGCTGCTGAAGGCGCGCCTGGGCTGATCCCTCGGCGCGCGGGCAGCGCGGGCAGGCTATCGCTTTCACGCCGGCTTCATGCTGGTGCCGGTCGCCGGTGCCAAAATCTCCCCCCTCGCATTTCATCGCCCTGGCGGCGGCCCTGCCATGAGAATCTCGACCACCTCTTTGTGCGCCCTGCTGATCGGCGCCTGCATGCAATCGCTGCCGGGGCTTGTCGCGGCCCAGGCGCCGGCGCCGGCGGCCAAGGCAGCGCCGCTGCCCGCCGACCCCTGGCCGCGGCAAGTGAACCTGAGCAACGCGACGGTATTGATGTACCAGCCGCAGGTGAGCAGCTGGGTCGGCAACCGCATCGAGTTCCGCGCCGCGCTCGCGATCCATCCAAAGGGCGCCAAGCAGGAGAGCTTCGGCGTGCTGTTCGCCAACGCGCGCACGCAGGTCGACAAGGTCGCGCGCACCGTCGTCTTCGAGGATATGCAGATCACGAAGAGCGACTTCCCGACGCTGCCGGATCGCGGCGCGGCCTACAGCGCGACGCTGCAGGAGGCCGTCGCGCGCGACGTGCGAACGATCTCGCTCGATCGCCTCACTTCGTCGCTCGCCCTCGACGGCGTCAAGCCGCCGACGGTGCAGGTGCAGAACACGCCGCCGAAGGTCGTCGTCAGCGAGACGCCCGCGATCCTGGTGCCGATCGACGGCACGCCGGTGCTGAAGGCGGTGCCGGGCCACAGCCGCTTCCAGCGCGTCATCAACACCCACGCGCTGATCCTGCAGGGCGGGCTCGGCGACAAGTACTACCTGCACGTCCTCGACGGCTGGATGACGGCGGACGCCCTGGCCGGCCCGTGGACGGTGGCCGGCGCAACGCCGGTCGGCATGGCCGACGCCGCGCAGGCGGTCGCGAAGACCGGCGTCGTCGA
>JACSRM010000037.1 GCA_014879745.1 Burkholderiaceae bacterium | reverse complement strand
AGTTCGGTGATCTCGTCGTCGATCAGCGACTGCACGCGCTGGCGCTCGAGCGGCACGTCGGTCGTCTGCGAGGTCTGCGTCTTGCGGTCGACGGTGACGCAGACGAGCTTTTGCGAGATCGTGCGGTCGATGATGTCGAGCGTGACCTTGTTGACGACGAAGTTGTCGGGCGTGACCTCGCCCGAGACGACCGATTCGCCGAAGCCGAAGTTGGAGTCGATGACGATCACCGAGCGGTCGCCGTTGGCGGGGTGGATCGTGAACATCACGCCGGCGGTATAGGCGTTGGCCATCTTCTGCACGCCGACGCTGATCGCGAGCTGCTCGTCGTCGAAGCCGTGCTTCAGGCGGTAGTCGATCGCGCGCGCGGTATACAGGCTCGAGATGCACTTGCGCATGTGGTGCAGCACCTCGTCGATGCCGCGCACCCAGAGGTAGGTGTCCTGCTGGCCGGCGAAACTCGCGTCCTCGAGGTCCTCGGCGGTCGCGCTGGATCGCACCGCGACCGGCGCCGCCGGCAGGCCGCAGCGCAGCGACAGCTTGCGGTAGCACTCGGCGACCTCGTCCTCGATATCGCGCGCGAAATCGTGCGTCTCGATCATCGCGCGGATGCGCTGGCTCGCCGCCTCGAGCGCGTCGAGGTCCTGCATGTCGATGCCGGCGAGGATCGAGGCGACCTCGCGCGCGATGCCGGCATCGGCCATGAAGCGGCGAAAGCCGGCGGTCGTCAGCGCGAAGCCGGGCGGCACGCGAACGCCGGCGTGGATCAGCTCGCCGAGCGACGAGCACTTGCCGCCGACCAGCGGCACCGACTCCTTGCGGCAGTCCTCGAACCAGACGACGAGCGGCCCGGACGCACTGGCGCCCGCGACCGCAGCCGCCTGCATCGGTTGCATCGATGCGCCCATCGCTGTCTCAGCGGGCGATGCTCACCGCGCCGGTCGAGCCGTCGACACGGATCGTCATGCCGGTCTTGATGACCTTGGTCGCGTGGCCGGTGCCGACGACGGCCGGCATGCCGTACTCGCGGCAGACGATCGCGGCGTGGCTCATGACGCCGCCGACGTCGGTGATGCAGGCGCCGATCTTGGCGAACGCCGGCGCCCACGACGGCGATGTCGTCGGCGCGACGAGAATCTCGCCTTCGCGCAGTTCGCCGACCTCGCCGACCGTGCGGCACACGCGCGCCTTGCCTTCGACGATGCCGGGGCTGCCAGCGAAACCCTTCAGCTCGGTGATCGTGTCGGGGTCGCCGACTTCCTGCACCGACGCCCAGTCGGCGAGCGACTTGTTCGTCACGCCCCACAGCACGATCGTGAACGGCTCCTGGATCACCTCGGGCGCGGTGCCGATTGCCGGCGGCGCGCTCCACTCCTTGAATTTCGCCATCACGCCCTTGCGCCATTCGATCTCGGCCGGCCAGGTCGCCGTGCCGCGCGGCGTGACGCCGGTCGCCCAGGCGGTGACGATGTCCCACAGCGCGGACTTCACCTCGTCGCGGCGCAGCAGCCAGACGTCCTCGACGTCGTTGATGACGCCGTGCTCCTTCATGATCGCGGCGACCTCGCGCATCTTGTTCCAGAACACCGAGTGGAACCAGTGCTCGACGTAGAACAGATGGTTCTCGACGTACGGGAAGACGGTCTTCGCGCAGCCGAGCAGTTCGTCGAACTGCTTCAGATCCTCGGGCTTGTCGATCAGCGCGCGGTATTCGGCCGTGATGCGGTCGCGCTCGGCGCGCACCTTCTCGGTCGGGCGGTCGATCGAGACGCCTTGCTTCAACTTGCCGATATAAGTCGCGATGCCCGACAGCGGCACGTTCATCTGGTCGTTCCACGAGCGGTCGTGGTGGAACCAGCCGGTGCCGGTCGAGACATTGAACCAGGGCTCCTTCGCGAGCGACAGCGAGGCGAGCCACTCGCCGCCCTTGGGCGACTTCTTCAGCGCCTCCTCGACGACCTTCCATTCGGGGCTGAAAGCGATGATCTCGTCGACGCCCAGCTCGATCGCACGCCGCGCGAGCTTCTTCAGCTCCTCGTCGGGCTGGTACATGATGACGTCGATGCCCGAGATCATCTGC
>JACSRM010000271.1 GCA_014879745.1 Burkholderiaceae bacterium | reverse complement strand
GACGAGCCGATCGCCGGAGACCGCCATGAGTGACTTCGACCATTTCGGCTGGTCGCTGTTCGTCGGCGGCGTGACGGTCGTTTCGCTGCTCGGCTGCCTCGCGCTGCTGATCTTCGCCAGCCGGCGCAAGGTGATGGCAGGCGACAACACGACCGGTCACGTCTGGGACGGCGACCTGCGCGAGCTGAACAATCCGCTGCCGCGCTGGTGGATGTGGCTGTTCGTGATCACGGTCGTGTTCGCCGCGATCTATCTCGCGCTCTATCCCGGTCTTGGCGCGAAGGCGGGTGCGCTCGGCTGGACCTCGGTCGGCCAGTACGAACGCGAGCGCGAGCGCGCGGCGGCCGAACTGGCACCGATGTTCGCGCGCTTTGGCGCGATGACTATCGAGAAGCTCGCCGCCGACCCGCAGGCGCACGCGATCGGCGAGCGGCTGTTCGCCAACAACTGCTCGACCTGTCACGGCTCGGACGCACGCGGCGGGCTCGGCTTTCCGAACCTGACCGATGGCGACTGGCTGTGGGGCGGGACACCCGAGGACATCATCACGACGATCACCGACGGCCGCGAAGGCATCATGCCGCCGATGGCCGAGGCGGTCGGCTCGGCCGAGGACGTGAAGAACGTCGCGAACTACGTGCTGAGCCTGTCCGGCAGTCCGCACGACAAGATCGCAGCCCAGCTCGGCAAGCCGAAGTTCGTCGTCTGCGCGGCGTGCCACGGCGCGGACGGCAAGGGCAACACCGCGCTCGGTGCGCCGAACCTGACCGACCGCATCTGGCTGCACGGCTGGGGCGAGGACCTGATCGTGCGCACCATCACCAACGGCTGGCAGAACTCGATGCCGGCGCAGAAGACCCGCCTCGGCGACGAACAGATCCGCGTCCTCGCCGCCTATGTGTGGAGTCTGTCGCGTGGTGGGGCTGCGGGTGTCGCGGCGGCGGCGCCGGCGGCGTCCGCGGCGCGCTAGCCCGGCATTGGTGCCCGACGAGCGGAGCACGATCCCGATCGCTGCCGAATCGGCGGCGGTGGTGTCGATGTATGCGAGCGAGGGGACGATCCATGCGCGTGCCGTGCACGGCTGGTTCGCCGCCTGGCGCTGGGCCCTGGTGTGGGCGACGCAGCTTGTCTTCTACGGCCTGCCGTGGCTGAAGTGGAACGACCGCCCGGCGGTGCTGTTCGACCTCGCGGCGCGGCGCTTCTACATCTTCGATCTCGTCCTCTACCCGCAGGACTTCATCTACCTGACGGGCCTCCTGATCCTGTCCGCCTACGGGCTCTTCTTGTTCACCGCAGTCGCCGGCCGGCTGTGGTGCGGCTACGCCTGCCCGCAGACGGTCTACACCGAGATCTTCATGTGGGTCGAGCATCGCTTCGAAGGCGATCGCCCGGCGCGCATCCGGCTCGACCGTTCCGCATGGAACGCGAACAAGCTGCTGCGCCGCGGCGGCAAGCACCTGATCTGGATCGCGATCGGGCTGTGGACCGGCTTCACCTTCGTCGGCTACTTCACGCCGATCCGCAGTCTCGCGAGCGGCGTGCTGGGTTCGGGCGTCGGGCCGTGGGAGACGTTCTGGATCCTGTTCTACGGCTTCGCGACCTACGGCAACGCGGGCTTCATGCGCGAGCAGGTGTGCAAGTACATGTGCCCATATGCGCGCTTCCAGAGCGCGATGTTCGACCGCGACACGCTGATCATCAGCTATGACGAGCGGCGCGGCGAACCGCGCGGCGCCCGTGCGCGCGGCGCCGACGCGGCGGCGCTCGCGAAGGGCGACTGCGTCGACTGCTCGCTGTGCGTGCAGGTCTGCCCGACCGGCATCGACATCCGCAAGGGGCTGCAGTACGAATGCATCGGCTGTGCGGCGTGCATCGACGTCTGCAACGGCGTGATGGACCGCATGAGCTATCCGCGCGGGCTGATCCGCTACGCGACCCAGCGCAGCCTGCAGGACGGCGGCACGCTCACGCTGCGCCGTGTGCTGCGGCCGCGGGTGCTGATATACGGCGCCGTGCTGCTGCTGATCGGCGGCGCCTTCGTCACGAGCCTCGCGCTGCGCGCGCCGTTCCGGGTCGACGT
>JACSRM010000416.1 GCA_014879745.1 Burkholderiaceae bacterium | reverse complement strand
ATCATCGGCATGCTGGTCGGCATGTACCTCGCCGCCGAACTGGCGTGGCCGTTCTGGAACCTGGATATCCCGTTCCTCACGTTCAGCAAGCTGCGCCCGGCGCACACGTTCGGCGTGATCTTCGCGTTCGGCGGCTCGGCGCTGATGGGAACGTGCTACTACACCGTGCAGCGTACCGCGCACGCGCGGCTCGCGTTGGGAAGGCTGGCCGCGCTCACCTTCTGGGGCTGGCAGCTGATCTGCGTGCTGGCGATGGTGTCGATGCCGCTCGGCCTCACGCAGAGCAAGGAATACGCCGAGCCCGAATGGTGGATCGACATCCTGATCGCGGTCGTCTGGGTCAGCTTCGGCGTGGTGTTCTTCGCGACGCTGGCGCGGCGCCGCATCCGGCATATCTACGTCTCGAACTGGTACTACGGCGCCTTCATCATCGCCGTCGGGCTGCTGCACATCATCAACAACCTCGCGGTGCCGGTATCGTGGACCAAGTCGTACCCGATCTACTCCGGCGCGGTCGACGCGATGGCGCAGTGGTGGTACGGGCACAACGCGGTGGCGTTCTTCCTCACCGCCGGCTTCCTCGGCATGATGTATTACTTCGTGCCGCGCCAGGCCCAGCAGCCGCTGTGGAGCTACCGCTTCTCGATCGTCAATTTCTGGGCCCTGATCTCGGTCTACATGTGGGCCGGATCGCACCACCTGATGTATACCGCGCTGCCCGACTGGGTGCAGTCGGTCGGCATGGCGTTCTCGCTCGTGCTGCTGATGCCGAGCTGGGGTTCGGCGGCGAACGGGCTCTTGACCTTCAACGGCTCGTGGCACCGGCTGAAGGAGGATCCGGCCGCCAAATTCATGGTGCTCGCGCTCGTCTTCTACGCCGCGTCGACCTTCGAGGGCTCGATGATGGCGATCAAGACCGTCAACTCGCTGTCGCACTATACCGACTGGACGATCGCGCACGTCCACTCCGGCTCGCTCGGCTGGGTCGCGATGATCACGATCGGGTCGCTCTATGCGATGGCGCCGCGCGCGCTCGGCCGCCCGGCGATGCATTCGCGCGCCGGCATGGAGCTGCACTTCTGGCTGCACCTCTCGGGCACGCTGTTCTACGTGATCGCGATGTGGGGCGCGGGCGTGACCGAGGGCATGATGTGGCGGGCGACGAATCCGGACGGCGCGCTGGCGCACTCGTTCATCGATAGTCTGGTCGCGATCAAGCCGCTCTACATCTTCCGCTGGTTCGGCGGCGTGCTGATCTGGCTCGGCATGTGGGTGATGGCGTGGAACCTCTGGTATACCGCCGCCGACGCGCGCAAGAAGATCATCCTGCCGATCCCGGTGCCGATCCCGGAACCGGTCGCCGAGCAGATGCCGCCGCCGCTGCCGGCCGCCGGTTGAGGAGCTGCGCGATGGCTTACCGACACTTCGAATTTATCGAGAAGCACGCCTGGGCGCTGGGCATCGCGACCGCGGTGATGGTCTCGATCGGCGGCCTGGCCGAGATCACGCCGCTGTACATGGAGGCCAACAAGGTGCAGCCGGCCGAGGGTATCAAGCCCTACGACCCGCTGCGGCTGGCCGGACGCGACATCTATGTGCGCGAAGGCTGCTACCTGTGCCACTCGCAGATGATCCGCGCGCTGCGCTTCGAGACCCAGCGCTACGGGCCTTTCTCGACCGCGTCGGAATCGGTCTACGACCGCCCGTTCCAGTGGGGCTCCAAGCGCACCGGACCGGATCTGGCGCGCATCGGCGGCAAATATTCGGACGCCTGGCAGCGCCACCATCTGATCGCACCGCGCAGCATGGTCCCCGAATCGAATATGCCCAACTACCCCTGGCTCGCGCACGCGGCGATCGACGGCGTGGATCTGCAGGCGCGCATGCGCGTGCTGCGCGGGCTCGGCGACCCGTATACCGATGCCGATATCGACGGCGCGCCGAAGGCCGTCGAGGGCAAGACCGAGCTGGATGCGCTGGTCGCCTACCTGCAGGGGCTGGGCGTCGACAACGTGCCGCGGGCCGCGGCGGCCGCCGCGTCCGCACCGGCCGAAGGAGGTGCGCGATGAATCCGATCTGGGGCACCGTCGCGGGCATCTTCATCATCGTCATGATGCTCACCTTCATCGGCATCTGGATCTGGGCCTGGCTGCCGCGTCACAAACACAGCTTCGACGCACTCGCGCGCCTGCCGCTCGAGGATGACGACGACGACGGCGCCGGCACGGCCGGGGGAGATCGGCGATGAGCAGCTTCTGGTCGTGGTGGGTGATGTCCCTGGTCGTCTTCAACCTCGGCATCTCGTTCTTCCTCTTCCTGTGGGGGCCGCGCGCCAAGATTCCGACCCTCGCCGACGGCACGACCGGGCACGTCTGGGCGCACGGCGTGATCCGCGAAGGCATGCGCCCGTTGCCGCGCTGGTGGCTCGCGATCTCGTTCGCGATGTTCATCGCTGCATTCGGCTACCTGATCCTCTATCCGGGGTTCGGCGATTCCCCCGGCCGCCTGGGATGGACTTCGCACGGCCAGCTGGCGCGCGAGACGGCGGCCAACAACGAGCGGCTCGATCCGGTGATGCAGCGCTTTGCCGGCATGACGATCGAAGCGATGGCCGGCGACCCGCAGGCGCGGGCGATCGGCGGCGTGCTGTTCGCCGACAACTGCGCCGCCTGCCACGGCAGCAATGCGCGCGGCAATCCGCTGATCGGCGCGCCCAACCTCGGCGACAGCGACTGGCTCTACGGTGGCGACGGCAAGACGATCCTCGCCTCCATCGTCGACGGCCGCCAGGGCGTGATGCCGCCGTGGGGCACGACCTTCGATCAGGCCGGCATCACGGCGCTCGCGACCTACGTGCTGAGCCTGTCGCTGCCGCCGCGCGACGCCGACTCGATCCTCAAGGCCGCCGAGGGCAAGAAGCTGTTCGCGACCAGCTGCGCCGCCTGCCACGGCGCCGACGGCAAGGGCAACCAGGCGCTCGGCGCGCCCAACCTGACCGACGATATCTGGCTCTGGGGCGGCAGCCAGGCGACGATCGAGGAGACGATCCGCGACGGCCGCAACGGCCACATGCCGGCCTGGCACGACCGCCTGGGCGAAGCCAATGCGCGCGTCCTCGCTGCCTATGTCTACTCGCTCACCCACAGCGTCGCGCCGCCCGAGTGACGATGCGCGCGATACCGCGTGGTATCGCCAGAGCATCGTCTGGATCGGCGCGGCGGTCTTCGCGGCGTCGATTGCCGGCTGCGTGTGGCTGATCGTCGTCGCCGAGCGCTATGACGATCCGCCGTTGCCGATCGGCGGCCTGCAGATCCTGAAGATGCCGCTCGCGCAGCCGCAGCCCAAGGGCAGCGAGCCGCCGCCATGAACGCCCCGGCCGCAAGCTGCTGGCATTGCGGCGACCGCCTGCCGATCGATCCACCGCAGGCCGTCGTCGCCGGCGTGGCGCATCCGGTGTGCTGCCAGGGCTGCCGCGCGGCGGCCGAGTGGATCGCCGAGCTCGGCCTCGCGGATTACTACCGGCTGCGCAGCGCCAAGCCGCCGCGCGCGCCGGAGCCGGCCGCGGCGCAGCGCAGCGCCGCGGCTTGGCAGCGGCCCGAACTGGCGCGCCACGCGGTGCGCACGACCGGTGCCGGCGAAGCCGAAGCGCTGCTGCTGGTCGACGGCATCCGCTGCGCGGCCTGCGTCTGGCTCATCGAGCGCGCGCTCGGCAGTGTCGACGGCGTGCACTCGGTGCAGGTCAACGCGAGCGCGCAGCGGGCGCGCGTCGTCTGGGATCCGGGGCGCACGACGCTCGCCGCGATCCTGCACGCGCTCGCGCGCACCGGCTACGGCGCGCTGCCGCTGGACGCCGCGGCGCTCGACGACGCGCGCCGGCGCGAGGTGCGGGCGGCGCAGAAGCGCCTCGCGGTCGCCGGCTTCGGCACGATGCAGGCGATGATGTATGCGAGCGCGCTCTACCTCGGCGCGGTCGAGGCGATGGACGCCGCGACGCGCGACCTGATGCGCTGGTTCGGCCTGCTCGTCGCGACGCCGGTCGTCTTCTATTCGGCGCGGCCGTTCTTCGAAGGCGCCTGGCGCAGCTTGCGTGCGCGCACGCTCGGCATGGACGTGCCGGTCGCGATCGCGGTCGCGCTGATCTACGCGGCGAGCTTCGTCCAGGCGCTGCGCGGCGGCGGCGAGGTGTATTTCGATTCGGTCTCGATGTTCGTCTTCCTGCTGCTCGGCGGGCGCTACCTGGAAATGCGCGCGCGCCACCGCGCCGGCCATCTGGCCGATGCGATGGCACGCCTGGCGCCGGCCTTCGCCGATCGCTATCGCGCCGACGACACGCTCGAGCGGGTCGGCGCGCACGAGCTGGCGCCCGGCGATCGCGTGCATGTCGCGCAGGGCATGCGGCTGCCGGCCGACGGCGTGCTGGAAAGCGCCGCCTGCCGGGTCGACGAGGCACTGCTTTCGGGCGAATCGACGCCGCTCGCGAAGCGCCGCGGCGATGCGCTCACCGGCGGCAGCATGGTCGTCGAAGGGCCGGCGATCCTGCGCGTGCGCCAGGTCGGCGCCGATACCGCGCTCGCCGGCATCGCGGCGCTCGTCGCGCGCGCGCAAAGCGAACGTCCGCGGCTGGCGCGCGCCGGCGAGCGCGCGGCGGCCGGATTCGTCGCGCGCACCCTCACGCTTGCCGCGCTGTGCGCCGCGGCCTGGAGCGTGGTCGACCCGGCGCGCGCGTTCGACGCGACGCTCGCGGTGCTCGTCGTCTCGTGCCCGTGCGCGTTCGCGCTCGCCGTGCCGGCCGCGATCACGCGCGCCCTGGCGGTGCTGGCAGCGCAGGGCGTATTCGTCGTTCGCACCGATGCGATCGAGAACCTCGCGCTCGCGAGCCATGCGGTATTCGACAAGACCGGCACGCTGACCGACGCCCATCTGGAGCTCGCTGGCGTCGATGCCGACGACCGCGACGAAGCGCTCGCGCTCGCCGCCGCGATCGCGCGCGGCAGCCGCCATCCGGTGGCGCAGGCGCTGGCCCACGCCGCCTCCGGCCTGCCGCTGCGCAGCGCCGATTCGGTGCGCACCATCGAAGGCGGCGGCCTCGAAGCGGACATCGGCGGCCACACCTACCGCCTCGGCAGCCCGGCCTTCGCGCTCGGCGACGCCGCGGCCGTCGACGGCGCCGTGATCCTCGCCGGCGAAGGCGGCGCGATCGCCGCCTTCCGCCTCGACGAACGGCTGCGTCCGGGCGCGCGCGAGGCGGTGGCCGCGCTTGCCGCGGGCGGGGTCGCGATCGAGATCGCGAGCGGCGACGCCACGCCGAAGGTCGAGGCGGTCGCCGCGCGGCTGGGCATCGCGCGCTGGCACGCGCGCCAGAGCCCGGCGGCGAAGCTCGAGCGGCTGCGCGCGCTGCGCGCCGGTGGCGCGCGGGTGCTGGCGGTCGGCGACGGCATCAACGATGCGCCGGTGCTGGCCGGCGCCGACGCCGCCGTCGCCCTCGCGTCGGGCGCCGAACTGGCGCAGGCGGCCGGCGACGTGATCCTCGACGGCGCGAACCTCGGCGCGCTGCCCGCCGCGCGTGCCATCGCGCGCGAGACGCTCGCCGTGCTGCAGCAGAACCAGCGCTGGGCGCTCGCCTACAACCTGTCGGCGGTGCCGCTGGCGGCGCTCGGTTTCGTGCCGCCGTGGCTGGCCGCGATCGGCATGTCGGCCAGCTCGCTCGTCGTCGTCTTGAACGCACTGCGCATCGGGCGCGATGCGTCGGCGGCGCCGGCGCCCGCGCCGCTGCATGCACCGCTGGGGCGTCCGGCGTGAATATCCTCGTCGTGCTGATTCCGCTCTCGATCCTGGTGCTGATCGGCGCCGGATTCGCCTTCTTCTGGGCCGTCGAGCACGATCAGTTCGAGGATATGGAATCGCCCGGGCTGCTGCCGCTGGAGGGCGATCCGGCGCCGCCGGGCGACGCCCCGCGACCGGACGGGCCGCGCGAATGAACCTGGTTCTGACGCTCGGCGCCGCGCTGCTGCTCGGCCTGGCGGCCAGCGGCCACTGCCTCGTGATGTGCGGCGGCATCTCGGCCGCGCTCGGCATCGCAACCGCCAGGGGCGCCGATGGCCGCCCGCGGCCGCGGCTGCTGATCGGCTATCAGCTCGGCCGCGTCGCGTCGTATACGCTCGCCGGGCTGCTGCTCGGCGGCATCTTCGGTGGCCTGCTCGGATTGCTCGACGGCGAGAATCTGCGCCGCGCGCTGCGCGTGCTGGCCGCGCTCGTGCTGCTGCTTGGCGCGCTCGTCGCGTTCGGGCGCGTGCGCGAGCGGGGTTTCGGCATCGGCCGGCGCGTGTGGCTTCACATCGCGCCGCTCGGGCGCCGGCTGCTGCCGGTCGCGACCGTGCCGCGCGCGTTCGCGTTCGGCATGGTCTGGGGCTTCATGCCGTGCGGCTTCGTCTACACCGTGCTGCTGATCGCGACGCTGCAGCTCGACGCCTTGCCTGGCGCGCTGACGATGGCGGCCTTCGGCCTCGGCACGCTGCCGGCGATGACGCTCGCCGCATTCGGCGCCCAGCGCTTTGCCGGTTTCAGCGCCCGGCCCGCGGCGCGCCGCGTGGCCGGCACCGCACTGCTCGCGAGCGCCGCGCTGACGCTCGCCGGACCTTGGCTGCCGGCGGCCGCCTGGCTGCACGCCTGGCTGCCGTTTTATTGCACGGCAGGCTGAAGATCAATCCTGCGGCGCCGGACCGATCAATCCGGCGGCCAGGGCATCGCCGCAGGCAGGGCGGCGGGTGCTCTCGGTTCGGCGGGCGCGGATTCGAGGGCGTTGCGGGCGCCGCGGCGCGACCGCTCGTCGACGCCGCGCCACCAAGGCGTCACGGGCGGCGCGTGTACCGGTTCGATCGGTTCGCCGAGCCGCGGCATCACGAGTCGCGACGCGGCGTTGCGCTCGGCGTGCGCAAACAGGGCCTCCGCCGGCGCGTCCCAGGCGTGCAGCGCGAGGCTGAAGGTGCCCCAGTGCACCGGCAGGAAGGCGCCGCCGCCGAGCAGCGCATGCGCCTTCAGCGCATTCTCCGGTCCGAGATGGATATGGCCCCAGGCCGGATGGAAGGCGCCGACCTCGAGCATCACGAGATCGAACGGCCCGAGCCGGTCGCGGATCTCGGCGTACTGCGACGTGAGCCCGGTGTCGCCGCTGAAGAACACCGCGTGCCGGGCGCCGCGGATGACGAGCGAAGACCACAGCGTCGCATTGCGGTCCTTCAGCGCGCGGCCCGAGAAGTGCTGCGACGGCGCGGCCGTCACCGTCAGGTCCGTGCCCGCGACGCGGTGCGTCTCCCACCAGTCGAGCTCGGTGATGCGGTGCGATGCTACGCCCCAGGCTTCGAGGTGTGCGCCGACGCCGAGCGACGTGACGAAGGGCACGCCGGTCGCCGCGAGCTTGCGGATCGTCGGATAGTCCAGATGATCGTAGTGATCGTGCGAAACGACGACGAGGTCGATCGGCGGCAGGGCCGATAGCCGCACCGGCACCGGCTGGAAGCGCTTCGGTCCGGCGACCCGCGTCGGCGACGCGCGCGCACCCCAGACCGGATCGGTCAGCACGCGCCAGCCGTCGATTTCGATCAGCACCGTCGAATGGCCGAGCCAGGTCGCGCGCAATCCGGTCGCTGGCTTGCGGGCCCAGGCGTCGCGCGGGTCGAGCGACGGCAGCGGGCGGCGCGGCACACGGCGATCGCCGCCGCACAGAAATTCGGCCAGCGTCGGCCGCGGCACGCTCGCATCCTGCAGGCCGGGCGCGATCGGGTGAACGTTGCGAAATGCCTCTCCCGCCCAGCGCGGCGAGCTTTCGATGCGCTCCAGGCGCAGGCCCTGCGCGCGCTTGCCGAGCGAGATCATGCGTCCTCCCATCGGCGCTGCCCGTTCGCACCTTGGCGCGGCGCACTGTGCCGCACGGTGCTTCCTGCCGTCGTGCCGGTCACGTCAGCGCGACAGCCCGGCCAGATGCGCATCATCGGCCCAGCTGACGATCTCGAGCCGGCCGCCCTGCGCGCGCAGGCGGTTGATGCCGGCATTCGGAATCTCGCACTGCCGGTTGCCGGTGAGCGGCAGCCCGTGCACCGTACGGTAGAGCATGTCGAGCACACCGCCATGCGTGACGACCGCCAGGCGCTGGCCCGCATGCCGTGCGGCAAGGGCTTCGAGCGCGCCGACGACGCGGGCGTGAAAGCGGCGCACGCTCTCGCCGTCGGGCAAGGTGTAGTCCGGGTCGTGCAGCATCCAGGCCGCGAGTTCGTCCGGATGGCGGGCGCGCACCTCGTCGAAGCTCAAGCCTTCGAGGACGCCGAAATGCTGCTCGCGAAAGCCCGCATCCGGCGCGGCGGCAAGGCGCAGCATGCGCTCGGCGGGCGCGGCAGTCTGGCGCGTGCGCAGCAGGTCGCTGCAGTAGAGCACGTCGACGTGCTCGTGCACCAGGCGCTCGGCCATGCGCGCGGCCTGGCGTTCGCCGAATGCATTCAGCGGCACGTCGATCTGGCCCTGGAAGCGTCCCTGTACGTTCCAGTCGGTCTCGCCGTGACGGATCAGGATCACTTCGGTCATATCGTCATTGTCGTGGATCGCACGTCGTTGTGAGCGCCTCCAGGGGCGGGTCAAGCCCGGCCCGCCCCCCGCGGGGGGCGCAAGAAAACCTGGGGCGGCCCTGCGTTTTCTCGAGAGGGCCACCGGTGCGACCCCGGAGGAGACAATGCGTTCCATGCCGACTGTCATCCTGATCCCCGGCCTCGCCGCCGACGGTGCGATGTGGACCGCGCAATGCGCGGCGCTCGCGCCCTTGTATGACGTGCGGGTGAGCGACGTGCATTTCAAGGCCGATTCGCTGCCCGCAATGGCCGCGATGCTGCTCGCCGCGCATCCCGGGCCGCTCGTGCTGTGCGGCGCGTCGATGGGTGGCATCGTCGCGCTGGAGGCGGCTGCGCAGGCGCCCGGGCGCGTGCACGGCCTGGCGCTGCTGGGCACGACGGCGCGTCCGGATACGCCCGAGATCGCCGCCTTGCGCGCCGCGGCATTCGCGATGATCGAAGACGGGCGCTTCGACGAGATGATCGCTGCCAACGTGCCGTTCTCGTTCCACGCCGACCGGCTCGGCGACGCCGCGCTGGCCGGCGCTTACCTCGATATGCTGCGCCGTGCCGGTGCGGCCGAACTGGTGCGCCAGAATGTCGCCAGCGCGGCGCGCGCCGACCGCCGCGCCGTGCTCGGCGCGATCCGCTGCCCGACGCTCGTGCTGTGTGGCGATGCCGATGCCGTGACCGGCGTCGACGCCTCGCGCGAGATTGCCGAAGGTATCGCCGGTGCCGAATTCGTGCTCATCGAGCGCTGTGGGCACATGCTGACGATGGAGCGGCCGCGCGAGGTGAACGCCGCGCTGCTGGGGTGGCTGGCCTCGATCTCGCGCCCGCGCCACTGATCCGCCCGCGCTGCAGCCCGGGCGGCGTCACTGCGTCGCGCGCATGCTGCGGAACCACGAATCGCCGAGCGCGGCGGGATGCGAGCGGCTGATGATCAGCCCGGCCTGCAGGTACAGGCCATTGAGCAGGCGGCAGGCGCGCTCGTTGTTCATCTCGGGCCAGCCGGCGATATCGCGCTGGCTCGCGACGTCGTGGCGCAGCCGCTCGATCGCCGCGCCGAGCGGGCCGTGCACGTCGAGCGCGGCGCGATCGAAAGTCGGCGCGAGGCGATAGACGGCGGCGCCGGTCAGTTCGGGCAGCAGTTCGCCGCGCGCGCCGTGCAGCGCGATCGCCCACAGCAGCGGCGCGAGCGGCTGGTACAGGCGCGCCTCGCCGACGAGCGCCGTCTGCGCGTCGCCCGGCGCGCGCAGCACGGCGGGCTCGACCTGCAGCACCGGCAGCGGTTCGCGCTGCAAGGCGATCAGCGCCTGCAGGTCGAGCGCGCAATGAGCGACGCGCTCGCGCGGAAAGGCCGACAGCGGCAGCACGCTCTCGCGGCAGCGCAGGTGCACCGTGATGCTGCGCGCGTGGCGCACGCAGGCGGCCAGCACTTCGAGCAGGTCCGGCTCGCGGCCCCCCTGCTCGAAGCGCATCAGATCCTGCGTCAGCGACGGGCTGAGCGACGACAGCCGCGTCGACGGCGCGCCTTCGGGGGCGTCGCGCGCCAACTCGTCCAGGTAGCGCGTGAATCCGCTCACCCGCATCAACTCGGGTTGGCCGAAGGGGATCGTGGGCTCGAATTCCGGCATGCCTGCCTGCGTCGATGGGCTGGATCGATTCTCACATGCCGCGCGGCGCTGTGTGGGCAGGGTTTGCAACAGGGCGTCTTGCCGCGGGTCTTGTCGGGTCCGGCGCGGCCCTACACTCGTTGCGATGAGCAGCGAAGCGCGCGGCATGTGGCTCGGCCTGATCGGCGTCGTCATCTTCGCGCTGACGCTGCCGATGACGCGGCTGGCGGTCGGCGCGGCAAGCGACCCGCAGCTCTCGCCGCTGTTCGTCAGCGCCGGGCGCGCCGCGATGGCCGGGCTGCTCAGCATCGTCGTGCTCGCCGCCGCCCGCGCGCGGCGGCCGCGGCGCGACGAGTGGCTGACGTACGCGGTGAGCGCCGCCGGCACGGTGATCGGCTATCCGCTCTTTCTCGGCCTTGCGCTGCGCGATGTCGAGTCGATCCACGCCGCTGTCGTCACCGGCGTGATGCCGCTGGCGACGGCGCTGGCCGCCGCGATCTACCTGCGCCAGCGGCCGTCGGCCGGCTTCTGGGCGTGCGCCGTCGGCGGCTGCGCGCTCGTCGTCGCCTTCGCCGCGCACCAGGGTGGCGGGCGCCTCAGCGCGGCCGATGGCCTGCTCGCGATTGCCGTCGCCAGCGCCGCGGTCGCCTACGTTGCCGGTGGGCGGCTCGCGGCGAGCCAGCCGGCCGAATTCGTGATCTGCTGGGTGCTCGTGCTGAGCCTGCCCGTCACGCTGCCGCTGATGCTCGCGAGCTGGCCGGCAGCCGGCGTGCGCCCGGGCGCGTGGGCCGGCTTCGCCTACGTCACGCTCTTTTCGATGTGGATCGGCTTCTTCGCCTGGTACCGCGGCCTCGCCCTCGGCGGGATGGTGCGCGTGAGCCAGGTGCAACTCGTGCAACCGTTCCTGTCGCTGCTGTTCGCGGTGCCTATCCTCGGCGAGCGGCTCGATGCGGCGACGGTCGCGTTCTCGATCGCGGTCATCGCGACCGTCTTCATCGGCAAGCGCATGCCGGTGTCGCGGCCCGTGCCTGAACCCGGAGCCCTGTCATGAACGATCCGCGCGCGACGCAAGGTGCGGCGCTCGACCATCTCGTCGTCGCCGCGCGCACGCTGGAAGAGGGCGCCGCATGGTGCGCGGCGACGCTCGGCGTCACGCCCGCCTCGGGCGGCCGGCACGCGCTGATGAGCACGCACAACCGCGTCTTCAGCGTCGCGACGGCCGCCTTCGCGCGCGCCTACTTCGAGATCATCGCGATCGACGCCGACGCGCCGCCGCCCGGCCGCGCGCGCTGGTTCGGTCTCGACGATCCGGCGCTGCAGGCGGCACTCGACAGCGGGCCGCGGCTCGTCGCCTGGGTTGCGCGCGTCGCCGATCTGGACGCCGCACTCGCCGCGCTTGCGGCGCAGGGCATAGACGCCGGGCGCGTGCTGCCGGCGTCGCGCATGACGCCGCACGGCGAACTGCGCTGGCGCATCGCGGTGCGCGACGACGGCGCGCGCTTGTTCGGCGGTGCGCTGCCGACGCTGATCGAATGGGGCGAGGTGCATCCTGCCGATTCGCTCTCCGCGAGCGGCGCGACGCTCGCGGCGATCACGCTGCGCGCGCCGGAAGGATCGCCGCTGCGCGCCGCGCTCGATGCGCTCGGCATCGAAGGCGCGCGATTCACGAACGATGCCACCGCGGCCGCATTCGGCATCGAACTCGACACGCCGCGCGGCCGGTTGCAGATCGACGTGCCCACCTGACGACAGGACCGAACATGCAGTTGCTGACATCGCAAGAAATCGCTTCCGCCCGCGCCATCGTCGCCGAGGTGCAGGCGCCGACGCCGACGCTGCGCTGGCCGCTGCTCGATGCCGCACTCGGCGCGCGCGCCTGGGTCAAGCACGAGAATCACACCCGCGTCGGCGCGTTCAAGCTGCGCGGCGGCGCTGTCTACCTGCACGAACTGGCGCGGCGCGAGCCCGGCGTGCGCGGCGTCGTCAGTGCGACGCGCGGCAACCACGGCCAG
>JACSRM010000158.1 GCA_014879745.1 Burkholderiaceae bacterium | reverse complement strand
GCGTCCGTCTCAAACAATCTGCGCCGGAAAGGATCCTGAATCTCGCGTCCGCCACATTTCGTTTGCGCGCCGCTACACCTACCGCACGCACCCACCCTGCCGCGAGAGCGGGTCGTTCAGTGCGAACACCGACCAAAGCCGGGCAGCCGCCGCAGCATCGCTGTACACGCCGATTCCTGGGCGACATCGGTCGCGCTACGTGGCGATCCGCAGCAGCCGGACCGATTGGCTGCCCGACTTGACGAAAGGATGCCGCCATGCTCCCGACCGTCGAGACCGCTTCGCGCCGCCTCCGGCGGTGCCCGGCGGGCAGTCTTGACTGCCGGTGCGCGTGGCAGCGCTGCCATGGGCAGGTCGGGACGAAGGAACGGCACCGCGTAGGCCGAACCAAGGAACTGCGCTGACGGGATGGGGTCCAGGGCTGGAAGGGGTCACCGCACGAAAGTGCATTTTACGCACGCTAGACGAGAACAAAGCGCTAACCTAAGCTGGGCTGCTGGCGACGACGGGCTCGTCTGCCGTCTCGGCAAGCGCTTCGTAAAGGGCGGTCTTGCCTACTTTCAGGCGCGCCGCCGCCTCCCGCACCTTCAGTCCCTGCGCGATCAAGGAGCGGGCGCGCCGTAGTTTGTCGGGTGTGACCACAGGCTTACGGCCGCCCTTGCGCCCGCGCGCTGCCGCCGCTGTGAGACCGGCGCGCGTGCGTTCGCGGATCAGGTCGCGCTCGAATTGGCTGAGCGCTCCGAAGACGTGAAAAATCAGGCGGCCGCCCGGCGTCGTCGTGTCGAAGCCTTCGGTTAGGGAGCGCAGGCCGACGCCGCGCCGCTCGAGATCGTTTACGGTTTCGATCAGATGGCCCATGGACCGGCCGAGCCGGTCTAACTTCCAGATCACGAGCGTGTCGCCGTCGCGGACATAGGCGAGCGCCTGGGCAAGACCGGGCCGATCAGCTTTGGCGCCGGAGGCGCGATCCTCGAAAATGCGGCTACAGCCGGCGTCGTGCAGGGCGTCGAGCTGGAGCGCGAGATCCTGATCGAGCGTCGACACCCTGGCATACCCGATCGCCGTCACGGCCTGTCCTCCATCGTCCGCAAACCCGTCCGCCAATCAACCTGTCCGGATTGCCGTTGTCAAGCCGGAGATGACGGACAGTATTCTTGTCGCCCGGCAAAGGACCGAATGGCGGACAGGCGATTGACCTTCGCATAAGCTTGCCGGGGAACAGGGAGGCTGGGATGGCAAGACGGCGGCTGTTGAGTGACGACGCTTGGGCTCAGCTTCTCGCGCCACCGACCGATGAACGGGCGATCGTGCGACATTACACGCTCAGCCCCGAAGACCTCGCGCTGATCGCCGAGAAGCGAACCGACGCGACGAGGCTCGGCTTTGCGCTTATGTTCTGCTACCTGCGCTACCCTGGCCGCGTGAGGCCGGCGAAAAACCTCCCGAACCCCTCGTGACCTTTGTCGCCCGACAGCTCGGCGTGTCGCCGGACGTGTTCAGCGACTACGGGCACCGTGACCAGACCCGTCGTCAGCACCTCGCCGAGTGGACGCGTACGCTTGGGAGCCGGTCATTCGATCGGGCTGCGTTCCGCGCTCTGACAAACTGGCTGACGCCGCTCGCCCAGAACGTCACGGCCCTGGCGCGGCTGATCGCGGTGGCGCTCGAGGAGTTGCGCAACCGGCGCATCCTCTTGCCGCCACCCGTTGTGGTCGAGACCATGGTCAGCCAGGCGAGAATGCGGGCTGAGCGCATTATTCATTGCGCCCTAACCAATGGGTTGAGCGAATATCACCGCTTGGCCCTCGATGGCCTCTTAGCCCGCCGTTCCGACGGGATCACCTGGATCGCGTGGTTGCGTGGGGTACCGCAAGCGCCGACAGCACGCAATATGCTGGCGCTGATCGAGCGGCTGCGAGTCGTGCGAGAGATGGGGCTCGACCGTGAGCGAGAACTCGCCGTGCCAGCCCACGCCTTCGATCGACTCGCCGACGAGGGTTGTAAGATGACGGCCCAGCACCTTGGCGAACTCATCCCCCGGCGGCGCTACGCCGTTCTCGCCGCGACGACCATTCGGCTGGAGAGTGCGCTGACCGACGCCACACTCGCCATGTTCGACAAGCTCATGGGGATGCTGGCTCGGGGTGCCGAGCGGCGCACCGAGATGAAAACGTTGCGCTCGGTGCGGGGTCTGCAGGGGCCGCTCCGGGCGCTGACCAACGCCTGCCGCGCCGTGATCGAAGCGCACGACGGCGGCACCGACCCGATCGCAGCCATTGAGCGCCGGATGAACTGGTCCCGCTTTGTCGCGTGCGTCAGCGAGGCGGAGGTGCTGGCGAAACCGGAGATGACCGACACAAAGGCTGAATTGATCGGCAAATACAAGACCGTACGCCGGTTCGCGCCGGCGCTGCTCGCGGCATTCACCTTCCAGGGCAGCCACCCGGTGGCGAGCCTACTCAAGGCGCTCGAGGTGATTGGTGAGACGTACCGCTCGGGTAAACGCACCCTGCCGCCGCGAGCACTCACCGGATTTGTCCGCCGATCTTGGCGGTCGTTCGTATTCCGGGATGGCGCGATCGACCGACGCGCTTACGAACTATGCGCCCTATCCGAGTTGCGCGACCGCCTACGCGCCGGCGACGTGTGGGTGGAGGGCAGCCGCCAATATCGAGATTTCGATGCCTATTTGATCCCAAAGCCCACCTTTGCGCTCCTGAAAGCCGAAGGTCCCCTGCCTGTCGAGGTGGATCCCGAGTTCCCCAGCTACATTGCGGCTCGCCGCGCGTCGCTGGACCGCGAACTCGCCGAGGTTGCCGGCCTCGCCCGCGCCGGCAACCTGCCCGACGTTAACCTGAGCGCAGGTGAGCTGAAGATCGCGCCCCTGCGTGGCCAGGCGGAAACGGAGATCAAGGCGCTGAGGGCCGCAGCTTATGATCTGCTGCCGCGCGTGAAGATCACCGACCTACTTCTGGAGGTCGATGCCTGGACCGATTTCTCGGCTTGCTTCACGCACCAACGCAACGGCCGACCGGCAGAGAACCGGACAGCGCTCCTCACCGCCGTGCTCGCCGATGGCATCAACTTAGGCCTGACCCGCATGGCCGATACCTGCCAGGGAGTCACACTCCGCCAGCTTGCCTGGGTCCACGACTGGCACATTCGCGAAGACGCTTACGGCCAAGCGCTTGCCAGACTTATCGACACGCATCGCGCCATGCCGCTCGCGCGCGTGTGGGGCGATGGCGTCACCTCATCCTCCGATGGGCAATATTTCCGCGCTGGCGGTCACGGCGCCGCTCTCGGCGCCATCAACGCCCGCCACGGCAATGAGCCGGGGGTAACTTTCTACACGCATGTGTCCGACCAGTTCGATCCCTTCCACACCAAGGTGATCGCGGCCACCGCGAGCGAGGCGCCGCACGTCCTCGACGGTCTGCTCTACCATCAGACTGGCCTCAATATCGAAGAGCACTATGCCGATACGGGCGGTGCAACCGACCACGTCTTCGGCATGTGCCGCTTCTTTGGATTTCGCTTTGCGCCGCGCCTCCGCGACTTGAAGGACCGTCGTCTGTATTTGCTGCCCGGGCAAAGGGCGGAGCACATTCTCGAGCCGTTGATCGGGGGCGTCATCGATGTCGACCATGTCGAGGCGCATTGGGATGAGCTTCTTCGGCTCATGACCTCAATCCGCTCGGGAACGGTGACGGCTTCGGCAATGTTGAAGCGCCTCGCGGCGTACCCTCGCCAGAATGGGCTCGCCGTCGCGTTGCGGGAGGTGGGCCGGCTTGAGCGCACGCTGTTTACGCTCGACTGGCTGAAAAATTTGGACCTACGCCGGCGCGCCCATGCCGGTCTCAACAAAGGAGAGGCGCGCCATGCGCTCGCCCGAGCCCTCTTCTTCAATATGCTCGGCGAGCTGCGCGATCGCCGCTTCGAGAACCAATTCTATCGGGCCTCCGGCCTCAACCTACTGATCGCCGCGATCATCCTCTGGAACACGCGCTACCTCGAACCCGCCTTCGACGCGTTGAAGACCCGCGGCGCCATCCTGAAGCCTGAGCTTTTGAAGCACGTCGCCCCGCTCGGCTGGGACCACATCAGTCTGACAGGAGACTACATTTGGAACGACCATCAGCCCGCCGCTGACCAGCTCAGACCACTACGCCGCCAGTCCTCCTTGCTTGCCGCCTAGGTTAGCGCTTCGTTCTCATCTAGCGTGCGTAAAATGCATTTTCGTGCAGCGACCCCTGGAAGCGGTCCCGCCCGACTTGGGGCAGGGACCGCAAAGGCTTACTCCAGCAAGCTGAACAGGCTCGGCGCCTGATACCGCCCGGCGGCACTGCGTTCGGATGCCGGGCGGCGGTCCTCTTTCAGGTCGAACAGCGCCGGCCGTCGATGGTGATGGTCGCGGGTTTCTTCATGGCGGTGCGCCTCACCAGAAAAGGGGCCGCGGCTAAGCTGCGGCCTTCTCCTCCGGCTGTTCCTTCGGCTGCAGGCCGTGCAGCCAGTCGGCGGCCCGCTGCGCGTGGCTGGCAGCGGTGAAAATCGCCCGCTTGTCGTCCTTCAGGACCTTCAGCCAGCCGGCAATATAGGGGGCGTGGTCGTCGCGGATTTGCGGCGTCAGTTGGAGGTCGGCGCACAGGAAGGCGGCGCACAGCTCCGCGACCATTTCCTCCATCGCGTACCCTTGATCGCCCCATCGCTTGCGGCCGAGGTCGCGGTCCAGTCTCGACGGGTGGCGAGTCGCGTGGGTGCACTCATGCGCCAGCGTGGCGTAGTAGGCGGCGGCGTCGCGGAAGCTCTCGAACGGCGGCATCTGCACGATGTCGGGGCCGGTCGCATAGAAGGCCTGATTGCCGCCGTGGCGGATGGTCACGCCGGTGTTGGCGAAAAAGCGCTCGGCGTCGGCGTCGCGCTGCCCCTCGTTCTCGAACCTCCGCGCCGTGGCGTAGAAATGCGCCGGGAGTCCCTCGATTTGCTCGACGTTGAAGACGCGATAGCCCTTCATGAACGGGATCTGCCGCTCGACCTCCTGGCCCGTCTCGTCGGCTTCGGTGCGTGTGATCTTGTCGGCGTAGACGACCAGGGTTCCTTTTGCGCCCTTGCGGACGTGGGCGCCGAGTTCCTTCGCCTGCCGGAAGGTCATCCACAGCGGCGCGGTGAAGTCCTGCTCCATGGCGGACGCCCACAGCATCACGACGTTGATGCCGCCGTAGGGCTTCCCCTGGACGCGCAAGGGTCGGCTCACCGGACCGGCCGCGTGCGCCGCGTCCCATGGCTTCATCCAGGGTCGGACCCCCTGCTCCAGGGCGACGACGATCTCGCCGGTGATGGCGGCGTAGACATCTGCGTGCATTTGCCTTTTTCCTTTTGGTAAGCGGGTTGCGCATGCAACCCGACTAGCCACGCGGCAATGAGCGGAGGGGAAGGCGTCAAGGCCGGGCCGCCCGGAGGGGGATCACCCGGCCTGCACAAGCCGAAGGCGCGGAAGGTCGGGGAGACCGGGCGGACCGCCCCGGAATGCAATGAAGGGGCTTGAGCTTGACGGCGGGGACCCGTCAGGGGTCCCGAAAGCAAAGAAAGGCTCTTCGCCGGTCAAATGACCGGCGGCCTCAAGTGATCAAAAGCGGACCGGTCGCTGCCGTACAGTGGTGACCGGCCCTGGCCTGTGGCTGCGCAAGCCCACACGTGCACAATTACGCATGTGCACAGTTGGGGATGTAAGGTTGCAGTGACCGGAAGGCTCAGGCCGGCGGGTACTGATCGGTCCGCTTCGCCGCGGGGCCGCGGCGCGGGCCGCGGGCAGGTTTGTCGCGCACCTCCTCCGAAAGCGAGGACAGGTCCACGGCCGGCCGGCCCGGGAACTCGGCGATCAGCCGCAGACGCCCTCCCATTGCCGCGACATAGCTGCGCAGGGTCGAAAGAAGCAGGTCGCTTCGCTGCTCCAGCCTAGACACGCTGTCCTGGCCGATGCCGAGAAGCTCGGCCATGCGCTGTCAATCGGCACGGAACCGGGACCCCCGATCGGCATGCCCGAAAGGGAAATTCAAACGAAGGAGATCAGCGATGACAACCAAGACCGAAAAGACCATCAAGAAGCAGGCCCCCGCCTTCTACACCTTCGACAGCATCGAGACGGATGGCGTGAAGGAGCTGAAGAAGGTCGGCGCGGCCTTCCGGCACGGCAAGGGCAACGGCTACACCGTCATCATCGACGGGAAGCGCTACGCGGCCTTTCCGCCCAAGGCGAAATCCGCCGCGGCCGAGGGGGAGAGCGCGTAAGCGCTCTCCTCCCCTCTTGACAGAAGCCGTCGACGCGTCGACACGTCGACGGCATGGCAAAGGCACCTGAAAAACCCCGTGACAGGCAGATTGTCGGCTTCAGCCTGTCCCCCGCGATGGCGGCCGCCGTGAAGATGGAGGCGGCACGCCGCAAGCTCTCCCTGCGCAAGCTCTTCGAGGAGCTGTGGGAGGCATACGAGGCCAAGCCCAAGCCCTGACGGTCAGGGCTTCGTGCTGGCGATCCAGTCCGTCAGCGGCTGCAGGTCATGCGCCCAGAAGATCGTCAGGCCGCGGTCCTGCGCGTCGAGCAGGTTGTGCAGCTTGTAGACGCCGCCGAGAACGGCGCTCGGCACGACCTGGCGCAGCCCGAAATCCACCTTCCAGCTCGCCGCCTTCACGGCGGCATCGTTGTTGAGGCGCTTAACCGAATTCGTCGACGAGTTCGACACCTTGCATTCGATCGGCATCACGCGGTGATCCCAGAGGCGCACGATGATGTCGCCCTTGCGGTTGCCGAGCACGCTCTCCCCGCAGAATTCGCCGGGCGCCGGCGCATGGGAGATGTTCGGGATGCGCCGCGAGGCGACTTCGGTGAAGCCGAGCGCCTTCAGCGCCTCCTTCACCATCGCTTCCTGCTGATCCTTGCCGAGCGTGCGCCGGCGCGTCTGCGTCCGGCTCGCCGCCATGAGCGCGGCCGAGGCCATCACGGCCGCATTGCGCTCCGCCTCTGTCGGCTCGCGGTTCTCGACCACCCAGGCGAAGCGCCGGCGATCGAGCACCTGGCGCACGACGCCGACGAGCCGCTGGACGAGATCGGGAGAGGCCTGCAGGACGCCCTTCGACAGCGAGCCCGCATCCGCCAGCACCTTGAGATCGTCCTGCGAGATCGGCGGGGCCGCGAGATACCGGAAGGCTTCCAGCAAGTGCGGATCGCCGAGCACGTCGAGCGCGGTGGTGTCGAGCGCCGAGAGGTCGACTGTCGTTTCTAGCACTTCCTCGACGTAGCCCTGATATTCGTCGAAGGCCTCAAGGTAGTCTTCCAGCGGCTCTTCCAGCCGCTCCTTCGAGAAGGCGGCGCTGGCCTTGGCGCGATCGGCTTCGAGCTGACCCTTAGTCCAAACAGGCGGATCGATCACAGGGAGATACCCGCCGCCAACAGCGCGGGGCCGGGAACGATCAGCCGTTCCATTTCGCGCGGCTCGAATTTCGTCAGGCCGCCGGCATAGGTGCGGCCCGAGCGCTGTGAGATGTTGACCTGCAGATAGTCGACGAGCGCCTTTTTCGCGGCTTCGGTCAGCTTCTCGCACGGGTAGAGACCGTGGGCGACGTTGATATGCCGGGCCTCGGCCTTGTTGATGACAAAGCCGGGCGGCCGCCGCGCCATGTAGGTCGAGATGATCGGCGCGGCCGCGCGCAGGCCGACCGACCACCAGGCCTTGCGGTGGCTGGCGACATAGCCTTTGTCGCCGCCCATCCGGCGCGCGATCTTGAGAAACTTCGTCACCGCATCCCGCTCGGCCTTCTCCAGTTCGTCGAGATCGGTTGGAATGTCGATCACGCAGCGCAGGCGCTTGGAATCGTGCAGGAGGCCCCCGGCCTCCAGCACTTCACGCGCCCGCGTGACCGTAGGGAACAGCACGGAGTCCGGCAGGCCATTGCTATGCTCGCCGGCAATCCAGACGTCGTTCGCGCCGGTGACGGTGCCTCGGTGAACGCGGCACAGCTCGCCCAGCTCGACATAGCCCTCGGGGGGCTTTTCGGTGATATGCGTCAGGTGCGACCAGCGGCCCTCGGCCGCGAGGCGGTCGCGGTTGATCTTGCGCCCCTTGCCGAGATCGCCCAGCGCATCGAGATCGTCGACACGCTTGAAATAGACCGAGGCGGGCTTGGCGCCGATTTCAAAGGTGGTGATCGCGGCCGTCGTCGCGGCATCCGGGAAGGGCTGCGCGGTCGGATCGATGACCGTTACGCTCTTGCCGCCGAGGTCGCCGATCACGAGGGAGCGCACGAGCGCGCCATAATTCACGTCGAGCCATTCGGCCGCCGTGATGAAGGCCCCGAAATCCTTGGGCTTGGCGCTGCGCGCGGTCGCGAGGAAGAAATAGACGTGCAGCCCGGCGAGCTTGCTGGCCGCGAGCCCGAGCTTCGAGGCCTCCGCCGCCAGCCAGTCCTTCCATTTCGGCGCAATCTGGTGATGCCGCACATAGGGCGGGTTGCCGATGTAGAGCGTGCGGCCGTCGACCTGATCGGCAAAGCGCCGATAGTCCCCCAGCAGGATGCGCGCCCGGCCGGCGAAGCCAGCTGCGGCGAGATTGGCGCGCGCGAGCAGCGCCGCCAGCGGGTCGACATCAATGCCGACGAGCTCCGCCTTCGGAAAGGCGGCGCCGGCGCGGACGAGGAAGCGGGCGGACCCGACGCCGGGATCAACGATCCGCCGCGGCGGGCGGGCGCTGCCGGCAGCCCAATCGACCATCGTTTGCACGATCGACGCCGGCGTATAGGTCGCGCCGTTTTCGCGGCGCTCCTCCGACGAGCGGAGCGCGCAGAAGATCTCGCCCAGCGGATCATGACCCGCATGGAGCAGATCCCGGATTTGCGAGAGCCTGGCCGGCGAGATGTCGACGGCGGCCGCCTTGGCGAGCGCAGTTTCCGGCGCGGACAGCGGGCCGATCGAGGCGGCGCCGAGCGCCAGCGCGGCCGCGGACAGCTCGCGCTCATCCGAGAGCAGCCCGCCGAAAACAGCCGACTGCAAAGCCGGCTGCGGCGAGGCAGCGGCCGGTGCCGCGGATAGTAGCGCCGTCATGAATCCCCCTTGCTCGACGCCGCGCGGCGCTTGAAGGGAGGCACACGCACCTCCCCTTCCCGCTTGCGGGCCTGCGCGATGTCGAAGCTGCTCTGCATCGCCATCAGCGTGTCCATCGGAACGCCGAAAGCCTTCTCGATCCGGAGCGCCATTTCTGACGACAGATGCGCGCGGCCGTTCAGCAGCTTCGACAAGGCCGGTCGCGTGACGCCGAGCGCCTGCGCCGCGTCCGTCACCGACAGGCCGTTGGCATCGATAATTTTGCTTTTCACGAAGCCGCCGGGATGCGCGGCTTCGGCAATGGGGGTGCGCGCCGTCATGCCCACGATCAGTCCCTAGCGATTCATTATGGAAACTGTGCCCTGTAAAGCCACAGAATACAAGAGGGCTGTTCTGTTTTCGTTCAGAAGCTCTCAAGAACGACCCGAGATGCGGCGTCTGCCTGACCCTTTCCGGCTCGCGAACTCCGACTGGACGGGGAAGGGCGAAGACGGGCGCGGGCCGCGTCCTTGCCCTCGTCCGCGGACGCGTCCAGATTAATCGTATGTGTGGACGCGCCCGCCTCTCCTCCGATTTCGCCGAGCAGCGCATCCGCTTCGCCGTCCCGGGCGACCAGCGCGGCGCCGAACCTGCCGCCGCGCTGGAATCTCGCGCCGATGCAGGACTCGGTGATCGTCCGGCTGGGACGAGTCCGGCCGGCGCACGCTGGACGTCGCCCGTTGGAGCCTGCTGCCGTACTGGTCGAAGGAGCCGAAGCTCGCGTACGCCACCTTCAACGCCAAGGCCGAGGGCATCCCCAGCAGGCCGGTGTTCCGCGACGCTTTCGCTCGTCGGCGCTGTCTCGTCCCTTTCGACAGCTTCTACGAGTGGAAGACCGAAGGGCGGAGCAAGCAACTCTACGCCATCGCGCTCGCGTCGGGCGAACCGATGGGAGTGGCCGGGCTGTGGGAGACGTGGCGCTCGCCCGCGGGCGAGACGGTCCGCAGCTTCGCGGTGGTGACGACCGCGTCCAAGGGCGCCGTCTCGCCGGCCGCCTGGGCCTGCTGGCTGGGCGAGGAGCGCTATTATGAAAAGCGCCGGGAAGTAGTCCGGCAGTAGTGAGACAAACCAGCCGGCGCAGATTCACCCCGCCGCCGCGATTCGACTTGCGGAGGCCAGTCTCCGCGCCCCGCCGGCCGGGCGCCCGCGACTACTTGACCGACACCGGTGCATCGGGCGTTCCGGGGGAACCCCGGCGGCGTCCGGTTGTGCCGTCGCTCACGCCTTATCGACCAAACATCGCTGTTCGTCGCCTGAGTTAGCGTTCACGTTCCGGTCTCATCTGGCGTACATAGAACGCACTTTCGTGCAGTGACCCCGTTTTGTTTATAAACGCGTCGTTGTTTAGCGCACAACCAACGCCGCGCCCTCTTTAAGCGTGGAACGCGCTGCTCGCAAAGCCCCGCGGGTGGAACCCCGCGAGGCTTTGTGTGGTGAACAATCACCGTGCACGGTCATCGGCTTCCCAGCCTGTACCGTGGGAAAAGTCTAATCTGCAATCATCGTGCTGCAAATATCCTAGCGGGGGTGAATGCCGCGTAGCGGCAGAGGGGGCGGCAATGAGCTCCCTTGTCTTTGATGGGTTGTGAGCGGAGCGAACGCCTTGAGGTTGGGTTGGGGGGCGCGGGTGGCCCGAAGGGCCAGGGGCGCATGGAATAGGTTATCGGCCCTTTGGGCCGATGCCGTAGCGAGCTGCCGTAGGCGGCGAGGAGGAGTGGAGTTGTTCACAGTATAGAGATGGGAAGCAGCGGGTTAAAGAGAATCAAAATGAATTTATTCATTTTGGGTTAATAGGTTAGGGTCGTGTGAAGCGCTTTAAATCGGCAGAGTTCCCGTGAGAACGGTGTGTTGGGTGTTCCTGATCTCCCGTGTTTTTGTTCCTGATCTCCCGTGATTCGCCGTTCCTGATCTCCCGTCATCCGGAAGAGTTATCCACATGCGTGACGGGTTACCGGATGCGAAGGGGGATGCCAGTGATTCGCCGTTCCCGATCTCCCGAGTCCCTGTGTTTTCAGAAAGCGTTCCCAATCTCCCGACTATGGAGGCCAATGCCGTGAGCGTTCCTGATCTCCCGAGGGGTTGAGCGGCCAACTATCGGGAGATTAAGAACGGCGGGGTCTCAGGCGCGACATGCCGCAGGCGGCGTTTTGGAACGGCATAGCCGGGATGGTCCAAGCTCAGGCAGTCGCGCCGGATCATGCGAAGGGCGGGCTCCTCCCCTTCCCTCTCCTCCCATTGGAGATGAAATTCGGGCAGCGCGTCGGCCTCGGCGATGCGCTTGATGGAGAATTTGAACTTGCGGTAGGTCCCTTCCGCGCCGGATTTTGCGTAGAGAGTCGGCAGCGGTATCGAGAACCCCTCCCCCGTGTGGCCGCCGGCGTGCTTGCGGGCGACGCGGTAGAGCCAGCGTTCGCGGCCCCCGGTGATCGTGAAGTATTCCGGCGAGATGGCGAGAACCCCGCCTTTCATGAGAATGCCCTCGTAGAGCCATTCAGAGAGCGTCAGGCTCATCCCCTTGCTCTGGCCGGTGGTCTCGTCAACCAGGTCCTCCCATGACTCAAGCCAACTGAACTGGCGGAACTTCTTTTTTCCCTTGGCGCGGATGTTGGTGCGGATGATCGTGGCCTGCAGGCGCGCGAGAGCGCCCTTGAGAAGCTCGTAATCGGCTCCTCCAGTGTCGCGGTTGATCGCCCGCAGAAGGTCGTACGGGTGGAAATGGAGAGTGCGGGGGATGTCGTTGCTCCCCCTGTTCTGCATGTCGATGATGACGGAAACGGCCCAGATGAGAACGTCCGCGTCCCAGATGGTCGCCATGCCGAAATCCTGGTGCGGCTGGACTTTCACCCAGATCGTGCCGTCCGTGCTCTCATAGCTGATCGGTGCGAGCCGCTTGCGCTTCGACAGGCTAAAAAAGGGCCGCTCCATCGTCTCGCGCTGATCGCGCAGGGGCAGATCGGTGATGGAGTGAATGAACAGGTCGAACTGCGGATCGATGAAGCGCTTGATGGACATGGGCTCACTTGGCGATCTGGGGCAGGCCCCTGCTCTGAAAGAGAAGGTTGAGGGCCTCGGCGAGCACCTGCTGATGGCTCAGGTCGTCGTTGAGCGCGATCTGCGCGAACTGCCTTTTGACGGC
>JACSRM010000236.1 GCA_014879745.1 Burkholderiaceae bacterium | reverse complement strand
TCTGGCGCGCGGCATGCACATCGACGACTTCGCGCCGAACCTGTCGTTCTTCTTCAGCAACGGCATGGATCCGGAGTACACCGTGATGGGCCGCGTCGCACGGCGCATCTGGTCCACCGCGATGCGCGACCGCTACGGCGCGAACGAACGCAGCCAGAAGCTCAAGTACCACGTCCAGACGAGCGGGCGCAGCCTGCACGCGCAGGAGATCCAGTTCAACGATATCCGCACCACGCTGCAGGCGCTAATCGCGATCTACGACAACTGCAACAGCCTGCACACCAACGCCTTCGACGAGGCGATCACGACGCCGACCGAGGACAGCGTGCGCCGCGCGATGGCGATCCAGCTCATCATCAACCGCGAATGGGGCCTGGCGAAGAACGAGAACCCGAACCAGGGCGCGTTCATCATCGACGAGCTGACCGAACTCGTCGAGGAGGCGGTGCTGCAGGAATTCGAGAAGATCGCCGAGCGCGGCGGCGTGCTCGGCGCGATGGAGACGGGCTACCAGCGCGGCAAGATCCAGGAGGAATCGCTGCACTACGAGATGCTCAAGCACACCGGCGAGTACCCGATCATCGGCGTCAATACCTTCCGCAACCCGCACGGCGAACCGGTCTCCGAGTCGCTCGAGCTGGCGCGCTCGACCGAGGAAGAAAAGCAGAGTCAGCTCGCGCGGCTGGCCGACTTCCACGCCCGCCACGCCGCCGAAGCGCCGGCCATGCTCGAGCGGCTGCAGCAGGCGGTGATCGCCAACGCCAACGTCTTCGAGGTGCTGATGGACGCGGTGCGATGCTGCTCGCTGGGCCAGATCACGAGCGCTCTATTCGAGGTCGGCGGGCAGTATCGGCGCAGCATGTAGGGCGACGAAACCGCCGGCGCCGCCTGCCGCCGGCGCGGTGACGCGGCCGCCTACTTGCCGTTGACGGCGAGCAGCTCGACCTCGAACACGAGCGTCGCATTCGGCGGGATCAAGCCGCCGCCCGCGCCGCGCTCGCCGTAGGCGATCGGCCCGGGGCAGGTCAGCTTGGCCTTGCCGCCGACCTTCATCTTCTGCACGCCCTCGGTCCAGCACTTGATGACGCCGTTCAACGGGAACTCCGCCGGGGCGCCCGCCTTGTACGAGCTGTCGAACTCCCTGCCGTCGGGAAACGTGCCCCGGTAGTGCACCTTGACGGTATCCGTCGCCTTCGGGCTCGCGCCGCTGCCCTCCTTGATCGACCGGTAGACGAGACCGCTGGCGGTGACGACGGCGCCTGGCTCCTTCGCCGCATTGGCCGCGGCGTCGCCCTGCGCCGAGGCCGGCAGCGCCGCGGTGGCGACGACGACGGCGGCAAACAGGCCTGCGAATCGCTTCATTCGTTGTGTCCTCGAGCATGTGAAGGGGCGTGCATGTTGCCACAACGGTCGGCCCCGCCGGTCCAGCGCCGGATCGCGTCGGTGCCTGGCGCGGCGCGCGGCCGCTTCTGCGTTGCCGTTGCAGGATCCGCGCTGCGCGCCGACGCGTTTGTAACCGCCGTTGCACACGCCGCTGGCATCGGCGAATCGATTGACGCCACAATGCGCGCATGGATCCGAAGCCTGCCCGTGCAACGGTCCCGGCGGCGCTGCGCATGGCGCGCAGAGCCTGGGCGCTGCAGCACGTCGATTCGCCGAAGTCGATCGCCCTCGCGAAGACGGCGCTCGCGCTCGCGCTGGAGCGGGCGGATACCGCTGCCGAAGGCTGGGCCCGGCTCGTGCACGGCTTTCACAGCCTCTACTTCGCAACCCCCGTCGAGGCCGCGCCCGAACTGACCCGTGCCCGGGTCTGCTTCGAGGCGAGCGCCGACCGTGCCGGCGCGATCCTCGCCGAGGCCGGCCTGGCGCGCGGCCTGTGGCGCTCGGGCCGCAGCCGCGAAGCGCTCGAGCAGGTGCTCGCGCTGCGCGACGAGGGCCTGCAGGTCCTGGGCCGCGACCTGAGCGGCATCCTGCTCAATACGATCGCCGGCTGCTATTCGGCGCAGGGCCAGTCGGAGCAGGCCTTCGCCTACATGTACCAGGCGCTGCGCGACGCCGGCCCGCGGCAGGGACACGGCTTCGACGCGGTGCTGCACTGCAATCTGGCGC
>JACSRM010000196.1 GCA_014879745.1 Burkholderiaceae bacterium | reverse complement strand
GGCATGCGGTCGTGGATGGGCGCCATCAGCGCGTTCGGCGCGGTCGTCACGATGCAGCAGGTCAGCAGCCAGTCGGCCGGTTCGGCGCCCGCTTCCGGTTTCGGCCGCCAGGCCTCGAACAATCCGGCGAAGGCGAACAGCGGCTCGGCTTTCGGGCTGATATACCAGGGCTGCTTGCCGCCGCCTTCGCGCGCCGGCAGCGCCTGCCATTCGTAGAAGCCGCTCGCCGGGATGATGCAGCGCCGGCGCCGCACCGCCTGGCGAAACGACGGCTTGTCGGCGATGCCTTCGGCGCGCGCGTTGTTGAGCTTGTTGCCGATCGTCGCGTCCTTCGCCCAGTGCGGGACGAGGCCCCAGCGCATCAGCTCGGCGACGCGCTCGCCGTCGCGCGTCTCGTAGACCACCGGCACCTGCGATTGCGGCGCGACGTTGTAGCGCTGCGGAAACGGCACGACGCGGGTCGCGCTGAAGCCCTGGACGAGCATCTCCGGCCCGTAGGCGATGACGTAGCGGCCGCACATGCCATCTACGCAGGCAAATGATCCTTCGCGCAGTATGCGCTCACATCAATGCAATGCCGATGAGTGCGCCATGGGCCCAGACGACGAACAACGCATAGATCGCGAGCCCTGCGACGACCGCGATGGCGTCGTTCATCGCCGACGCCGGTGCGCCCGGCAGCGGGCGCTGGACGCGGTGCTTCATCGAAACCCGATCGGCCGCCGCCCAGAGCAGGAAGCCGCCGAACAGCAGCACGTCGGCGAGGGTGCCGTTGACGAGCAGGTGCGCCAGTGCCCAGAACTTCACCGCGAGCAGCATCGGGTGCTTGGCGGCACGCTTGAGGCGGCCCGGCAGGTAGGCGGCGAGCAACAGCGGAAAGACCGGCAGCATCAGCAACATCGCAAGGTGGCGCAGCGCGGCCGGCGGCGTGTACAGCACGACCGGTTCGTGGCGCGCAAGCCCGTAGCCGTAGATCAGCAGCACGAAGCCGACGATCGAGATCAGCGAATAGATGCCCTTCCATGCACCTTCGCCCATCGCCGCCGCGCGTGCATCGCGCCAGCCCGGCGCGGCGATCGAGATCGAGTGAACGCCGAGAAAGAGAACGAGGCCGAGCACCAGATAGATCATCGCGCTGCACTTTCGCATTGCGCCCCGGCGGGGCTGCCGTGCCCGAGTCTATCCATCCTGGGCCGACGCGCCGGCGCGAGGCTGCGCCTGCGTCGGCACTATCGAAACTCCGCGCTCGCCAAGCCGTGGCCGCGCCGCTACGCTAAGCTTTCCTGCCGCGCCCGAAGACGCGGCACCGAACCAGGAGACAAGAATGTCCGACAACGCGCCCCTGTCCGCCGCCGAAACCGCCCTGCGCGACGCCGCGCTCGACTATCACCGCAACCCGATCCGCGGCAAGATCAGCGTCACCCCGACCAAGCCGCTCGCGACCGGGCGCGACCTCTCGCTCGCCTATTCGCCGGGCGTCGCCTACGCCTGCCTCGCGATCCGCGACGACCCCGCCCTCGCGGCCGACTACACCTCGCGCGCCAACCTCGTCGGCGTCGTCACGAACGGCACCGCCGTGCTCGGCCTGGGCGATATCGGGCCGCTCGCCGGCAAGCCGGTGATGGAGGGCAAGGGGTGCCTCTTCAAGAAGTTCGCCGGCATCGACGTCTTCGACATCGAGCTCGCCGAGAAGGACGCCGACAAGCTCGTCGAGATCATCGCCGCGCTCGAGCCGACGCTCGGCGGCATCAACCTCGAGGACATCAAGGCGCCGGAGTGCTTCCAGATCGAGCGCAAGCTGAAGGACCGGCTGAAGATCCCGGTCTTCCACGACGACCAGCACGGCACCGCGATCATCTCGGCGGCGGCGATCCTGAACGGCCTGGACCTCACCGGCAAGCAGCTCGCGGACGTGAAGATCGCCGCGAGCGGCGCCGGGGCGGCGGCGATCGCGTGCCTCGACCTGCTCGTGCGCCTCGGCGCCAAGCCGGCGCAGATCTTCGTCTGCGACAGCAAGGGCCTGATCCACGACCAGCGCGAGGACCGGCTCGACGAATCGAAGCGCCGGTATATGCAGAAGTCCAGCCTGCGCACGCTGGCCGACGTGATGGCCGGCGCCGACGTGCTGCTCGGCTGCTCGGCGGCCGGCGCGGTGACCGCCGAGATGGTGAAGTCCATGGCGCCCAAGCCGCTCGTGCTTGCGCTCGCCAACCCGGAGCCCGAGATCCGGCCCGAACTCGCAAAGGCCGTGCGGCCCGATTGCATCGTCGCCACCGGCCGTTCGGACTATCCGAACCAGGTCAACAACGTGCTGTGCTTCCCCTACATCTTCCGCGGCGCGCTCGACTGCGGCGCGCAGCGCATCACCGAGGAGATGAAGGTCGCCTGCGTGCACGAGATCGCGGCCCTCGCGAAGGCCGAGATCTCGGCCGAAGTGGCGGCCGCCTACCCCGGCGAGGAGATGCACTTCGGGCCCGACTACCTGATCCCGAAACCGTTCGACTCGCGGCTCATCGTGCGCATCGCGCCGGCCGTCGCCAAGGCGGCGGCCGAGTCGGGCGTCGCGGCGCGGCCGATCGCCGACCTCGACGCCTACCGCCGGTCACTGCTGAAGTACATGACCTTCACCAGCATGTTCATGCAGCCGGTCTTCATCGCCGCACGCGCCGCGCCCAAGCGCATCGTCTTCGCCGAGGGCGAGGACGAGCGCACGCTGCGCGCGGTGCAGATCGCGCTCGACGACGGCATGGTGATCCCGACCCTCGTCGGCCGCCCGGCGGTGATCGCGCAGCGCATCGAACGCGCCGGCCTGCACCTGAAGGCGGGGCGGGATTTCGAACTCACGAATCCCGAGGACGACCCGCGCTTTCGCCAGTTCTGGGAGGCCTACCTCGAGATCAAGGGCCGCGACGGCGTCACGCCCGAGGTCGCGAAGGCGGCGGTGCGGCGCTCGAATACGCTGATCTCCGCGCTCTCGGTCAAGCTCGGCTACGCCGACGGCATGCTGTGCGGACTCGTCGGCCGCTACGACCAGCACCTGACCCACGTCGAGGACGTGATCGGCCGCGACCCGAAGGCACACCACTTCGCGGCGCTGAATGCGCTGATGCTCGATGCCTTCACGCTGTTCGTCGCCGACACCTACGTCAACGAGGATCCGGACGCCGAGACGCTGTGCGAGATCGCCGTGATGTCGGCCAATACGGTGCGTCAGTTCGGCCTCGAGCCGCGCGTCGCCTTCCTGTCGCACTCGACCTATGGTTCGAGCACGCGCGCATCGGCCCGCAAGATGCGTGCGGCGCGCGACCTGTTCGTCGCCCGCATGCCCGAAGTCAGGGCCGACGGCGAGTTGCAGGGCGACGCCGCGCTGAGCGAAACGGTGCGCGCCGGATTCCTGCCGGCCAATACGCTCGAAGGCGGCGCCAACGTGCTGATCTGCCCGAATCTGGACGCCGCCAATATCCTCTTCAACGTGCTGAAGATGACCGGCGGGCACGGCATCACCGTCGGGCCGATCCTGCTCGGCGCGGCGGCGCCGGCGCACATCCTGACGCCGTCGGCGACGGTGCGGCGCGTGCTCAACATGACGGCGCTCGCGGTGACCGGGGGGCGCTGAGATGGACCACCCCCTGCGCGCTTCGCGCGCCCCCTCGGAGGGGGCACCGCCGGCGGCCCGGCAAAGCCGGTTCCGCGGCGGTCGCTTGGAAAGATCCGCTTCATGTGTCGAGCGTAGTGCCTCGGCGCCATGGACAACTGAAGTGAAGCAACCGCGTTCGCTTGCGCCCCTTGCCTCCCGAAGGGGCGCGCGGTGAGCCTGCGCGGCGTCGCCATCGTGCTCGCGGTTGTCGCGTTCGGCGCCTTCGCGGCGCTGAACTGGGCCGCGATCACGACGCCGACCGAGCTGTCGCTCGGCTTCGCGCAGGTGCAGGCGCCGCTGGGCATCGTCATGCTCGGGATCAGCGCGCTGCTGTGCGCGCTGTTCGTCGTCTATCTGCTCTTTCAGCAGGCCGGCGCGCTGCTCGAAGCGCGGCGCTACGCGAAGGAAATGAAGGCGCAGCGCGAACTGGCCGAAAGCGCCGAGGCGTCGCGCCTGGCCGAGCTGCGCGGCTTCCTCGAAGCCGAGATCCGGCGCCTCGAAAGCCAGGGCGCCGCCGGCGCGAAGGAAACGGCGGCGCGCATCGACCAGCTCGGCGCGTCGCTGCGCGAAACGCTCGACGAATCGACGCGCACCCTGTCGGCCTATATCGGCGAGGTCGAAGACAAGCTCGACCGCACGCTTGCCAGACCGCCGGGCTGAAGCGACGCCCGACGCCAGCGCTCGTTGACCCATGCCGCATCGCCCGCCGCCGAGCGCGCCAGGGATGCGATCGACAAGCCGGCGGCGCCCGCGGCAGGCGGCGCGGCGTCCCAGGTCGAGCCGCTTTCGGACAGGCCGTACGCGCGCGCGCCGAAGAAGCTGCACATCGAACTCGTCAAGCTGCAGCCATGGGTGATCGCCTGGCGCCTGACGGTGTGCACCCTGTTCGAGGGCCGGGACGGCGCCGGCAAAGGCGGCAGCATCAAGGCGATCACCGAGCGCGTCAGCCCGCGCATCTTTCGCGTCGTCGCGCTGCCGGCGCCGCTGATCGCCGTCGGCGCGAGCATCGCCGCATCGTGGCTGCTCGGCCTGCAGGCGGCGGGCGTGTCGATGGTCGGCCTGATCCCGCAGGGCCTGCCGCTGCCGACGCTGCCCGACCCCGCGCTCGCCGCGCAGCTCGCGCCGGGCGCGCTCGGCATCGCGCTGATGAGCTTCACCGAGCCGATCGCCGCCGGACACGCGTCCTGCTGCTCGACATGAGCCGCGTCACCGATATCGAATCCACCGCGCTGCACGCCTTGATCGAAGGCGATCAAGGCCTCGCGCAAGAGCGCAGCGTCGAACTGTGGCTTGCCGGGCTCGACCCCGGCGTATCCGAGGTGGTCGAGCGCGCCGGCCTGGCCGCGCGCCTCGGCTCACGGCGCCTGCACGTCGATACGCGCGAAGCGATCGCGCGCTTCGAGGCGGGCGCCGGCAAATAGAAGTCGCGCCGAGCCTCAGCGCTTCGGGCAGCCGAGGCCGCGGCAGCGCTGGACTTCGCCGCTCGCCGGGTCGACGTCGAACTTCGCGCGCGAGGTACCGCTGCCGACCGTCACCTCCCATACCGGATCGTCGAACTCGATTTCGCTGATCGCACCGAGCTGGCGGCCTTCGAACGCGCTCGCGATCTGCGCCGCCGTCTGGCTGCCGGCCGGCGGCGGCGCATCGAAGCTGCTCTCGCGGCGGTTGCGAAGCACCTTGGCGGTTCGCGGGTCCAGATGAATCTCGCGGCAGCCGCGGCCCTCGGCATTGCAGCTGACCACCTCCCAGCGTCCATCGTCGAACTCGGCGCTGACGATCACCCCCGGTTGGACCTTGTGCGCCGCCTCGAGAATCTGCGACAGCGGTTTGGCGCCGCTCGGCGGCACGTCGGCCGCGAGCGCGGCGGTGCCGGCAAGCCCCAGCACGAGCGCCGCCAGCAGCGGGCTGCGGGAAAGAAGCAAGGACATTTGCAAACCCTTCTTGGATTGGAGGATCGGGGCGATCGCCTGCAAGCCGGCAGGCGCCCCCCACAGCGTCGCCCGATTGGGAGGCAACGCTGGACAGTCTATCCCGCCGCAAGGGGCTGATCCGGTGCGGCCCGCGGCCTAGAGTGGACGCTTCCGTCGCTGCAGGAAGGCAAACCATGGCAGACCATTCGATCAAGGGCAAGACCGTACTCATCGCCGGCGGGGCGAAGAATCTCGGCGGCCTCATCGCCCGCGACCTCGCCGTGCACGGCGCCAGGGCCGTCGCGATCCACTACAACAGCGCGTCGAGCAAGGCCGACGCGGACAAGACCGTCGCCGCCATCCAGGCGGCAGGCGCCAAGGCGGTTGCCTTCCAGGCCGACCTGACGGGCGCCAAAGCGGTCGAGCAGCTGTTCGCCGATACGATCGCCGCCGTCGGCCGGCCCGATATCGCGATCAATACCGTCGGCAAGGTGCTGAAGAAGCCGATGGTCGAGATCAGCGAGGCCGAGTACGACGAGATGAGCGCGGTGAATGCCAAATCGGCATTCTTCTTCCTGAAGGAGGCTGGCCGCCACGTCAACGACAACGGCAAGGTGTGCACCCTCGTGACCTCGCTGCTCGGTGCGTTCACGCCGTTCTACGCCGCCTACGAAGGCACGAAGGCGCCGGTCGAGCACTTCACGCGCGCGGCGTCCAAGGAGTTCGGCGCGCGCGGCATCTCGGTCACGGCGGTCGGCCCGGGCCCGATGGATACGCCCTTCTTCTATCCCGCCGAGGGCGCCGAGGCCGTGGCCTACCACAAGACCGCCGCCGCGCTATCCGGCTTCTCGAAGACCGGGCTGACCGATATCGAGGATGTCGTGCCTTTCATCCGCTTCCTGGTCTCCGACGGCTGGTGGATCACCGGCCAGACGGTGCTGATCAACGGCGGCTACACGACGAAATAGCGACGGCGCGCGCGCCGCGCGCGTCTTCTCACGACGGCGCCGCGGCGTGATCATTGCCGGCCGCGGCCGCGGGGCCGCACATCCGAAGGGGCTGCGATGCACATGCTGTTGACGATCCTGGGCGGCGTCCTGCTGCTCGGCGTATTCATGCTGTTCGGCCACCTGTGGGGGGCCAATGCGCCGTCGGTCGCGCTCGCCGCCAAGGCCTTCATTCCGGCCTGGCTCGCGATGGCGATCGCCAATCTTCTCGTCGGCGTCCATCACGCCGGCTATACGGTGCGCGAGGAGCTGCCGATCCTGGGTATCGTCTTCGTCGCCCCGGCCGCGCTGGCGGCGCTCGCGATCTGGCATTTCTCCAAAGCCTGAGCGCGCACGGTCGCCGCGTTCCGGCGCGGCGCGGGCCGCGCCTTCGCCAGCGACGAAGTCCTCGACCCCCGGTTCGGCGAATGCCTCGTCGCGACCGACCGGGCGGCAGGCATCGCGTACCCTTCGCGCGATGGACAAGCTCGATCAGTACCGCGTCTTCATGCAGGTGGCCGAGATGGGCAGCTTCATCCGTGCCGCCAATGTCCTGCAACTGCCACGCGCCTCGGTGTCGGCCGCCGTGCAGCAGCTGGAAGCCCGGCTGGGCACGCGGCTGCTGCATCGAAGCACGCGCCAGGTTCGCGTCACGCCGGACGGCGAGACGCTGCTCGATCGCCTGCGCACCCTGCTCGCCGACAGCGAGGAGATCGAGCAACTCTTCCAGGCGCAGCACCGGCAGGTCTCGGGGCGGCTGAACGTCGACGTCCCGAGCCGGATCGCGCGGCGCCTGCTGGCGCCGGCGCTGCCCGCGCTGCTGGGCCGTCATCCCGACCTGAGAATCGCGCTCGGGTCGACCGACCGCGCGATCGACCTGGTGCAAGAAGGCGTCGACTGCGCGGTGCGCGTCGGCACCGTACAGGACAGCAGCCTCGTGGTGCGGCCGATCGGGCGCCTGGCGCTGGTCAACTGCGCGAGTCCGGCCTACCTGCGCGAGCACGGCGCGCCGGCCGATGCCGCGGCGCTCGCCCGCGCCCACATCGCCGTCGGCTATGCGTCACCCGCGACCGGGCGCGAGCTGCCGTGGGAGTGCGCCGACGGCGAACATGTGCAGTTCGTCGAGTTGCGCAGCCGCGTGATCGTCAACAATGCCGAGAGCTATATCGCCTGTTGCCGGGCCGGACTCGGCCTGATCCAGGTGCCGCGCTTCGATGTGCAGCACCTGCTCGCCGCGGGCGAGCTGGTCGAGGTGCTGCCCGAGTGCCGGGCGCTGCCGATGAGTATCTCGATCGTCTATCCGCACCGCCGGCAGCGCTCGGCGCGGCTGATGGCGTTCTTCGAATGGTTCGAGACGCTGGTGCAGCCGCACCTCGCGTAGCGCAGCGCATCGGGCCAGCGGGCTGACGCGCACCGAAAGCGCCGCGCTGCGGCGCCGAGGCTCACCACGACGCGAAGGGCCCGCCTGGATGCGGTTCGCGGGTCATTCGCCCGCCGCCCGCAATGCATTGACCGACCGGTGCTGCTGCAGCCACGCCTCGCGCCGCGCGAACAGCCCCGGCAGCGCCGCGTTCGTCTCGTCGATGAACGCCGCCAGATCGCCGCTCAGCAGCCGGCCCTCGTCGACGACGATGCGGCCGGCGACCATCGTCATGCGCACATCGCCGCCCTGCGCCGCGAAGACGAGGTTGTGGTGCAGGTTGGCGAGCCGCCCGCTGACGAGCGGCGTCATGCGCGGCGTATCGGTGCGCACGGCGATGATGTCGGCCTGCTTGCCCGGCTCGAGCGTGCCGATCGCGGCGTCCAGGCCGAGCGCGCGCGCGCCGGTGATCGTCGCCATGCGGCAGACGTCCCACGAATCGAGCGCCGCCGCATCGAGCCGGCTGAACTTGGCGAGCAGCGAGGCGACCTTCATCTCCTCGAACATGTCGAGGTTGTTGTTCTCCTTCTCGCCGTCGGTGCCGAGGCCGACTGCGATGCCGCGCGCGAGCATCTTCTCGACCGGCGCTGCGCCGCTGGCGAGCTTCATGTTGCTGACCGGGTTGTGCGCGACGCCGACGCCGCGCCGCGCGAGCAGCTCGATCTCGTCGTCGTCGACCCAGACGCAGTGCGCGAGCAGCACGCGATGCGCGTCGAGCAGGCCGAAGCGTTCGAGCGCCTGCACCGGGCGCATGCCGTAGCGGCGCTGCGTCTCGGTGAGGTCGAACCGGCTTTCGTTGCTGTGCGTGTGCAGGCCGACGCCGTGCCTGCGGCTGATCGCCACCGCGCGCGCCCAGGCGTCGGGCGTCGCATAGAACATGTGCTCGAGGCCGACCCAGACGCTGATGCGCCCGCCGGCGCGGCCATGCCAGGCCTCGATCAGCGCCTCGTTGGTATCGAGCGTCTCGAAATAGTCATGGTCGGGGTGCTCGCCGACATAGGGCACGAGGACGGCGCGGATGCCGAGCTGCTCGGCCGCGCGCGCGCTGCCGTCCATGTGGCGCCACATGTCGACGATCGTCGTCGTTCCCGACAGCAGCGCCTCGGCGTAGCACAGCCGCGACGCGAGCGCCGCCTCGTGCGGCTGCAGAACGCGGTGCATCGGGTCGATGAACTGCTCGAGCCAGTCCCACACCGGCAGCCCCTCGGCGGTGCCGCGCAGCAGGCCCGAGTGGGCGTGCGTATTCACGAGGCCGGGCATCAGCAGCGCGTCGTCGAAGCGCCTGACCGCGACGCCGGGGTGGGCCGAGATCACGCTGCCCGCGTCGGCCACCTGCTCGATGCGGCCATCGGCGCCGACGAGCACCGCGCCGTCTTCGACGAGCGGGTTGCCGGCGGTCATCGGCAGGACGAACCTGGCTTGCAGGATGAGCGGTGTCATGGAGCCTCCGTGCGCCGGCCGGCGCGTTGCGATGCGCGAAGCGGTCAGCGTACGTCAAGCACGCCGCAACGTCAGCGGTCGGCGAAATCCCGCACCGCGGCCTGCATCTCCTGAACCCAGGGCGCCTTGCCGACGGCCTGCTCGATCACGCGCGCACCGACCATCGCGGCGAACAGCAGCATCGCCGCCTTCCTGTCGGCAGGCTCGGCGCGCTCACCTTCGACGAAGCGTTCGAACAAGTCCCGCGTGCCGCTGGCGTAGGCCTCGGCCGCGCCGGCGGCGGCGTCGCTCGTCGTGACGTGCGGGGCGAAGGCGAGAATCGGACAGCGGCGCTCGGGCGCGCTGTTGCGCAGGTAGCGGCGGACGAGCTCGCTCGTCCTCGAACCGCCCTTCGCGTCGGCCGCCTCGAAGACCTTCTCCCAGGTCTCGGCCGACTGGCCGAAGGTGCGCGCGAAGGCCTCCTCGATCAACGCGTCCTTCGACTCGAAGTGCTTGTAGAAGCCGCCGACCGTCATGCCGTTGGCCGCCATCACGTCGGCCACCGAGACGTTGTCGACGCCACGCTCGCGAAACAGCGTGCACGCGCAGTCGACGATCCGCTCGCGGTTCTCGGCGGCCTGCTGTTTCGAAGATCGGCCCATGATGTCTACGCGGCCCTTCTGAAGACGAGCAGCTTGCTGGTCAGGCGCTGCACGACCTCGCCAAGCTGATTCGAGGTCACGCTCTGCACTTCGACGATACCGCGGTCCGGCTTCGAGCGCGAAGGCGTGATGCCGAGCACCGTGCTCGTCACGCGCAGGCTGTCCCCCGGGCGCACGGCCTTCGGCCAGGCGAGCTCGGCGCCGGCGCCGATCACGCCGCAGTCGAGGGGAATGCTTTGCACCATGAGCCGCATCGTCAGCGCGACCGTGTGCCAGCCGCTCGCCGCGAGCCCCTGGAAGAACGTGCCCCTGGCCGCCTCGTCGTCGAGGTGGAAGGGCTGAGGGTCGAACTGGCGCGCGAAATCGACGATCTGCCCGGCGCTCAGGGTGATCGGTTCGCTCTCGAAGACGTCGCCCGCGGCGAGATCGTCGAGGAACAGCGGCTGCGGCGGGTGGGAGGTCGGCATGGTCCGGGTCCTTTCGATGAGGTCGATGGTGCTTGCGCAGATAGATTATGCATGTTATCTTTCGCCCGCGCAAACCGGTTCCGGGCGGGCCGATTCGCACCAACCGTCTCGGCCTCTCACCTTCACTGCGGGAATGCGATGGACACCTCCTCCAGCCACCGGCTCTCGATGGCGCAGGTCCTGATCTGCGGCGGCCTCGTCGTGACGCTGTCGATGGGCATCCGGCACGGCTTCGGCCTGTGGCTGCAGCCGATCACGCAGGCCCAGGGCTGGACGCGCGAGACCTTCGCGTTCGCGATCGCCGTCCAGAACCTGGCCTGGGGCGTGATTGGCGTCTTCGCCGGCATGGTGGCCGACCGCTTCGGCGCGTCGCGCGTGCTGATCGCGGGCAGCGTGCTGTATGCGCTCGGCCTCGCCGGCATGGCGCTCGCTCCGACGCCAGCCACCTTCGCGCTCACGACCGGGGTGCTGATCGGCGCCGCGCAGGCCGGCACGACGTACGCGGTGGTCTACGGCATCATCGGCCGGCAGATCGACCCGGCGAAGCGCTCGTGGGCGATGGGGATGGCGGCCGCTGCCGGATCGTTCGGACAGTTCCTGATGGTCCCGGTCGAAGGCTTCATGATCTCCGCGCTCGGCTGGCAGCAGGCGCTGCTGTGGCTCGCCGCGCTGTCGCTGCTGATCGTGCCGCTCGCCTTCGCCCTGCGCGAGCCGGGCTTCGCCGGCGCCGTGGTCAAGCGCGAGCAGAGCCTTGGCCACGCCTTGCGCGAAGCCTTCACCTATCCGAGCTTCCTGCTGCTCACCGCGGGCTACTTCGTCTGCGGCTTCCAGGTCGTCTTCATCGGCGTGCACATGCCCGCCTACCTGCGCGACCAGGGCCTGTCGCCGCAGGTCGCGAGCTACGCGCTCGCGCTGATCGGCCTGTTCAATATCGTCGGCACCTATGTCGCCGGCACGCTCGGCCAGCGCCTGGCAAAGCGCAAGATGCTGGCCGCGATCTACATCGCACGCGGGGTCGTCATCGCGGCCTTCCTCGCGGTGCCGGTGTCGCCGGCGTCGGTCTACGCGTTCGCGGCGGCGATGGGCCTGCTGTGGCTGTCGACGGTGCCGGTGACAAACGCCGCGGTGGCGCAGATCTTCGGCGTGGCGCACCTGTCGATGCTCAGCGGCTTCGTCTTCCTGAGCCACCAGGTCGGCTCGTTCCTCGGCGTCTGGCTCGGCGGAGCGCTGTACGACCGCACCGGAAGCTACGACATCGTCTGGCACATCTCGATCGCGCTGAGCGTCGCCGCGGCCCTGCTCAACCTGCCGGTGCGCGAGTCGCCGATCCGGCGCGATCCGACGCCGAGCGCCGCATGACCCCGCGCGGCATCCTGCTCCACCTGGCCGGCGTCGCCGCGCTGGCTGCGGTGGCGGCGATCTACATGCGCACCGAGGTGGTCATGATGCTGGCCAGCGCGGCGTGGACGTGCTTCAACTGATGCAGCATCCGGCGACTCGGGCTTTCAGATCGCCCCTTCGCGGCGCAGGGCATGGATCGCGTCCTCGCTCCAGCCGAGTCCGGCCAGAATCGCCTGAGTATGCTCACCCAGGGCCGGTACCGCATCCATGCGCGGCTCGAACGCATCGATGGCACCCGGCGGCAGCAGCGCGGGGATCGGCCCGCCGGGCGTGGCGACCTCGGTCCAGCGCCGGCGGGCCTGCAACTGCGGGTGCTGCCAGACCTCGTGCATATCGTTCATTCGCGCATTGGCGATCTGCGCCGCGTCGAGCCGTGCGATCACCTGTCCGGCGTCGAGCGCGCCGAAAACCTCGCCG
>JACSRM010000167.1 GCA_014879745.1 Burkholderiaceae bacterium | reverse complement strand
TCCTGGCGCACGCGCTCGCCTTCGACGACGAACACCGGCAGGATCAGGTCGCTCGGATGCAGCCGGTGCTCCTGCACCAGCGCGCGGCTGAAGGCGTCCTTGCGCAGGCGGCGCGGGCGGCTGGCGGGAAACGGGGGCAGGTCGATCACGGGTTGGCTCCTTCGCGCGGGGCTGCGGCGGGCGGCGGACGCTGGCCGGCGCTCACTTCGCGATCGTGGCTTGGATTCGCGCGGCGCGTCTGCTAAAGTTACATTTGAATGATAGCCGCGAGGTGGTCATTCCCTGCTTTTCCTCCCTGAGCAGGTGCCCGCGCGCGAAGGCGCGCGGACATTGCGGGCCCTGGCCTGACCGTCAGGGCCTCTCTTTTTGCTGCTGGCGATAATGCCCGCATGCTCTGGATCAAGGCCTTTCATATCGTCTTCGTCGCCGCCTGGTTCGCGGGACTGTTCTATCTGCCGCGCATCTTCGTCAACCTGGCGCAGGTGCCGCCCGACAGCCACGCCGAGCGCGAGAGGCTGCTCGTCATGGGGCGCAGGCTGTATCGCTTCAGCACGCTCTTGATGGTCGCCGCGATCGTGCCCGGCCTGTGGCTGTGGCTCGGCTATCGGATCGGCATCGGGCCGGGCAGTGGCTGGATGCACGTCAAGCTCGCGCTCGTCGTCGCGGTCATCATCTATCACTTCCAGTGCCGGCGCCTGCTGCACGACTTCGAGCAGTTCGGCAACCGCCGCAGCGAGCGCTGGCTGCGCATCTTCAACGAATCGAGCGTGCTGCTGTTTGCCGCGATCGTCGTGCTGGTGGTCGTCAAGCCGTTCTGATGAAGCGTGCGGCCAGTTCGTCGGTGCCGCTCGCCGCGGCCTACGGCGCGCTGGTGGTCTATGCGACGCTCTACCCCTTCAGCGGCTGGCACCATCCGCAGGGACTGTGGTCGCTCGCCTTCCTGAGCCTGCCCTGGCCGCAGTGGTGGATCCGCTTCGATATCGTCGCCAATCTGGTCGGCTACCTGCCGCTCGGGGCGCTCATCTATATCGCCGCGCTGCGCTCGGGGCGCGGCCGCGGCGTCGCGGCGCTGCTCGGCTTCGCGCTGCCGTCGGTGATGTCGCTGGCGATGGAACTGCTGCAAAACTATCTGCCGCAGCGCGTACCTTCGGCCGCCGACTGGGCGCTCAACAGCGCCGGCGCGGCGATCGGCATGCTGCTGGCCGCGCTCGCCGATCGCTTCGGCCTGACGCTGCGCTGGCACGCGCTGCGCGAGCGCTGGTTCGCCGGCCGCAGCGCGGTCGCGCTGACGCTGCTGCTGCTGTGGCCGTTCGGCATGCTGTTTCCGACGCCGGTGCCGCTCGGCCTCGGCGCGATCGGGCTGCAACTGCGCGAGGCCGCGGCGGAACTCGGCGCATGGCTGCAGGACATTCCGTGGGCCGCGGCGTGGGGCGAGGTGCTGCTCGAACCGGCGGCGATGCCGGCCGCGCCGCTGTCGCCGCTCGCCGAAGGCACGCTGACGGCATTCGGCCTGCTCGCGCCCTGCCTGCTCGCCTTCTCGATCTCGCTGCCGGGCTGGCGACGCATCGCGCTCGTCTTCGGCGCGAGCGTGCTCGGACTGGCGGCGATGACGCTGTCGGCCGCGCTCAACTACGGGCCCGAGCACGCGCTGAGCTGGCGCACCGCGACGACCCAGCCGGCCGTGCTCGCGGCGATGCTGCTCGCCGCGGCCTGCGCCGGCGTCTCGCGCCGCACCGCCGCGGCGCTCGGACTCGTCGTCGCGACGGTGCTCGCCGTGCTCGCCGCGCAGGCACCGGGCGACCCGTATTTCGCGCACACCCTGCAGGCCTGGGAGCGCGGCCGCTTCATCCGCTTCCACGGCGTCGCGCAATGGATAGGCTGGCTCTGGCCCTATGCGGTGCTCGTGCACCTGCTGCGGCGCGTCGTCGCCCGCGAAGACGCGCGCGGATGACCCTGCGGCCCGGCGCCGACGCTCGCGTCTCGGCGATTGGACAGCCGTCTCTACTGCTCCGACCCACGTACCTAGTGCAGTGTTCGACACTGTTCAGCACATAAAGCCGCGCCTTTGCCGCCCGGGCGGCGTTGCAAATCCTCGCGATACCTACGGGTATCGCTGCGGTTTGCGC
>JACSRM010000317.1 GCA_014879745.1 Burkholderiaceae bacterium | reverse complement strand
TCGCGCGTGCTGCACGAACTCGAGGCGCGCGGCCTGATCGAGATCGACCGCCGCGACATCCGCATTCTCGACCCCAAGCGGCTGTCCGAATACCAGGTCGCGGCGGCCTGAGCGGTGGCCTGACGGCGCGCCGCTCAGGCGCCGGCCATCGCCTCGCCGAGGCGAATCGCCCGACCCGGCGCCCAGGCCGGGTTGAACTTCAGGCCCGCTGCGGCGGCCGGCAGCAGCACGACGACCGTCGATCCGAGCAGGAAACGGCCCATCTCGTCGCCCTGCTTCAGCTGGATGTCCTGCTCGTCGTAGCGCCATTCGCGCGTGCGCCCGACGCGCGGCGGGTTGACGACGCCGTGCCAGACGGTCGCCATGCTGCCGACGATCGTCGCGCCGACGAGGACGAGGACGAAGGGCCCGCGCGCGCCTTCGAAGACGCAGACGACGCGCTCGTTGCGCGCGAACAGCCCCGGCACGCCGCGCGCGGTGACGGGGTTCACCGAGAACAGCGCGCCCGGCACGTGGATCATGCGAACGAGGCGGCCGTCGCACGGCATGTGGATGCGGTGATAGTCCTTCGGGCTCAGGTAGAGCGTCGCGAAGTGGCCATCTTCGAACGGCGCGGCGAGCGCCGGATCGCCACCGACGAGCGCGACGGCCGAATAGCGATGCCCCTTGGCCTGGAAGATCCGGCCCTGCTCGATCGCGCCGAACTGGCTGATCGCGCCGTCCACCGGGCAGATGAACTCGGCCTCGGCGAGCGGCCGCACCCCCGGCTTGAGCGCGCGGGTGAAGAAGTCGTTGAAGCTCGCATAGTGCGCGATGTCGCTGTCGGCAGCCTCGCCCATATCGACGCCGTAGCGTCTCACGAACCACGCGATCAGGCGCGTCGTCTTCGCGCCGCGCCGCGCGTTCGCCACCCGGCCCGCGAATGCGGTCAACGTCTGCTTGGGCAGGACGTACTGCGGTGCGACGGCAAGTCGGTCGGACATCCTGCAAGAGGGCGTGAAAAGGGGGCGCATTGTATCGGCGCCAGGCCGCACACCCGCCCGATGCATGCCCGCGTCGCGGCCGCCCGCAAGCACGCCGACGGCCTTCGCGGAACCTGCCTGCGGCCCGGGTTCGAGGTTTGCCGGCTCCTATAATCGCGCTTTACCACCACGGCAACCGCAACGGACTGCCGCACGCAATGACCAAATTCGTCTTTGTCACCGGCGGAGTGGTGTCCTCGCTGGGCAAGGGCATCGCGGCGGCGTCGCTCGCCGCCATCCTCGAATCGCGCGGGCTCAAGGTCACCCTGCTCAAGCTCGATCCGTACATCAACGTCGATCCGGGAACGATGTCGCCGTTCCAGCACGGCGAGGTGTTCGTCACCGACGACGGCGCCGAGACGGATCTCGACCTCGGCCACTACGAGCGCTTCATCACCACAAGGATGAAGCGCAGCAACAACTTCACGACCGGCCAGATCTACGACAGCGTGATCCGCAAGGAGCGCCGCGGCGAGTACCTCGGCAAGACGGTGCAGGTCATACCGCACGTCACCAACGAGATCCAGGAGTTCATCAAGCGCGGCGCCGGCGTCGGCACGCCGCAGGAGATGGATATCGCGATCGTCGAGATCGGCGGCACGGTGGGCGATATCGAGTCGCTGCCCTTCCTCGAGGCGGTGCGCCAGATGAGCCTGAAGATGGGGCCGGCGAACTGCGCCTTCGTGCACTTGACGCTCGTGCCGTGGATCGCCGCCGCCGGCGAGTTGAAGACCAAGCCGACGCAGCACAGCGTGCAGAAGCTGCGCGAGATCGGCATCATGCCCGACGCCCTGCTGTGCCGCGCCGATCGGCCGATTCCCGACGACGAGCGCGCCAAGATCTCGCTCTTCGCCAACGTTCCCGAGTTCGGCGTCATCTCGGTGTGGGACGCCGATACGATCTACAAGGTGCCGCGCATGCTGCACTCGCAGGGCCTGGACGAGCTGATCTGCGCCAAGCTGCACGTGCACACCAAGCCGGCCAACCTGTCGCGCTGGGACAACCTCGTGCACGAGGTCGAGCACCCGCAGCACGAGGTGCGGATCGCGATGTGCGGCAAGTACACCGACCTGTCGGACTCGTACAAGTCGCTCAACGAGGCGCT
>JACSRM010000038.1 GCA_014879745.1 Burkholderiaceae bacterium | reverse complement strand
GGGGCCCTGGCTGCGAGCACCGCAGGGCAGTCGGCGCAGCCGACCGCCTCGCCGAAGCGTCGCGGCCTGCCCCGCACCGGCTTCGCTGCTACAAAGCTGCAAGCACCCAGCGCGAACCGCCGCCGTCGATTAGGCACACGTTAAACGATCGACCGATTCGAACCGCGACGGGCAGCGTGCCTCTACACTGCCTGCAATCGTCCCCGGGGCCCGTCCATGCCGCATCGCTTTCTCGCATTTCTCTTCTTCATCGCCATTTCACTCGGCGCCGCGGCGGCGTCGCTGCAGCCGGTGCAGACCGTCGAAGGGATCACCGAGTACCGGCTCGCGAATGGATTGCAGGTGCTGCTCGTGCCCGATGATTCGAAGCCGACGACGACGGTCAATATCACGTATCACGTCGGCTCACGGATGGAGAACTACGGCGAGACCGGCATGGCGCACCTGCTCGAGCACCTGCTGTTCCAGGGCTCGAAGAACTATCCGACGCCGATGCTCGGCGAGTTCACGAAGCGCGGCCTGCGTGCCAACGGCACGACGAGCTTCGACCGCACCAACTATTTCGCGAGCTTCGCCGCGAACCCCGAGACGCTGAAGTGGTACCTTGACTGGCAGGCCGACACGATGGTCAACAGCTTCATCTCGCGCCAGAGCCTCGACAGCGAGATGACGGTCGTCAGGAACGAGATGGAGCGCGGCGAGAACGACCCGCAGCGCATCATGATGCAGCGCGCGATGAGCATGCTCTTCGACTGGCACAACTACGGCAAGGACACGATCGGTGCGCGCAGCGACGTCGAGCATGTCGACATTCCGCGCCTGCAGGCGTTCTACCGCGAGTACTACCAGCCCGACAACGCGACGCTCGTCATCTCCGGCAAGTTCGACCCGGCGCAGACGCTCGCCTGGGTGCAGGAAGCGTTCGGCAAGATCCCGAAGCCGACGCGCAAGCTGCCGGTGCTCTACACGCTCGACCCGGTGCAGGACGGCGAGCGCACGTTCACGCTCGAACGCAGCGGCGGCGTGCCGATGCTGCTGTCCGCGTATCACGCGCCGGCGGCGAGCGACCCCGACTACGCCGCGGCCGAGGCGCTCGCGCTGATCCTCGCCGACGAGCCTTCGGGGCGGCTCTACACGGCGCTCGTGAAGACGAATCTCGCGGCGTCGGTCTTCGGCTTCGCGTGGGACCTGGCCGATCCGGGCGTGATGATGTTCGGCGCGACGCTCGCGCCGGGGCAGGACATCGCCAAGGCGCGCGCCGCACTGCTCGAAACGACCGGCTCGTTCAAGGCGAAACCGGTGACGGCCGAGGAGCTCGAACGCGCGAAGGCGCGCTGGCTCAACGACTGGAACCGGCGCTTCACGAACCCGGAAGCGGTCGGCGTCGCGCTCTCGAGCGCCGTCGGCCAGGGCGACTGGCGGCTCTTCTTCCTGCTGCGCGACCGCGTGCGGGCGTTGAAGCTCGAAGACGTGCAGCGCGTCGCCGTCGCCTACCTCGTGCCGTCGAACCGCGTCGTCGGCACCTATGTGCCGACCGAGAATCCGGTGCGCGCGCCGGCGCCGAAGCGCATCGACGTCGAGGCCGAATTGAAGGGCTACAAGGGCGACGCCGCCGTCGCGCAGGCCGCGGCGTTCGACCCGACGCCGGCCAATATCGACGCCCACACGCAGACCTTCACGCTGCCGGGCGGCATGCAGGTCGCGCTGCTGCCCAAGGGCGCGCGCGGCCAGGCCGTGAAGGCGACGCTCACGCTGCGCTACGGCGACGAGAAGAGCCTGTTCGGCGCCGGCGACCTGCCCGAGTTCACCGCCGCGCTGCTCGACCGCGGAACGCCGACGATGACGCGCCAGCAGATCCAGGACCGCTTCGAGGCGCTGCAGGCCAACGTGAGCTTCGGCGGCGGCGACACCGCGGCGACGGTCGCGATCACGACGACGCGCGCCAACCTGCCCGAAGTGATCGCGCTCGTCGGCGACATCCTGCGCCATGCGAGCTTCCCGGCCGCCGACCTCGAGGAACTGCGCCAGCAGACGCTGGCCGCGATCGCCGCCGAGCGCACCGAGCCCGACGCGCTCGTCTCGACCGCGCTCGCGCGCCACGGCGACCCGTATCCGCGCGGCGACGTGCGCCACG
>JACSRM010000161.1 GCA_014879745.1 Burkholderiaceae bacterium | reverse complement strand
CAGCCGGCGATGATGGAGACGAAACGTCGACGTGTAGGCATCGCGGATCTCGATTCAATGCTTGGATGTGTGCAGCGCGGCACTCGCCGCCGGCACCTGTACCGCGGAAGATGCGCCCGACGCAGCCGGCAGCGCCAGATCGACCGGGCCCAGCACATAGCGGTCGGGGATCTCGGCCAGCCGCACGACGCGGCCCTTGTGCTGCGCCTGGAAGGCCTCGGCCGCCGCCTTGTCGGCAAACGGCACCGCCTCGGTCGCGCCCATGCCGCCGCGGGCGTCGCTGTCGATGACGAACCAGGCGCTGCGCGCGTCGGTCCACGTTCCCGGCTCGGGCTGCGCCCAGTTCTTCGCGCGGCCCATGTCGTTGACGTAGATCGCCGCGATATCGCGCGGCTCCTCGGGCAACCGGGTGAACGCGATCGTGTCGCGCACCGACGAGAACCAGACCGGCTCGGCCTGGCCCTTCAGATGAATCTGCCCCTTCGGCCCCTCGTGGTCGGCGAGCGGCATGCCGCAGTAGCGGCCGACCGAGGCGAACGTCACCTCGTCGGGCAGCGGCACCGGCGGCGGCGCCGCCTCCTGGCCGCAGCCGGTGAGCAGCAGTGCGGCGAGCATCGCGCCGACCGCCGCCGCGCGCATGCCGCGCGCCGGATTCGCGGCCATGCGGCTCACAGCGCTCTCCGCCGAAAGACGCCGACCGCCGCCGCCAGCGGCACGGCGATCCACGCTGCGAGCACCGCGATGTAGATCCACGGCGCGACGGCCTGCGGGTCGCCGGGGCCGGCCATGCCGCTGTAGACCGAGACGCTGCGGCTCGCCGTCATGTTGAAGAGCCGGTAGACGTCGGCCGGGTTGAGCAGCAGCAGCGCGTCGAGCGCCGTCTTGCCGACGATGCGGCCCTGGTCGGCGACGAGCACGCCCAGCAGCGCGGTGTCGAACAGCAGCACGAAGAGCAGCCAGACGCCGACCGCGAGCCCGGCCGCCGTCGCCCGCTCGCGAACGAGCGTGCTCGCGAGGCAGCCGATCGCGACGAACGACGCGCCGAGCATGACCGAGGTCGCGACCATCGCGCCGTACGCGAGCCAGGCGTCGGCGCCGACGCCGCCCTTCAGCCACAACGCGACGCCCGCCGCGCCGTAGCCGAGCACGGTCGCGACGGCGAGGATCGCGACCTGGCCGAGCACCTTGCCGACGACGACCTGCCAGCGCGCGATCGGGTACGACAGCAACAGGAGCAGCGTGCCGCGCTCGTGCTCGCCGACGATCGCGTCGAACGACAGCAGCAGCGCGATCAGCGGCACGAGGAAGATCGTCAGGCTCGCGAGGCTGACGACGACGACCGCGAGCGGATCGGCCTTGACGACGCCGACCGGCGCGCTGCCGAGCAGCGCGAGCGACAGCGCGAGCGCCGCCAGCAGCAGCGTGATCGCGAGCACCCAGCGGTTGCGCAGGCCGGCGCGCACTTCCTGCGCGGCGATCGTCAACAGCTTCACGCCCTGGCCTCCGCCGCCGCGACGAGCTGGCTGTACAGATCGTGCAGGCCGGGCGCCGCAAGCTCGAGGTCCTCGACGATCTCGCCCGCGCGCGCGATCGCGCGCAGCGCCTGCATCTTCGCCTGCGGCGCGACGTCGAGCGTGAGCGCCGTCTCGCTGCGCGCGATGCAGCGCACCTCGGGCGGCAGCGCGGCGAGCAACCGCGCCGTCGTGCACGGCTGCACGCGCAGCTCGAGCCGCACGTCGGCGGCGATGCCGTGGCGCAGCTCGGCGAGCGTGCCGGCGGCAAGCAGATGGCCGCGGTGCATGATCGCGGCTCGATCGATGCGGTCCTCGACCTCGTCGAGCGCGTGGGTCGAGACGAGGATCGTCGCCCCCGAAGCGCGCAGCGTGTCGATCATGCGGTACACATCGGCGCGCGACGCCGGGTCGAGCCCGCTCGTCGGCTCGTCGAACACGAGCAGGCGGGGCTCGCCGATCAGCGCCTGCGCGATGCCGAGGCGCTGGCACATGCCCTTCGAATAGGTTGCCACGCGGCGGTCGGCGGCGTGCGTGATGCCGACGCGGTCGAGCAGTTCGGCGTTGTGCGCGAGCGGCGCGCCCTTGAGCTTCGCATAGAACGCGAGCAGCTCGCGGCCCGTCATCGCGCCGTGGAAGGCGACACTTTCGGGCAGGAAGCCGATCGTGCTGCGCGCCTGCGCCCCCTGGCGGCCGGCCGGATCGACGCCGCCGATGCGCACGCTGCCGCCGGGCTCGGGGCGGATCATGCCGAGCAAGAGCTTGATCAGCGTCGTCTTGCCGGCGCCGTTGTGGCCGACGAGCGCCGTCACCTCGCCCGCTTCGAGGGCGAGCGAGACGCCCTCGACCGCCGTCACGCCGCGATAGCGCTTCGTCACCGCCTGCCAGCTCGCGACGCTGCTCATGACGGATCGCGCCCCGGCGGCACGCGCGCCGGCTGCATCAGCGGCGCGCTGTCGATCACGCCGCCCGGGTAGAGCGCCGGGAAGCGCGCCTGCGCCCAGCGCACCATCTGCACCGCCGGGCTGTTGACGAGCGCCTTCGCGCCGGGCAGCGTCCACAGCAGCTGGTCCATGACGTCGTTGGGCCGGTACGGCCGGTCGGCGATGCCGTCGCCGTCGAGGTCGTAGGCCGGGTTGTCGCTCCAGTAGTTGCCGCGGCCGTCGTGCGCCCAGTCGACGTAGCGCGTGCCGACGTACTTCACCTGCAGGCGGTTGGCGACGAAGGCGTTGCCGCTCATCGCATTGCCCTCCGACCCGGCCGTGAAGTGGATGCCGATCGGGCAGCCTTCGAACCAGTTGTCGCGCAGCACGTTGTTGTTGGCGTTGTAGACGAAGACGCACTTGTCGCGGCTGCGGCGAACGACGTTGCCGGCGATCCACGAGTCGTTCGTCGTGTTCAGCAGCAGGCCGTGGTCGCGGTCGTCGTCCGACACGTTGTCGCGGATCTCGACCCGGTCCGAATACATCATCGCCCAGCCGACGTGGTTGTTGCGCGAGCGGTTGCCTACGACGCGGCTGTCCTGCGTGTACATGTAGTGGATCGCGAAGCGCAGATCGGAGAAGCTGTTGCGCTCGAAGACGTTGTCGCGGCTGATCCGCACGAGCACGCCGTCGCGCCCGCCGCGCACGGTGTTGCCGACGATGCGCGCGCCGGGCGCGTTCCACACCGAGATGCCGTCGCCGGCCTCCGAGGTGCGAACCTCGTTGCGGCCCTCGATCAGGTTGTCCTGCACGTTCGAGTCGCGCGCGCCGTGGACGTAGACGCCGAACAGGTTGTCGCGCAGCCGGTTGCCTTTCACCTCGGCGCGCACCGCGCTTTGCTGGAGCAGGACGGCCGAATCCATCGCCGGCAGGTCGCGGCCGGAGCCGGTGATCTCGAGGCCCTCGATCCGCACGTCGGGCGCGTCGACCTCGACGACCGTGCCGCGCCCCGGCCCGGCAAGCACAGCGCCCGGCTCGCCGACGAGCGCAAGCGGCCGGCTGATCCGCACCGGCCCGGCGTGGCGCCCCGGCGCGAGGCGCAGCACGTCGCCCGCCGCCGCGGCGTCGACGAGCGGCTGCAGCGCCTCGCCCGGCGCGACGCGGCGCTCGGCGGCGCACGCCGCGGCCGCCGCGGCGGCAAGCAGCGCGGCCGCGAGCCACGCGGGCGAAAGGCGCATCGTCAGGCCTTGCGCGGCTCGACCAGCATGCGGCCCTTCATCTCCATGTGCAGCGCGTGGCAGAACCACTGGCAGTAGTACCAGTAGACGCCGGCGCGGTCGGCCTTGAAGGTGACCGACGCCGTCGCCTGCGGCGCGACCTCCATCGCGATGCCGTAGTTGACGATCGTGAAGCCGTGCGTCAGGTCCTCGACCTCGTCCTTGTTCGTGACGTAGACCGTGACCTCGTCGCCCTGCTTGACGGTGAAGTCGGTCAGGCTGAAGGTCGGCGCGATCGAGAACATGTAGACGCGCACCTTGTTGCCGTCGCGAATGACCTTCGCGGCCGACTCGAGGTCGACGCCGTCGGCCGCCGCCTGCTTGCGGGCGTCCTCCCACATCGGGTCGTCGCGCTTCCAGATGTTGATCGGATTGACCTTCGAGCGGTGGATGATCGTCGCGTCGTGCGGCTCGGCGAAGCTCGGGCCGTCGTGGACGACGACCATCTTGTCGCCCGAGATGTCGATCAGCTGGTCGCATTCGGGCTTCAGCGGCCCGACGTTGAGGAAGCGGTCCTTCGAGAACTTGTTGAGCGACAGCAGCCACTTGCCGTCGGCCTCCTTCGTCTGTCCCATCGACGTGTGGTTGTGACCCGGCTGATACGCCACGTCGAGCTTCTCGAGGATCGGATTCACGTCCTTGCCGGCGAACTTGTCGATCGCCATTGCGATCGACCACTTGCAGATCTGGCTGTCGATGAAGAGCGTCGTGTAGGCGTTGCCCTTGCCGTCGAACGCGGTGTGCAGCGGCCCGAGGCCGAGTTCGGGTTCGGCGACGACGGTGTCGCGCGGCTTGATCTTGTCGTCGAACAGGTCGTCGAACTTGCGCACGTCGAACACGGTGACGGTCGGCGACAGCTTGCCGTTGGCGACGACGTGAATGCCGTCGGGCGCGGTGTTGATGCCGTGCGGACTGTTGGGCACCGGCACGTAGCGCGTGTACGGCGAGCCATGCTTGCCGTCGAGCACCGGCACGCCGCCGATCTTCTTGAATTCGCCCTTCGCGACCGCTTCCTCGATGCGCTTCAGATTGAAGATGACGATCCAGTCCTGTTCGGCGGCCGTCATCTCGGCGAGCGTCACGCCGCCTTCCGAGTTGTAGCAGGTCGAGAAGGCGTACTTGCCCTGGTAGTCGGCGTCGACGTTGTCGAGGTTGCCGTCGACCAGCACCTGCCAGGCGACCTTCATCGTCTCGCCGTCGAGCGCGGTGAAGACGCACTGGTACTGCTTCGGGTCGTTGAGCACGCTGCCGTTGTTCGGGATCGGCACGCCATCCTCGCCGTTGCAGAACACGTAGCCGGTCTTCGGAAACTTCTGGACCCGCAGGCCGTGCACCGTGTGCTGGTTCGGCAGCTCGATGATCTTGTCGCACTTCATCACGTCGCAGCGGACCCGCGCGACGCGCGTGTTCGCCTTGTCGTTCATGAACAGATAGCGCCCGTCGTAGGTGCCATCGGTGAACGACATGTGCGGATGGTGCAGGTCGCCGTTCATGTGGGTGCCGCCGCGGGTGGCGAGGAACTTCTTCGTCTCCGGCGTCAGCCCTTCGGTCAGGACCTTCAGGCTCTCGTTGGTCTGGCCCCAGCCGGTCGCGCTGCAGCGGTTGAAGACGGGCACGCGCATCAGTTCGCGCATCGAGGGGAGACCTACGATGCGCAGTTCGCCGCTCTGGCCGCTCGAGAAGAAGACGTAGTACTCGTCGAGTTCGCCCGGACCGACGTGCGTCTTCGCGACCGCCGCGGCAACCGCCGTGTTCGACGCCGCCGGAACCGGCGCCGCCGAAGCCGGGCCGGCCGCGGCCGACGCCGCGGACGCCGTCTGCTCGGCCGGCTTCGGGCCGCAGCCGGCGAGGAATCCGCCGCCGGCGGCGAGCGCGACGGCCTTCGCGCTCGTCCCGAGCATCGCGCGGCGGGCCGGATCTTCGGGCCGGGTTGAATCGGTCTTGTCGCTCATCTCGCTTCTCCTGCTGTTTTGACGTTGGGACAACGGCCCGGCGCTCATGCCGGGCCGACGGGGGAAATCGGTATCACGGGTTTGTGCGTCGTGCCTGCGGACGGCGCCATCGCGGCGCGCTTCTCGCGCTTCAAGCGGCGCTGCACGCGCACCGGGCACTTGTAGTCGTGGTGGTAGAGCACCTGGCAGTGCAGGCACGAGATGCACTCGTTCGGGTTGATGTGGCCCTCGGGGTGGATCGCATCGACCGGGCATTCGCGGGCGCAGCGCTGGCAGGGGTTGCCGCATTCGCGGTAGCGCTTGAGCCAGTCGAACATCCGCATCCGCCCCGGGATCGCGAGCCCGGCGCCGAGCGGGCACAGGTAGCGGCAGAAGAACCGCTCGATGAAGAGCCCGGCGGCGAGCAGCGCGAGCGCGAACGCGACGAACCACCATTCGCGGACGAAGTGCAGGATGATCGCCGTCTTGAACGGCTCGATCTCGGAGAGCTGTTCGGCGAGCGCGAGCGAGCCGAGCGAGACGCCGAAGAGGCCGAGGAAGATGATGTACTTGAACGGCACGAGCCGCTCGTGCACGCGCCACGGGATCTTGACCTGCGGCACGTGCAGCTTCTTCGCGATCCGGTTCGTCAGCTCCTGCAGCGCGCCGAACGGGCACAGCCAGCCGCAAAACGGCCCGCGGCCCCAGAACAGCAACGCGGCGGCGACCGAGCACCAGAGGATGAAGATCAGCGGGTCGACGAGGAACAGCGACCAGTTGAAGCCGGTGCGCAGCGAGTTGGCGAACGTGAGGATGTTGACGACCGAAAGCTGCGCGTGCGCGAACCAGCCGAGCCACAGCAGCGTGACGACGAGGTAGCCAAGGCGGATGCGGTCGAACAGCTTCTCGCGCGTGACGAGCAGGTCCTGGAAGAAGAAGATCAGCGTCAGCGCGCCGAGCATCGCGGCGAGCATCGCGATCGACGCCACCTTGCTGCGCCACAGCCGCTCCCACAGCGGCGGGCCCGACTCATGCTTGACCTCGTCGCCCGGGATCATCGTCGGCGCGGCTTCGCCCGGTGCCGCCGCTGCGTTCGGCACCACCGGTGCGGCGGGTGCGGCCGCCGGCGCGGCGGCCGGTGCCAGCGTGGGCTGCACCGGCTGCGCCTTCGGCGCCTCGACCTTGGTGTACTGCTCGGGCAGTCGGTACGGCAGCTCGAACGTCACGAAAGCCTTGTCGAGCGCGCCGGTCGCGCGCTGCACGAGGAGCTGCAGCCGCCACTGCGCGGCGGGGTCGAACTCGACGCCGGGCGGGATCGCGAAGACGTCGACCTCCTTCAGGCTCGGCGCGCCCGCCGCGCGCAGCGTGCCGGCGCGCCGGTGCTGCTTGTCGCGAAAGCGGATCGTCTCGGCGCCCTGGATCAGTTCGATGCGGTCGAAGATGCCACCGCGTACATAGCCCGATCCCTTGAACGAATACGCGCCGTCGCCGGCGACGAGCACGGCGTGCTGGCCCGGTGCGAGCATCTTCGCGACGCTGTCGAACTCGGCGTCGCCGAGCAGGCTGCGGCCGATCGCCGGCTGCGAGACGAGCGCGACGTAGAGGTCGATGAAGGTCGCATCGTCGGCGCCCGGCTCGGGGCGCTTCGCCGCCTCCGCGTTGCCCGACGCGGCGAACGCCTTGTTCACCTCGCCGACCGTCAGGCGCAGGTGGCGCACCGCGCCCGACGCCAGCAGCGCGGCCCAGTCGGCGACCGCGCCGGCCTTGGCGTCGACGACGCGCGCCGGCGCCGCCGACGCCGCGGCGCCGCTGCCGGCCGCGAGCGCGCGGCCGACGCGCACCGCCGAGCGCACGACGCTGTCGCCGATGACGAGCACGGTGACGGTCGCGCCGCTGACGATGTCGGGCTGCGGCGGCTTCTCGTTGCTCGTGCTCGCCAGCAGCGGGTTGTAGCCGATGAAGGACTTCAGGTAGTTGACGACCTTCACCTCGGGGATGCCGATCAGGACGATCGGCTCGCTGTGCGCGACGAGCCTGGCGCCGACGATCTTGCCCTGCGGGTCGAGCCCGACGAGGACGTGGATCGGCTTGCCCGAGTAGCCCGTCGCGTCGACGAACTGCGAGTTCAGGAAGACGTTTCCGAGCAGCTCGTCGCCCCGATACGCGGGCGCGACGACCGGCGACTCGCCAATCGGCCCGAAGCGATCGGCGCCGGGGACGATCTCGGCCGGCGTCACCTTCGCGAGGTAGCCCGCAAGTTCGGCTGCGTTGCCCTGCGCGGCGGCGGGCGCGGCCCACGCGAGCAGCACGACCGCGAACACCAGCGTCAACGCGAGCCGCGCCCGCAGGGTGAGATTCGTCATCGACATTTCGCGGATCATATGGAAACATCACGAACGCCAGCCGCCTATTGTGCGGTTGTCTGAGACTTGTCAAGGCAAGGGAAGGTCATGCGCGAGCCGCCGTTCGAACACAGCCCCGACGCCCATCCGAAGACGCTGGCCGAACTCGTCGGCATCGCCAACGCGATCGAGCAGGAGTCGGTGCGGCGCTACGCGGCACTCGCCGAGGGCATGGCGCTGCGCGGCGAGGCGGCGACCGCGGCGGCGCTGCGCGTGATGCTCGACGAGGAACGCAAGCACGTCAATGCCGTCGCCGACTGGGCGGCGTCGATCGGCGAGGCGCTGCCGGGCGCCGACAAGTTCAGGCGCAGCGTGCCGGCCGACCTGTGGAAGGCGTGGGACGAGGCGGCGGGCAGCGCGCGCCTCACGCCCTACCGCGCCTTCGCGATCGCCGCCGCCAGCGAACAGAAGGCCTTCGCGCTCTACAGCTATATCGCCGCCGATGCGGCCGACCCCAGGATCCGCGCGCAGGCCGAACAGCTCGCCCTCGAGGAACTGCGCCACGCCTCGCTGATGCGGCGCTTTCGCCGCCAGGCCTGGCATCGCGAGCGGCGCGACGCCGAGCGGACGCCGCCAACCGTCGCCTCGGCCGACGCGCTGCATGCCCTGCTCGGCCGGCACGAGGCCGAGATCGAAGCCCGCCATCGCGCGATCGCGGCGCGGCTGCGCACGCTCGGCGCCGACGCGGACGCCGCGCTGCTCGAGCGCCTGCTTCGATCGCCATCCTGGCCGCCCGATGCGCACTCGCCGTACGCCGTGCGCGAAGCGCCGGACGGTGACGCCGTCGCGCTGCTCGTGACGGCGCAGGAAGCGCTCGAGGCCTTCAGCGAAACGCTCGAGGGTGTGCTGCGAACGACCGAAGGCGACCTGTTCACCGAGACCGAGCGGGCACTTGCCAGCGTCGTGACGCGGATCGCGCAGCTTGCGCTGCACACCGCAGACCGGCTGCAGCAGGCGCAAGCGCTGCAAGCTTCGCGCTGACGCACGCGGCCCTGGTCTTGCAGCGGCGAGAATGCGGGGCCGCCCACCCCTGTCGCCGGAATGCACCTGCCCTCGATCCCGAAGGACGACGAATGAAGCCGCCTGCGCCCGCGGCGCCGCGCCGCGGCACGCCCGGCTGGGTCATCCTGCTCGCGCTGACCGGCGCCTTCACGCTCAGCCAGGCGTTTCGCACCGTCGCCGCGATCATGGCGCCGCAGCTCGAAGCGGAGTTCACGCTGACACCGCAGGCGCTCGGCGTCTTCGCGGGCGCGTTTCACTTCGCCTTCGGCGCCCTCCAGCTCCTGATGGGCGTCGGCATCGATCTCTATGGCGTGCGGCGCACCGCGCTGGCCGCGTTTCCGCTCGCGATCGCCGGCTCGCTGCTTTCGGCCTGGACGACGAACTTCGAGTGGCTGGTCTTCGCCCAGGTGCTGATCGGCGTCGGCTGTGCGCCGGCCTTCCTCGTCTGCACCGTCTTCATCGCGCGCCACTTCCCGCCGGCGCAGTACGCGAGCGTATCGGGCGCGGTGCTCGGCATCGGCGGCATCGGCATGCTCGCCACCGGCACGCCGCTCGCCTGGCTGATCGAGGCGCATTCCTGGCGCGCCGGATTCGTCGTGCTCGGCGCCGCTTCGGCGCTGTCCTGGCTGCTGATCTTAGCGATCGTGCGCGAGCCGGCGTCGAGCGCGCCGGCGCGCAGCGCCGATTCGGTCGGCGCCGCGCTGCGCGGCTTCGGCGCGCTGTTCACGACGCCGCACACGCTGGGCATCCTCGCCCTCTCGGCCGTCACCTATGCCGCATTCATCACCCTGCGCGGGCTGTGGATCGGCCCGCTGCTGATCGCGCGGCACGATTTTTCGCTCGTCCAAAGCGGCAATGTCGCGATCGCGATGTCGATCGCGTCGATGCTCAGCGCGCCGTTGATCGGCCGGCTCGATCCCGGCGCCGGGGCCCGCCGGCGCTGGATCGTCGGCTTCACGATCGCCGGCATCGTCACCTTCACGGCGATGGCGTTCAACCCCGGCGCGCTCGTCGACGTCGGCGGTGCGATCCTCTACGGGCTGATCTCGGGCTTCATCGTGCTGCAGTACGCCGACGTCCGCGGCGCCTACCCGGAATCGGTGACCGGGCGTGCGATCGCGCTGTTCACGATGGCGATGTTCCTCGGCATCGCGCTGATGCAATGGCTGACCGGGCTCGTCGCGTCGATCGCCGCCGCGCACGGCGCCGATCCGTTCGTCGCCGTGCTCGGCACGATCGCCTTGCTGCTGGCGGCGGGCGCGGCGGCCTTCGCCTGGCTGCCGCGGCCGCCGGGGTCGGCCGCCGGCCGGCTTTGATATGTTCGCGGTCTCGACTTATCCTAGCGTCTGCACCATTCGCAACGGAGAAAACTGAACATGTACAAGCGTCTGCTCGTCGCCATCGATGGCTCGGATCGCGCCGAGGCGATCCTCCCCTACGCGCTCGGGATCACCCAGGCGACGGGAATGCAACTGTCGCTGGTGCGCATCGTCGAAGCCGACGGCGAGCGCGCCAAGGCATCGGTCTACGTCGACGCGCTCGCCGCGAAGCTGAACGCCAAAGCGCACTGCGTCAGCGCCGACGGCGATGTCGCGGCGGCGCTGATCGCCGAAGCCGGGCGGGAGCCCGACACGCTGATCGCGATGACGACGCACGGCCGCTCCGGCGTCCTCGGTGCGGCGCTCGGCAGCGTCGCGATGAATGTGCTGCGTGCCGCCGGTCACGCGCCGGCCCTGATCTACCGATCGTCCGACCACGCCGGCGGCGACCCGGCCGCGGCGATCAAGATCACGCGCGTCGTCGTGCCGATGGACGGCACGCCGGTGGCCGAGTCGATCGGCGACCAGGCCGCCGCGATGGCGCGCGCGCTCGGCGCCCGCCTGGTCGTGATCTCGGTGCTCGGCACGCGGGCGCAGGCATCGGCGGCCGACGCGCCGGCCGGCGACCTCTCCGAATCGTCCTACGTGCGTACCCGCGCCACCGAACTCGGCAAGAAGCACGGCGTCGACTACAGCTGGGAAGTGCTGCACGGCGACGAAACGGACAAGGCGATCGCCGATTTCGTCGGCAAGGACCGCGGCACGATGCTCGCAATGGTCACCCGCGCCAACAGCGCCCCGGTCGCCGCCGCCTTCCTCGGCAGCGTCGCCACCGGCTGCCTGCGCAAGGCGGCGGTGCCGATCCTGATGCGGCTGCCTTGAGGCGACGCGCGGGCCGGCGCGATCCGGCTCGCGCCCTGCTGCAAGACGCAATCGCGGCGGCACGCCGGCAAGTGTGACGTTGGTGGCGGCGAAGCCGGCGCGATGCAGGCCACGACGCTTCGGCGAGCCGGCCGACGCGGCGCGGCAACCGCGCGAATCGCATCGCGCAAGCCGCGGTCAGTTCGAGTGCTGGTTCGTCAAACGTGCTGTCGCGCGCGTGGTGATGGAAGCCTGCGTCTCGGCCAGGTCCACGCCGACGATCCCGCCGGCATCGGATCGAACGGATCGGGTCAGGCTCGCAGCATTCATGTCGGGCTCCTTCGCGTGAGCTGCCAACACCCGCATGACGCGACGGCGACTGGTACGCCGATGCTGAAGTGCGCGGGGACCTCCACCCCATCATGCAAGCAGGGCCTCAACGGCGCGTGCTCCGAACCGCTCAGCTCGTCACGAACGCGTCCCGAACACCTTCGACGGCGCAGGTTGCGCCCTCGGCGGCGCGTGTGCTTCTATCCTTCGGATGAGAACACGTTAGACATTGGAGGAACATTTGCGCGGCCCCAGTCCAGAAACCAAACACCCAATGGAAGGATTTCCGCAGGTGTGCTTCATCAAGAACACCGTGCAGAACCCGAATATCGTCATTGGCGACTACACGTACTACGACGATCCCGATGATTCGGAGAACTTCGAGCGCAACGTTCTGTATCACTTTCCGTTCATCGGTGACAAGCTGGTCATCGGCAAGTTCTGCGCCATTGCCCGTGGTGCCAAGTTCATCATGAACGGCGCCAATCACAAACTTTCTGGTGTATCCACGTACCCATTCCAGATCTTTGGCAACGGTTGGGAAAAGGTCATGCCCACGCCTGGCGACCTACCTTTCAAGGGCGACACCGTCGTAGGCAATGATGTCTGGATCGGCTACGAGGCGCTCATAATGCCTGGGGTCAAGATCGGCAATGGAGCCATCATCTCTTCACGCTCCGTCGTTGTGTCCGATGTTCCGTCGTACACCATCGTTGGCGGCAACCCAGCCAAGCCCATCAAGCAGCGTTTTTCTCCAGAGGCGGTGGCAACGCTCAATAAGATTGCGTGGTGGGACTGGCCCATCGAAAAGATCACGGAGCACTTGGAGCAAATCGTTTCAGGCGACATTGGTACCCTGCAGAGGTGTGCAGCCAATGTCT
>JACSRM010000039.1 GCA_014879745.1 Burkholderiaceae bacterium | reverse complement strand
CGCCGCGGTTCCATGGCGCGGCCCGGATCGTCAACGCGCCGTCGAGGGTGATCTGCGCGTCGAGCGTATCGCCGCTTCGCAGACCGAAGCGGCGCGCGATCTCCGAAGGGATCCGGATGGCGAGGCTGTTGCCCCACTTGGCGATCTGCATGTCCATGAGCGTCGCGTCCACGTATCTACGATTGTGTGTCTACATTATGGCTTCTCGCCGCCCGACTGCCAACCAGCGCGCGATCCTGCCGCGCCTTGGCGTGGCCGCTGCTCGCTGACAATCGCGCGCATGCTGCTTTCCCCCTCGCTCGCTCCTGAGGACAACGCCGACGCCCGGCCTGGCGCCGCTTCGCTCGCGCTGGCCTTCGCCGCCGTCACGCTGCCGACGCTGATCGCGTACAACCTGCCGCCGTCGGCGACGTTCTTCAACCAGGCGGCGGCGTATGTCGGCTGGGGGGCTTGGGTCGCGTTGCTGGCATCGCTGCCCGGCGTATCGCTTGCGGCGCAGTGGCCGGGCGGGCTGCGCGCGCTGCTGGCTGCGCTGGTGCTGCTCGCGGCTGCGGCCGCCGCGGCGCCGCTGTGGGCCGCGCTGCCGTGGACGCTGGCGCTGTCTTCGATCGGCACGATCGCCGCGGCGGTGGTCGTCGCCGTGGCCGGCGCGGCGCTCGCGCGCGCGGGGCGCGCCCAGCCGGCGTTCGAGGCGCTGTGCGTGGCGCTGCTCGCGGCGGGGGTGGTCGGCGCGCTGATCGGCATCGAGCAGGTCTTCGCGCCGCAGTGGACCGACGGCGACTGGATCGCGCGTATCGGCAACGGCCGCGCCGCCGGCAACCTGCGCCAGCCGAATCACCTGAGCAGCCTGTTGCTGTGGTCGCTCGTCGCGCTCGCCTGGCTTGCCGGGCGGCGCCGCGTCGGGCGCGCCGCGACCATCGGCCTGGGCGGTCTGCTGCTCGCCGGCGTCGTGCTCAGCGCATCGCGCACCGGCATGCTCGGCGTGCTGCTGCTCGGCGCCTGGGGGCTCGCCGATCGCCGGCTGCCGCGCGGCGTGCGTGCCGGGCTGATCGGTGCGCCGGTCGCCTTCGCGCTGCTGTGGCTCGGCCTCGCGGCGCTGGCGCACGACAGCCACCATTTGTTCGGCGGCGACGCGCAGCTCGACAAGGGCGATATCTCGAGTTCGCGCTTCGCGATCTGGGCCAACACGCTGGCGCTGATCGCCGCCCACCCCTGGCTCGGCGTCGGCTGGGGCGAGTTCAATTTCGTCTGGACGCTGACGCCGTTCCCCGGCCGGCCGGTCGCATTCTTCGACCACACGCACAACCTGCCGCTGCAGTTCGCCGTCGAGCTGGGCCTGCCGCTGGCGGCGCTCGTGCTCGCGCTGCTCGGCATTGCGCTTTGGCGCGCGTTCAAGGCTGCCGGCGAAACGCGGGACGACGCCGAGCACGCGACGCTGCGCGCGGCGTTCGTCATGGTGCTGCTGATGGCGCTGCACAGCCAGCTCGAGTACCCGCTGTGGTACGCCCACTTCCTGCTGCCGACGGCATTCGCGTTCGGGCTGTGCCTCGGCGGGACGCGGCAGACGGCAGCGGCGCAGAACGCGCCGCAGGGCTCGCGCACACTGCTGCTCGGCGGCGCGCTGATCGTGCTCGGCGCGCTCGCGGCGCTGGCCGACTACGCGCGCGTCGTCGTCATCTTCGCGCCGCCGGCGGGCGCTGCGCCGCTCGACGAGCGGATCGCCGAAGGCAAGCGCAGCGTGCTGTTCGGCCACCACGCCGACTACGCCGAGGTCACGACGCCGGGGCAGGTGATCGACCCGGTGACGGCGTTCCGGCGCGCGCCGCACTACCTGCTCGACGCCCGGCTGATGATGGCCTGGGCCTACGCGCTCGCCGCCTGGGGCGACACCGACAAGGCAAGCTACCTCGCCGCCCGGCTGGCCGAGTTCCACAACGAGCAGGCCCACGCCTTCTTCGCCCCATGCGACGAGCCGCCGAAGGAAGGCGAGGAGCCGCCGTTCCAGTGCGAACCGCCGAAGCGGGCGCTCACGTATCGCGATTTCAGGTGAGCTGCGCGGTCAGTCCGGCGCCGTCCACTCCCCCGACTTGCCGCCGCGCTTTTCGAGCACGCGCACGCCATCGATCACCATGCCGCG
>JACSRM010000341.1 GCA_014879745.1 Burkholderiaceae bacterium | reverse complement strand
CCGAACTGCTGATCTTCCTCACCCCGAAGGTGATCAGCGAGCGGGCGTCGCGCTGACGCGCCCCGGCCCTTTCCAAGAAATAGCAAGCAGGCAGGAGTTCATTCGATGCGCATCTTTCACTGGATACTGATTCTTGCCGCCAGCCTGATGCTCGCGGCCTGCGGCGGGGGCGACAGCGTCTGCTACGGCGGGCCGGGCAGCAATGCGTGCGACACGTCTTCGGCGACGGTCGCGACCTCGCTCACGCTGCAACTGAGCAGCACGAGCGTGAACAACTCCGGCACCGAGACTGTGGTCGCGACCGCGACCGCAGCGACGAGCGGCGGTGCGACGGTGAGCGGCGTCCCGGTCACGTTCAGCGTCGACAGCGGCGCCACCTTCACGCAAGCGTCGAGCGAGACCGACGATACCGGCGTCGTCACTGCCAATGTGAACATCGGCCCGAACCGCGCCAACCGCACGATCACAGTCGCCGCCACCAGCGGCAGCCTGAGCGCGACGGCGACCTTCGTCGTCACCGGATCGAGACTCGTGGCGACCGCCGTGCCGGCGGTGCTCCCGCCGTCGTCGCCCGGGCGGATCGACTACGTGCTCAAGGATGCCGACGGCAACCCGATGGCGGGGCAGGCGATCGCCATCGTCGGCGGGGCGCTACCTGAGGCCGAGGGTATGACCGACAACGTGGGCGCGTTCTCGTACGAGTACACGTCGCCGGCGACGACGGGCACAATCAGCGTCCTTGCCAAGGCGGGCGGCGTCGAGTTCGAACAACTCGTCCAGGTCCAGGCGGCGAGCACCGTCCCGCCCGCGAACGCGACGCCTACATCGGCGACGATCTCCGTCGATCCGAGCGTGGTGGCGCCGAACGTCGATGCGACGACGAACTACCGTTCCGCGGTTCGCGCCCTGTTCCTCGATTCGAGGAATCGTCCGATCCCGAATATGCGCGTGCGCTTCTACGTCAACGGCTACGGCACGTTCTCGACGAGCGACAACATCGTCTACACCGATACCAACGGCGTCGCGCTGACCAGTTTCATTCCGGGCGCGCGCACGAGCCCGGCCCTCGGAGTGACGATCACGGCCTGCTACGAGAAGAACGACTTCGCGTCTTGCGGCGCGAACTCGACGACCAAGGCGTTGACCATTGCTGCCGATCCGCTGTCGATCACGATCGGCACCAACAACCTGATCATCGTCAATGAGCTGACGTACACGCAGCGCTTCGTCGTCACCGCGGTCGACATCGCCGGACGGCCGAAGGCCAACGTCGACATCACGCCGTCGATCGACCTGCCGTACTACATCAAGGGTCTCTACACCCGGGTCGGCGGCAAGTGGGAGATGCAAGGCAGCCCGTATGGATGTCCGAACGAGGACGTGGCCCGCACCGGCTTCTACCAGGAAGCTCAGGACATCAACCAGAACGGGCAGATCGACCCGCGCAAGTCGGATGTCGCGATCTCGATGGTCGACAGCACCAAGACCGACGCCACCGGCAAGGCGACACTGCAGATCGAGTACCCGAAGAACGTGGGATCGTGGTTGCAGTACAAGATCCTCGTCAGCGCAGGCGTGGCCGGCACCGAAGGCCGCGCGAGCTGGACCGACGTGCTCGGCGTGCCGGTGACCGACATCACCCAGGAAGGCACCCCGGCCTTCGTGCGCAGCCCTTACGGCATCGTGACGACGACGGCGGTTCCGTCGATCAACTTCCCGCCGCCGTCCGCGCCGCGTGGCCCGGTGCCGCCGTGCGAGAACGCCGACTGACATCGCCTTGCCGTTGATCTGCCTGATCGGCCTGCCGGGCGTTGGCAAGTCCACTGTCGGCAGGCACCTCGCCCGCAACCTCGGCTGTCGTTTCGTCGATTCGGACGCCGAGATCGAGAAGCGCCTGGGCTGCACGATCCGCGACTTCTTCGAGCGTGAGGGCGAGGCGGCGTTTCGAGAGGTCGAGCGCAAGGTGATCGCCGAACTCGCGGGTACCGCGGGCGGCGTGCTCGCCACCGGCGGCGGTGCGGTGCTCGCCGAAGCGAACCGCCAGGTGCTGCGCGATGCCTCGACCGTGATCTACCTGCGCTCGAAGCCGGAAGACCTGTTTCGCCGCCTGCGGCACGATACGCACCGGCCGCTGCTGC
>JACSRM010000040.1 GCA_014879745.1 Burkholderiaceae bacterium | reverse complement strand
CGGCGTGATGTTTCCGGCGATCATGGCGATCGTCCAGTTCGTCGACCCGGGGCTCGTCTTCTCGCTCGTGCTGGCGCTGACCGTCGTGCAGTTCCTGATCGGCAACTTCCTCGACCCCTACGTGATGGGCAGTTCGCTGAACCTGAGCCCGTTCGCGATCCTGATCAGCCTCGCCGTCTGGTCGCAGCTGTGGGGCATTCCGGGCGCGTTCCTCGCGGTGCCGATCACCGCGATCCTCGCCATCGTGCTGTCGGAATTCGCCGGCACGCGGCCGATCGCGGTGCTGCTGTCGCGCGACGGTCGGCTGTGAGCCGCGCATGACGCCGCGCGACATCGGCGCGATGCTGCGCGCCGCGGCCGAGAACTGGGTCAAGGACTATGCGCAGAGCATGGGCGCGGCGCTCGCGTTCTATACGATGTTCTCGATCGCGCCGCTGCTCTTGATCGTGATCTCGGTCGCCGGCCTCGTATTCGGCGAGGAGGCGGCGCGCGGCGAGATCTACCATCAGTTGCGGGAGATGCTCGGCTCGTCCGGCGCATCGGCCGTGCAGGCGCTGCTCGAACAGGTCTGGCTGTCGTCGGAGAGCGTGCTGGCGACGGCCTTCGGCGTGGTGCTGCTCTTCATTGGCGCGACCTCGGTATTCGCCGAACTGCAGGACGCACTCGATCGCATCTGGCACGTGCCGCAACGCAAACCCAGTTCCGGCCTGTGGTCGCTGCTGCGCGCACGCTTGCTCTCGTTCGGCATGATCCTCGGCTTCGGCTTCCTGCTCATCGTCTCGCTCGCGATGAGCACGGCGCTCGCCGCCGTCGGCCGCTGGTGGGACCCGCAGGCGGTCGGCTGGCTGACGATCGCCAACGCGATCGAGGTCACGCTCAGCATCGCCTTCGTCACCTGCATCTTCGCGATGATCTACAAGGTGATGCCGCGCGCCGGCGTCGCCTGGCGCGACGTCTGGGTCGGCGCGGCGTTCACGTCGATGCTGTTCCTTGCCGGCAAATTCCTGATCGGCGTCTACATCGGGCACAGCCGCGTCTCGAGCCTGTACGGCGCGACGGCCTCGCTCGTCATCGTGCTGCTGTGGGTCTACTACTCGGCGCAGATCTTCCTGTTCGGCGCCGAGTTCACCTGGGTCTACAGCCATCGGTTCGGCTCGCGCAAGGAGCAGCTCGGTGCAGCGGCCGACCCAGCTCGCACCGGCTGAGCGGCGCGCCTCGAAGGCACAACCCCACGCTACACTACGCCGCGCCTCGCTGCAGCGGCTTGCGAGAGTATCCATCGGAGATCGGCATGCGCTACGTCTACATCGCCCTGATCGTGATCCTCGCTGGCATCGTGCTGATGTTCAAGGTCCAGAACCTCGACACGGTCACGGTATCGCTGTTCTCGATGAGTTTCACGATGCGGGTCTCGATGCTCGTGTTGCTCGTCTATGTGCTGGGCATGTTCACCGGCGGCTTCGTCGTCCAGTTCCTGCGCAAGTCGGTCAGCGGCGCGATGAACCGATAGCGCGCCCATTCCCCCTTACTTCGAACAACGGAACCTTAGACCATGAGCAATTTCTGGGACCTGATCTGGCTGATGCTCTCGGCCTTCCTCTTCATCGCCTACCTGATGATCCTGTTCCAGATCATCGTCGATCTGTTCCGCGATTCCGAACTCGGCGGCGGCTCGAAGGTGTTGTGGATCATCGGCCTCGTCTTCATCCCGATGCTGACGGCGATCATCTATATCATCGCGCGCGGCAAGGGCATGGCGGCGCGCCAGAGCGCGTCGATGCAGCGCGCGAAGGCCGATACCGACGCCTATATCCGATCGGTCGCCGCCAAGTCGCCGGCGGAGCAGATCGCGGATGCCAAATCGCTGCTCGACGCCGGCACCATCTCGCACGACGAATACGCCAAGCTCAAGGCCAAGGCGCTCGCCTGAGCGCCGGCCGCACCCTCGAGCGGGTGCGGTTCAGGATGCGGCGTCCCGGGCCCAGTTCTCGATGCCGAGGCGGACCTCGCGGATCGCCGCCTCGGGCCCTTCCCAGCCGGCGACCTTGACCCACTTGCCGGGTTCGAGATCCTTGTAGTGCTGGAAGAAGTGCTCGATGGTCTTGCGCCGCATCTCGTTCACGTCTTCGGGCTTGTGCCA
>JACSRM010000383.1 GCA_014879745.1 Burkholderiaceae bacterium | reverse complement strand
GCACTTGCGAGTGCAAAACGGCTCGATTCCCGGGAAAGCAACGGCGAGTTGAGAAAGACGGGCTAGCCGTCGGCGGCAGTGGCCAGAATCTGGTCGATACGCTTGGCGACGGCCCAGGCGCTGCGCAGATGCGAATCGCCGGTCGTGCTCGCGACGCGCGGCGAGACCTGCAGCGATTCGATGCCGTGCAGCGCACGCCCGGCCTCGAGCAGGCCGGGCTCGACGCTGTCGAGCCAGACGGCCGAGATACGCTCGTTGGCCAGCGCGTCGGCGAGCGCGACTTCGTCGAACAGCGCGGAGTGAGCGATGCTGACGATCACCTGATGCGGCTTGCAATGCGGCAGGAAACGCTCGCCGAGCAGGCCGCGATAGCGGTTGAAATACGGCAGCAGGACGCAGACGACGTCGGATTCCTCGAGCAGTTCGCGCAAGCCCAGCGGCGCGATCAGCCAGCGCTCCCACACGTCGTCGCTCGCATGGCGCGCCGGGTCGTAGCCGACCATGCGCACGTCGAATCCGGCCAGCAGTTGCGCCATCGAGCGCGCCGCGCCCGACATCCCGACCACGCCGACGGTGCTGCCGCTGAGCTCGCGACCGGCGAGACTGCCATCGGCGCCGATGACCGGAAAGCGCCGCAGCAGCGACAGCATGGCGTGGATCATGAACTCGGCCTCGGCCTGCGCGGTCGCGGTCAGGCTGCGCACGACCTCGACACCGGCGCGCGCGCAGGCGTCGCGGTCGATATTCTCCGCCCCCGCGCAGACGCGGCCGACGGCGCGCAGCATCGGCGCCTGCTGCAGCGTCAGCGCATCGAGCGCCAGCGCCGGCGGGATGATGAGCGCACGCACGTCGTACAGGCCCTGGCGAAACGCGCGCGGGTCGCGCGCCAGGTGCGGCGCATAGCGCACCGAATGGCGCGTCTCGAGCCAGCCTATGACTTCGGGCTCGATCGGTTCGGCAATCAGCAGATCCATGCTTTGCGGCGAACGACAGCCACGTGGCCGCGCATGGGGCATGCCACAATGATTCGGACACTCACCTCGAAATGTAAGTAGATGTTAATCAACAAGGCCATTTTCCCCGTTGCCGGTCTCGGCACCCGTTTTCTGCCCGCGACCAAGGCGCAACCGAAGGAGATGCTTCCGGTCGTCGACAAGCCGCTGATCCAGTACGCCGTCGAGGAAGCGTACGCCGCCGGCGTGCGCGAGATGATTTTCGTGACCGGCCGCCACAAGCGCCCGATCGAGGATCACTTTGACATGACTTTCGAGTTGGAGATAGCCCTCGAACAGGCGGGTAAGAACGACCTGCTCGAGGTCGTGCGCGGCGTGAAGCCCGACGACATGGAGTGCATCTATGTGCGCCAGGCGCAGGCGCTCGGCCTCGGCCACGCGGTGCTTTGCGCGCAGCGTCTGGTCGGCAACCAGCCGTTCGCCGTGCTGCTCGCCGACGACCTGATGGTCGGCACGCCGCCGATTCTCAAGCAGATGGTCGAGCAGTTCCAGGAATGGCGTGCGTCCATCCTCGCCGTGCAGGAGGTGCCCGCGGAGCAGACCCGGCGCTACGGCATCGTCGCCGGCACGCCGGTCAACGAGCGCATGATGGACGTCACGCGCATCGTCGAGAAGCCGGCCCCCGAGGACTCCCCTTCGCGGCTGGGCGTCGCCGGGCGCTACATCCTGACGCCGGGCGTCTTCCACGAGATCGCATCGCAGCCGCGCGGCGTCGGCGGCGAGATCCAGTTGACGGACGGCATCTCGGGCCTGCTGCGGCGCGAGAAGGTCTTCGCCTACCGCTACGACGGCAAGCGCTACGACTGCGGCAGCAAGGAAGGCTTTCTGAAGGCGAACGTCGAGCTGGCGCTCGAGCACCCGGAACTCGGGCCGGGCTTCCGCACCTTCCTCGAGGGCCTCGAGATCTGAAGTGCGGCGCGGCAGCCGGGCCGCGCCTTGGCATCCCTGGTGCGAACCGGCGCCTGTCAGCGGCGCCGCAGCACGTGCACGAAGTCTTGGCCGGCGCTGCTCTGCTCGACGAGTTCGTTGCCGGTCTGGCGCGCGAAGGCCTGGAAGTCGCGCATCGAGCCGGGGTCGGTCGAGACGACCTTGAGCAATTCGCCGGTCTGCATCTCGGAGAGCGCCTTCTTGGCCTTGAGAATGGGCAGCGGGCAGTTCAGGCCGCGGGTGTCGAGTTCCTTGTTCACGTCCATGGTGCTGCTTCCTTGCGCGAAGCGCGATTCTAGGATTGCGATGCGTTGTCCGCCGCCTGCGTCGACGGCCGCTCGATCCATTGCGGCTCGAGCCCGCGGCCGCGAAGCCAGTCGGCGAGGGCGAAGCCGGTGCCGGCGCGCCAGCAGCGCACCGCTTCGGGCCTGAACAAGCGGAACTCGGCGAGTTCGGGCGAGAGCACGATCTCGCCGCGCGCCTGCGCGTGGTAGGCGATGATGATCTGGTTCATGCGCTGGAAATCGTAGACGCCGATCAGCGCCAGCGCATCGACTTCGAGCGAGGTCTCTTCCGCCACTTCGCGCGCCAGCCCCTGCTCGGGCGATTCGCCGGCCTCCATGAAGCCGGTGACGAGGCCGAAGAATTTGCCGGACCAGGCCGCGTTGCGGGCCAGCAGCAACTGGCCGTCGCGATCGGCGAGCTCGATCACCGCCGCGAGCACCGGCGTCGGGTTGTTCCAGTGCGTATAGCCGCAGGCCGGGCAGCGCAGGCGCGTCTTCGGGCCGCCGTCCTCGACGGCTTCGATCGCGCGCAGCGCGGTCGCGCACTGCGGGCAGAAGCGGAACTCGTAGGGCGCCGTCATCGTCAGGCCGGAAAGACGCCGGTCGACAGATAGCGGTCGCCGCGGTCGCAGACGACGAAGACGATCGTCGCGCGCTCGACCTGCTTGGCGACCTGCAACGCGACCCAGCACGCGCCGGCGGCCGAGATGCCGCCGAAGATGCCCTCCTCGCGCGCCAGGCGGCGCGCCATGTCCTCGGCATCGGCCTGCGTCACGCTGATCGTCTCGTCGACGCAGGAAGGGTCGTAGATCCTGGGCATGTAGGCCTCGGGCCACTTGCGGATGCCCGGAATGCGCGAGCCCTCCGCAGGCTGCGCGCCGATCACGCGCAGCCCTTCCTTCTTCGACTTGAGGAAGCGCGATACGCCATTGATGGTGCCGGTTGTTCCCATCGCGCTGACGAAATGCGTCACGCGGCCCTTGGTATCGCGCCAGATCTCGGGGCCGGTCGTCTCGAAATGCGCGCGCGGGTTGTCTTCGTTGGCGAACTGGTCGAGGACGCGGCCCTTGCCTTCGCTTTGCATCTGCAGCGCGAGGTCGCGTGCGTACTCCATGCCGCCCGAACGCGGCGTGAGCAGCAGTTCGGCACCGTAGGCCTTCATCGCCTGCGCGCGCTCGGCCGACGAATCCTCGGGCATGACGAGCAGCATGCGATAGCCGCGGATCGCCGCCGCCATCGCCAGTGCAATGCCGGTGTTGCCGGAGGTCGCCTCGATCAAGGTATCGCCGGGCTTGATTTCGCCGCGCTCCTCGGCATAGCGGATCATGCTGATTGCCGGCCGGTCCTTCACCGAGCCGGCGGGGTTGTTGCCCTCGAGCTTGCCGAGGATGACGTTGCCGCGCCTGTCGTTCTCGGCGCCCGGGATGCGCACCAGCCTGACGAGCGGCGTCTCGCCGATCACATCCTCGATCGTCCTGTACTGCATCTTGCATCCTCCTGCGTAGCCATTGTCTCAGGCCCGCCGGCGCGGCACAGGTCACATGCCATAATTCCGCGCTCGCATCGCACATCGAGCCTCGGTGGCGGAATTGGTAGACGCGCGGGACTCAAAATCCCGTTCCGAGAGGAGTGTCGGTTCGATTCCGACCCGAGGCACCACGCAGTCCACGCCTCCGCTGCGCGCGCCGCTCGACGCGCTGCGATGCTCGACGTACGGGAGTGCGGCCGCGCTGCTCGCGCATCGGGCCGCACGCTCGCCACGGCGATCATGGCATCCCCGCCGGACCCTGCCGCCGAGAATCCGACCGCATTGCACTGCACCCGCAAATCAGGAAGCCACGCATGCCCGCTATGCCCCCCGTGACCCAGGCGCTGCTGCTCATCAACGTCGCCGTCTTCTGCATCGACTATTTTCTGGGGCCGTGGTTCGGCCGCATGTTCGCGCTGTGGCCGATCGGCGGCGGCTTCCTGCCGTGGCAGGTCGTCACCTATGCCTTCATGCACGGCAGCCTGACGCACATCTTCTTCAACATGTTCGGCCTGTGGATGTTCGGCTCCGAACTTGAACGCGTCTGGGGCGGCAAGCGCTACCTGCAGTTCTATTTCGCGAGCCTGCTGGCCGCCGCCGCGATGCAGTTGCTCGTGACGATGATCCTCGGTTCGCCCTATCCGACCGTCGGCGCCTCGGGCGCCCTCTTCGGATTGCTGCTCGCCTTCGGCATGATGTTTCCGAACCGCAGGATCATGCTGATCTTCCCGCCGATTCCGATGAAGGCGCGGACCTTCGTCATCGTCTTCGGCGCGCTCGAGCTGTTCTTCGGCGTGACCGGCACCCAGCAGGGCGTGGCGCATTTCGCGCACCTCGGCGGCATGCTGGGCGGCTACCTGATGATCCGCTACTGGCGCGGCCAGCCGCCGTTCGGCAGGCGCTAGACGAGCCCCGCGCGCACCGTCGGGTAGCGCAGCGCAAGGCGCAGCTCGCGCTTCATGCGCCGGTTGTCGAGACGGCGCGATTCGCCGAGGAAGGACATCTGCAGCGCCGAGAGTTCGCGCCGCGCCTGTTCGCGTGAGATGCGGCGCGGGCGCGGCATGCCGCACAGGTCGGCGGCGAGGTCGAAATAGTCGCCCATCCGCATTTCGCTGTCGTCGCAGACATGCACCGCACGCTGCGGCAACGCCCGGTGCAGCGCGGCGATGCAGGCGCGCGCCAGATCGTCGGCGTGGATGTGGTTGGTATAGACATCGTCGGCCGCGTCGAGCACCGGCGTGCCGCGCGCGAGGCGCTCGCGCGGATGGCCGCCCGGACGGTCGTCGGCGTAGATGCCCGGAACGCGCAGCAGCGCGATGCGCGCGCCGCAGGCGCGCCCGAACCAGCGCAGGCGCCGCTCGGCATCGGCGCGGCGCCGTGCGCGATCGGTCGCCGGGCGCGGCGTGCGCGTCTCGTCGAAGCGCGCGCCGCGTGCGTCGCCATAGACGCCGCTCGTGCCGACATAGACGAGGCATCGCACCCGGCCGCCGCGCGCGAGCGCGTGCAGCAGATGCGCGGTACGGGTGTCGGCAGCGCCGCGCGGCGCGGGCGGCGCCAGGTGCAGCACGGCATCCGCGAGCCCGGCCAGCCGCGCGAGCGTCGCAGGCTCGTCCAGGTCGCCGATCAGCGGCACGACGCCCTGCGCGCGAAGTTCGGCGGCGCGCGCCGCGCTCGTCGAGAGCGCGAGCAGCCGGAAGCGCCCGCGCAGCAGGCGCACGACGCGCATCCCGATATCGCCGCAGCCGATGATCAGGAGGCGCGGCCGGCGCAATCGGCCCACGGGCGCGAAGTTCATCGAATGAACGGTGACGGGTAGCAGGCAAAATCGCGCATCCCTCCAAGCTTAAGCCCGACGCGACCCACGCCATGAGCTTCACCGTCACCCTGCGGCCGAGCGGCATCACGTTTCGGGTCGAGCCCGACGAGACGGTGCTCGCCGCCGCGATCCGCCAGGGCATCGGCCTGCCCTACGGCTGCCGCGACGGCGCCTGCGGTTCGTGCAAGTCGCGTCTGCTCGAAGGCCGGGTGCTGCTGGGCGAGCACCAGCACAAGGCGCTGAGCGTCGAGGAAGAGACCTGCGGCTACACACTCACCTGCAAGGCAAGAGCGCTCGGCGACCTCGAGATCGAGGCCCGCACCGTGGTCGGCGCGGGCGACTATCCACCGCGCAAGATGCCGTGCCGGGTGACGAGCATCGCGAAGGCCGCCGACGATGTCGCGATCGTCAGGCTGCAGTTGCCGGCCAACGAGGCGTTTCGCTACCGCGCCGGCCAGTACCTCGAGTTCATCCTCGAGGGCGGCGTGCGGCGCAGCTACTCGATGGCCAACGCGCCGCACACCCAGAGCAGCGCGCCGGGCGCCGAACTGCATATCCGCCACATGCCGGGTGGGCGATTCACCGACCATGTCTTCACCAAGATGGCGGCGCGCGACATCCTGCGCATCGAAGGCCCGTTCGGCAGCTTCTTCCTGCGCGAGGATTCGGCCAGGCCCATCGTGCTGCTGGCGTCGGGCACCGGCTTTGCGCCGATCAAGGCGATCATCGAGCAGCTGCGCTTCATCGGCAGCGAACGCAGCGTCGTCCTGTACTGGGGCTGCCGCAGGCGCGCCGACCTCTACCTGCACGACTGGGCGCTGCAGGCGGCCGCCGAACTGCCGTGGCTGTCGTATGTGCCGGTGCTCTCCGAGGCGGCGCCCGAAGACGGCTGGAGCGGGCGCACCGGCTTCGTCCACACCGCGGTGATGGCCGACCTGCCGGACCTGTCGGCGCATCAGGTCTACGCCTGCGGCACGCCCGCGATGGTTGCCGCCGCCGAGCGCGACTTCGTCTCGCGCTGCAAGCTGCCGGCCGAGGAGTTCTACGCCGACGCCTTCACGTCCGAGCTGGACAAACACGATGCGTAGCAGCGTGTTTGCGTCGCAGGCTGACTTCGCGCAGCGAAGTCAAGCCGCGCAGCGGCGGCCGTAGACACAACACGATGCGTAGCAGCGTGTTTGCGTCGCAGGCTGACTTCGCGCAGCGAAGTCGAGCCGCGCAGCGGCGGCCGTAGACACAACACGACGCGTAGCGCAGCGTTTGCGACGCAGGCTGACTTCGCGCCGCCAGGTCAAGCCGCGCGGCGGCGGCCGAAGATTCAGCGCGATGCGCGGCGCGGTGCTCGCGTCGCCGACCGGCGCCGCAACGCGAAGTCAGAGTGCGCAGCTTCGAAAGCCGCAGAACAGATCGTCCGTCTCGGGTGGCGCGAAATTGCGAAAGCGTGCGCTGCGCAACCGCAGCCGCGTCGCGAACGACGCCCCGCGCAGCACCTTGCAACTGCCGAAGAACGGCTGCGAATACTCGCGCCAGGGGTCGGCGGCAAAGCCCGGATAGGGTCTGAAAGTGCTCGCCGTCCACTCCCACACCTCGCCCCAGGCAAAGCCCATCGACGCGCCAGCGACGGCGGCGCATTCCCACTCGACCTCGGTCGGCAACCGGCGGCCGGCCCAGCGGCACCAGGCGTCGGCCTCGTACCAGGCGACGTGCATCACCGGCTGCGCCGGCGGCACGCGGGTGAGCCTGCCGAAGCGCTGCGCGAGCACGCCGTGGCGCATCTGGTCGACGTGGCGCGGGCAGCGCCGCCCGCTGCGCTGCACCCATGCCCAGGCGTCGGGCGTCCACCAGCGCGGATCGTCGTAGCCGCCATCGGCGACGAACTCGGCGAACTGCGCGAAGCTCACCGCGCGGGCGTCGATCTCGAATTCGGGCACCGCCACGTCGTGCGCCCACTTCTCGTTGTCGAACACGAAACCGCCCGGCTGCGACCCGAAGGCGTGGTGCGTCGCCGGCATCACGAGCGGCGGCCGCTGGGCGCCGCCTTGCGGCAGCCGCAACGCTGCGGCATCGATGCCCAGCGTCTGCGCCGCGCGGGCCGCGGCCTCGCAATGCATATCCTCGTGAAAGAGCGCGAGGCGATAGAAGTAGAGCGCGGCGTCCGACGCGTCGGCCGATTCGAGCAGTTCGAGCGTCGTCTCGAGCGTATCGGCGAGGTAGTGCTTCAGGTCCTGCGTCGCCGGCAGTTCGAGCCGCCATCGATCGCCTGCGCCGGCCTGCGCCGCATCGAACCAGGCATCGGCCTGCGCCTCGATCGACGCCAGCCGCGGCTGCGTCGGATCGCACGCCGTGCCCCGCGCGCGCTGCACGTTGCGCGCGATCCAGCGCTCCTGGAACCAGCCGACGTGGCCGAGCATCCAGCGCGGCGGATCGGTCTGCGCATGCTGCGGCACGCTCTCTTCGTTCACCTGCGGCGCCCCTTCGAGCGCATCGATCCAGCGCAGCGTGTGATTGCGCGCATCGAGCAGGGCGAGCGACAGCAGGCCCTTGCCGGCATGCCGCATGCGCGGCGATTCGACGTTCGCAGTCTCGTTGTCGATCACCCGCCGATTGTGCCCATGCGGAAGGCGCCGCGCCTTGGTCTAGACTGCGCGCGTTGCGCACCGCCGCGAACCGTTTGCTGCCGACGCCTTGAGACTCGCCCTGACATCCGTGCTGATTGCCGTCCTTTTTCTCGCCGGCTGCGAAACGCCGCAGGCGCGCTCCGAGCGCGCGCGTTTCGCGTGCTACGACGCCCGCGGCCGCTACGCCGCCACCATCGTGACCCAGGGCGAGTGCGAACGCCGGTTCTGGACCTGGCGCGAGGTCGACGAATGAGACGCCTGCGGCTCGGGCTGCGCGCCGCGACGTTCGCGGCGATGGCGGGAGCGGTGCTGCTGGCCGCATGCGGCGCGCCGCCGCAGGAGGGTTTCGTCGGCCCCGGTTGCTACGATCATCGCAACCGCATCGTGCCGACGATTCGGACACCGGGCGAATGCGCCGCCAATACCTGGGTCTGGCGCACCCAGCCGTGGCAGCCGGCGGCGCCCAAGCCGTAGCGGGCGATCCGGGTTTCCGGGTCGGCGCAAAGGCTCAACGCGACAATCTCCCCTTGCCCCCCAGTTCGAGGGATTGTGTGGGCCGGTGCATCGGGCCTAGAGTCACTCGCGCTGTGGTGCGCTGCCGAATCGCATCTGGCCGCCTCGTTCAATCCCGGACGGCGCGCCTTCAGGAGAGCGAACATGACCTGTCCACTTCACCCCGTGCTCGCAGGCATTGCGGCACTTTCCCTGGCCGGCGCTGCCAACGCAAGCGTCGTGACCTTCGACGATCTTCCGGTTTCGGGCAATAACATCTTCACCTTCGTCAGTTCCGGCGGCTTCGACTTCAACGGCGGTCACTTCCACATCATCGATACGCCCGATTCGCGCATCGTCGGCAACGGCACCCAGTTCCTCGGCGCCGAGGCGGCAGGCGGCCTCGGCAAGGCGGTGACGATGACGCAGGCCGGCGGCGGGCTGTTCTCGCTCGACGGGCTCGATGTAGCCGAGCTCTGGCGCGCGGGCGAGCCGCTGAACGACTTCTACCAGGTCAGCCTGACCGGCAACCAGTTCGGCGGCGGCGTGCTCTCGATGTTGATCGAACTCGATGGCGTCGCCGACGGCCCGGGGGGCGCGAACGACTTCCAGACCATCGCGCTCGGCGGCTGGACGAATCTGATGTCGGTCACGATCACCGGGGTCAACGCCGTGGGCGGCTTCGGCGACTATTCGATCGACAACCTGCTCGTCAACGTGGTCCCCGAACCGGGCACCTACGCATTGATGCTTGCCGGCCTGGGACTCGTCGGCTTCATGGCGCGGCGTCGCATTTCCTGACGGTCTCGCTTTCATCCGATGTGGTGGGCCCGCTTCGGCGGGCCTCGTCGTTCCCGAGGCTGCCGGCGCGCCCCGCTCACGCGAACCGGCCGTGCAGATACCAGCCCTGCGCCGCATCCAGGCTCGGCAGGCGCAGGCGGTAGATCCACACCAGCGAGGCATCGGCCGCCTGGGCGATGAAATAGTCGCGCGCGGCGGTGCCGTACTCGTCCCACCAGCCGGCCTCGATGCGCTCGGGGCCGCTCAGCAGTTGCAGCGGCGCGCCGTCGAGCAATGGCTGATCGCGCCGCTCGGCGAGCGGCTGCGCCGGCTCGACGAGCCAGATCGGACGCGTGACGAGATCGCCGTGCAGCGCCGGCACTGCGCGCTGCGCGGCGGGCCGGGCGTGGAGTGCGGCGGCGTCGACCTCGTGCGACGCGCTCGCGCGTTCGGGCCGGTGATCCTGCACGCGCGCGAGGCGCCGCACCCGCGGCCGGCCCAGGCGCGCCTGCAGACGCTCGACGAGGCGCATCAAACCTTCGCGCTCGCCCTGCGCGCTCGGGAACAGTTCGCCGTTGGGCGGCGGCGCGCGCACGATATCGTCGCAATGCAGCGCCAGATCGAGCACCGGCGCGGCAAGCCCGGTGCGGTCGAGCCGCTCGCGCAGCAGCAGCAACAGATGCTCGAGATCGCGCGACGGCGCGGCGAGCGCGATCTCGATCGTGCTCGCGGCCGGGGCGGCGCGATCGTCGCGCTGGCGACGCGCCTCGTGCTGCAGTTCGAGCGCGAAGCGGCGCGCGAAGGCATGCTGCGCCGACAGCCAGGCAACGAGCCGCGCGAGCAGCAGCCCGGCGCCGTGCAGCAGTTGCGCGCTGGTATCGGCGCGGGCGAAGAGCTCGATCCGGCTCTCGAACACGGGCGCCGGCACGATCCGATCGCGCGGGTCGGGGCGCTCGCCGTAGGCGCGATCGATCTCGTCCGGCAGCGCTTCGCCGAAGCGCCGCGCCAGGCCGGCGCGCGGCAGGCGGCGCAGGTCGGCAAGCCTGGACAGGCCCATGCCCTGCAGCGCGTCGGCGTGATCGCGGGCTGCATCGAGCCACGCCACCGGCAGCGCATCGAGCGCCGCGTGCAGCACAGGCAGATCGGCACAGTGCGTCGCTGCCGGCCCGCAGCGCGCCAGCAGGCCCGCGCCGAGCGCCGTAGGGGCGCTCGCGAGCTGCACCCGGTGCCCGAGCGGCTGCAAGGCTTCGCGCAGGCGCGAGACGAGCTTTTCGAGGCCGCCGAACAGGCGCAAGCTGGCCTGCACCTCGAGCAACGCGCCATCGGGCGGCAACGCGCTCACCGCCGGCGTGAATGCGAGGCAGGCGTGCAGCACGCCTTGCAGCGCGCGCGCATCGCGCAGCGGGTCGGCCGCCGCGGTGACGAGTTGCGGTGCGAGGCCGAGCGCCGTATTGCGCCGCTGCCCGGGCCTGACGCCGAGCGCACGCGCGCCCGCGTTGGCGTGCGTGACGATGCGCTGCGCCTGCACGAGCGCAAGCGGCATGCGGCGCAACTCGGGCGGCAGCGTCGCGGCGAACGATTCGAGCGATAGCAACGGCAGATGCAGGGCGATCCAGAGCATGGCGCGGGCGCACGATCTTCATTCACGCACCGCGCGAGGCGCCATCCGCCGCGTCGGAATCGGCGTCGCCCCACGGGGCCGGGCTTGCCGCCAGATCGACGAACGCCGCGGCGCGCAACGGCTCGTCCCTCGGCGCCTGCGACGCCGCCGCGCGCGCCCGGGCCTTGCGTTGCGCGGCGGCCGACAGCACCGGCGGCAGCACCAGTTGCAGTGGCGCCGCGAGCGGCGGGCCGCGGCGCTTGAACAGATGCAGCGCGAGCCGGTCGGCTCCCGCCGGCTCCAGCGCCAGGCGCAGCGGCGCGGCGCTCGGGTGCCCGCGCGCGGCGGTCTCGCGCAGCATGAAGGCCGGCCCGTCGTGCGCCTGCGCGGCAAGCTGCAGCCGGCGCAACCGCTCGGCACGCAGCCGCGGCGGCAGCCAGGCGAGCAGCGCGCCGACATGGCCGCTCCTCAAGGCCTGCTCGAGCGCCCACAGGCTGTCGCCCGCCGGCCGGGCGTGCATCCCGGCCTCGCCGGTGAACGCGCTGCGGCCATCGACGACCAGCATCTGCCCGGCATCGAGCCCGAGTTGCGCCAGCGCCCAGGCCGACAGCGTGGCCGGCGGGTCGAACAGCATCACGAGCCGCCCCGCGTGCAGCGTCGCTGCCAGGCTGGGCGCGAGCAGGCGCATCTCGCCGACGCCGGGATGCGCGAGCAGCAGCTCCGTCAGCACCCGGCGCGGCCAGCCGCCGCCGGGCAGTTGCGCGTCGAGCACGGCAAAGCCGCTCGTCAGCGCCCGCCCCGCGCCAGCCCCGAACCGGTGCGCGCGCCACAGCGCGGGATGCAACCGTTCGAGGTCGGCGCGCGGCGGCGCCCCCCGCGCCGCGACCGCCTGTGCGGTCGAAGGTAAAACGGCAGCGGGCAGAGCGTCCATTTAGATACTGTATTTTCATACAGTAATTTATGCAAGCCCCGCCCTCCGGCGCGTCACCCTCCGACGCTCCGTCTTCGCAACGCAGGAGCCGCTGCTCGGCCAAACCGCGGGGTCGCAGCATCGGATGCCCACGCGGCGTACACCGGACGCTACAGTCGCCACGCCAGCGAATCGCCGAGGACGGTCATCGGCCCGATCGGCAAGGCGCTGTGACCGCCGGGAAGTCCCCGCCGCCCCGAAACGAAAACGACCCCGCGAAGGGGCCGCCTTTATCGGTGGAGGCGCGAGCCGGAGTCGAACCGGCCTCTACGGATTTGCAATCCGGTGCATAACCGCTTTGCTATCGCGCCGTGTGGCCACATTCTCGCATGCGGCCCTCGCATCAAAAAAGGGAAGCCGCAGCTTCCCTTTGTGAATCTGGAGCGGGAGACGAGTCTCGAACTCGCGACCTCAACCTTGGCAAGGTTGCGCTCTACCAACTGAGC
>JACSRM010000041.1 GCA_014879745.1 Burkholderiaceae bacterium | reverse complement strand
CGGCGACGCGATCTTCGTCGACGGCAACAGCGCGGCGGCGCTCGGCTGCGTCTACGGCGGCGCGACGGTCGCCGCCTGGTACCCGATTACGCCGTCGACGTCGGTGATCGAGGCGTTCCAGAAATACTGCGCGAAGTACCGCGTCGACGCGCAGAGCGGGCGCAACAACTTCGCGATCGTGCAGGCCGAGGACGAGATCGCGTCGATCGGCATGGTCACCGGCGCCGGCTGGAACGGCGCGCGCGCCTTCACCGCGACGTCGGGGCCGGGCATCTCGCTGATGTCGGAGTTCATCGGCCTCGCGTATTTCGCCGAGATTCCGGTCACGATCATCAACGTGCAGCGCGGCGGGCCGTCGACCGGCATGCCGACGCGCACCCAGCAGGCCGATCTGCTCGCCTGCGCGTATGCGTCGCACGGCGATACCAAGCACGTGATGCTGTTTCCGGAGGATCCGACCGAATGTTTCGAGCACGCGGCCGACGCGCTCGACCTCGCCGACCGGCTGCAGACGCCCGTCTTCGTGATGAGCGACCTCGACATCGGCATGAACCAGCGCATGTGCGCGCCGTTTCAGTGGGACTCGTCGCGCCGGCTCGACCGCGGCAAGGTGATGAGCGCCGAGGACCTCGAGGCCGGCCGCGAGTTTGCGCGCTACAAGGATGTCGACGGCGACGGCATCCCGTGGCGCACGCTGCCGGCGACCCATCCGACCAAGGGCGCCTATTTCACGCGCGGCTCGACGCGCGACGCGCAGGCTCGCTACTCGGAGGCCGGCAGCGACTACGTCTACAACGTGCAGCGCTTGTTGAAGAAGTTCGCGACCGCGGCGATGCTCGTGCCGCAGCCGGTGCTGCGCCCGGCGCCGAAGAAGACGCGCCTCGGGGTGATCTATTTCGGCTCGACGAGCCCGGCGCTGCGCGAGGCGCTCGACGCACTGCTCGAAGCCGGCATCGCGCTCGACTCGCTGCGGCTGCGGGCGTTTCCGTTCCCGGCGTCGGTGGCAGAGTTCATCGCTGCGCACGACGCCGTCTTCGTCGTCGAACAAAACCGCGACGCGCAGATGCGCACGCTGCTCGTGAACGAACTCGGGATCGACCCGGCGCGGCTCATCTCCGTGCTGCACTACGACGGCACGCCGATCACGGCGCGCTTCATCACCGGCGCGATCCGCCAGAAGGTCGCCGCGCTCGCCGTCAAGCCTCGGCGCCGCAAGCCCACCGCGGCCCGCCCCGCAACCGTCTGACCGACCTCGCATGACCTACCTCACGAAACCGCGTCTGCACCACCCGACGCTCGAGCGCAACCGCGTCGGCCACACGCGGCGCGACTACGAGGGCAAGATCTCGACGCTGTGCGCCGGTTGCGGGCACGATTCGATCTCGGCCGCGATCATCCAGGCCTGCTGGGAGTTGGACATCGAGCCGCACCGCGTCGCCAAGCTCTCGGGCATCGGCTGCAGTTCGAAGACGCCGGACTATTTTCTCGGCGCGTCGCACGGCTTCAACTCGGTGCACGGCCGCATGCCGTCGGTGCTGACCGGCGCCTACCTCGCGAACCGCGAGCTGATCTACCTCGGCATCTCGGGCGACGGTGATTCGGCGTCGATCGGCCTCGGCCAGTTCGCGCACATCATGCGCCGCGGCGTGAACATGACCTATATCGTCGAGAACAACGGCGTCTACGGCCTCACCAAGGGCCAGTTCTCGGCGACCGCCGACAAGGGCTCGAAATCGAAGAAGGGCGTGAAGAACGCCGACAGTCCGGTCGATATGGTGAGCCTCGCGCTGCAGCTCGGCGCGACCTACGTCGGGCGCAGCTTTTCGGGCGACAAGGCGCAACTCGTGCCGCTCATCAAGGGCGCGCTCGCGCACCGCGGCGCGGCCTTCCTCGACGTCATCAGCCCCTGCGTGACGTTCAACAACCACGCCGGCAGCACGCGCAGCTACGACTTCGTGCGCGAGCACAACGAAGCGGTGAGCCGGATCGATTTCATCACGCCGAAGAGCGAGATCACGGCCGATTTCGCGCCTGGCGAGTGCATCGACGTCGAGCAGCACGACGGCACGGTGCTGCGCTTGAGAAAGCTGCATGCCGGCTACGACCCCTGCGACCGCGTCGCCGCGATGGCGCAGGTGCAGGCGCTGCAG
>JACSRM010000300.1 GCA_014879745.1 Burkholderiaceae bacterium | reverse complement strand
TGCTCGACGTCGTTCTTGCGCCGCACGTTGGTCGACGCGGCGATGAAGTCGCGGTCGATCAGGATATCGTTGACGAACGCGGTGAGCTTGGCCGACGGGCCGACCTCGACGAACAAGCGCACGCCGTCGTCGTGCATCTTCAGCACCGTCTCGCGAAAGCGCACCTTCTTCGACCATTGCGCGGCGGCGAGCTTGCGCACCGCGGCCGGCGTCGAAGGGAACAGGTCGGCCGACGCACACGAGTAGAGCGGGATCCGCGGCGGCCCGAGCTTGACGTCCTTGTAGTACTGCAGGAAGGCCGTGCTCACCTCGGCAAACGCTGCCGTGTGATAGCCGCGGTCGAACGGCAGCGGCAGGCAGATGCCGCCCTCCCTGGCGAGCAGGTCCTGGACCCGCGCGATGCCTTCGCGCGTGCCGTAGAGCACGATCTGGTTGCCGCAGTTGTCCATCGCGACGACCACATCGCCCGCCTGCGACACCAGCTCCTCGACGGTGGCCGGCGGCAGCGCGCCGACCGCGAGCAGCGCGCCGGTCGGAATCTTGCCGGCAGCAAGCAGCTCCTCGTAGACCGCGAAGTGGCGGCTGATACAGAACGCGCGTTCGGCCGGCGTGCGCGCCGGGTTCGCGCCGCACGCACCGAGCGCGGCCGACTCGCCCGAGCTGTGCCCGAGCATGACGTCGGGCTCGACGCCGAGCGCGACGAGCAGTTCGTGCATCGCCATGTCGCCGATGAAGACCGACTCGGAACCGACGTCCATGTCCTGCATGCGCTGCTCGAGCTGGTGGCGGCGCTCGGCGCCGATCTCCGAAGTCGGGAAGACGATATCGGTACGCGTTTCGCCAAGCGGCAGATCGTAGAGCCCATGCCAGAAGTCCAGCCATTGCTGCACTTCGTCGAAGCACATCGCCAGGCCGGCAAACATCGCCGGATACTGCGAACCCTCGCCGGGGAACAGGAACGCAAGCTTGCCCTCGACGCGCCGGCTGCCATACGCCACGCCGCCACGCGCCAACCAGCGGTCGCTGCCGCGGCCTTCGCGCAGGCGGGCAAGCACCTGCTCGATGCGCTTGGCGAGCGTCGCGGTGTCGGTCGCGACGATTGCCATGCGGTGCGTCTGCGCGCGGTCGGCGCGCGCCAGCGCGGCCGCGACTTCGGCAAGCCGCCACTCGGGATGGCGCGCCAATGCCGCGGAGAGCTCCTCGAGCCGCGCAACGAGCGCCGCATCGCTTTCGGCCGACAGCACGCACAGCTCGGCCGGCCAGGCGCCGAGCCGCAGCGGAACGCGCGCTTCGGGCGGCGCCTGCTCGACGATTGCGTGCGCATTCGTGCCGCCGAAGCCGAAGGCATTGACCGCGGCACGGCGTGGCGCATCGAGATGCGTGATCCACGGTGCGGCGCGGGTATTGACGTAGAACGGCGTCGCGGCGATGCCGAGCTCCGGGTTGACCTCGTCGCACAGCGTCGGCGGCAGAACCCGGTGATGCAGCGACAAGGCCATCTTGATCAGGCTCGCGACGCCCGCAGCCGGGATGCAATGGCTGATCATCGACTTCACCGAGCCGAGCGCCTTGACGCCGATCGGTGTCGTGCGCTCGCCGAAGACCGCCTTCAGCGACGCGATCTCGGTGCGGTCGCCGAGCGGAATGCCGGTGCCGTGCGCCTCGACCAGACCGACGCTCGCCGGATCGACGCCGGAGGCGGCATAGGCGCGCCGGATCGCCAGCGTCTCGCCCTCCTGGCTCGGCGCGAGCAGGCCGGTGCCGCGGCCGTCGCTCGACTGACCGACGCCGCGCAGCACGGCGTAGATGCGGTCGCCGTCGGCGAGGGCATCGTCCAGCCGCTTCAGGACGATCACTCCCAGACCCTCGCCGAGCAGCGTGCCATCGCTGCCGGCTTCGAACGGCCTGACCTTGCCGCGCGCGCTCAACGCGCCGAGCTGGGTGAAGATCGTCGTCACATCGGCCGGCAACGACGCGTTGACGCCGCCGGCGAGCATCATGCGGCTGCGGCCGGCGCGCAGTTCGTCGATCGCCGCGCCCACCGCGAGCAGCGACGACGAACAGGCGGCGTCGACCAGGTAGTTCGGCCCGTGCAGGTTGAGCCGGTTCGCGATGCGCCCGGTCATCACGTTGGGCACGAGGCCGGGCGCG
>JACSRM010000042.1 GCA_014879745.1 Burkholderiaceae bacterium | reverse complement strand
TGAAGGCGCGGTTGTAAGGCGCCGGGCGGTCGAAGCCGGCGCCGAGCGCATGCCCGCCGCGGCCGCCGTCGGCCCCTACCGGATCGAGGCCGAGATCGGCCGCGGCGCGACGAGCGTCGTCTACCGCGCACTCGATACGCGCGACGGCCGGCGCGTTGCGCTCAAGACACTTGCGCTGAACCGTGAGTTCGATGCCGAGGCGATCGACGCTGCGCGCAGCCGCTTCCTGCGTGAAGCCGACGCGGCGCGCCGCCTGCACCACCCCGGCGTCGTCGCCGTGCAGGATGCCGGCGAGGCGGGCGGCACCGCCTACCTCGCGATGGAGTGGGTCGCCGGGCACGACCTGCGCCGCCACACTGCGCCCGGCGCTCTGCTGCCATTGCCGCAGGTGCTGGAGATCGCCGCGAGCGTCGCCGACGCGCTCGGCTACGCCCATTCGCAAGGCGTCGTCCACCGCGACGTCAAGGCCGCCAACGTGCTGATCGACGCCGCCTCCGGGCGCGTGCGCGTCGCCGACTTCGGCGTTGCCCGCATCGCCGACGCGAGCCACACCCGCACCGGCATGCTGCTGGGCACGCCCGAATGCATGGCGCCCGAGCTGCTCGCCGGCCAGCGCGCCGACTCCCGCAGCGACCTCTACGCGCTCGGCGTGCTGCTCTTTCAGCTGCTGTGCGGCCGGCTGCCGTTCGAGGCGGCCGCGCTCGGCGCGCTGATGCGCCAGGTCGTCAACGATCCGGCGCCGCCGCTGCAATCGCTGCGCGGCGATGCGCCAGCGGCGCTGTCGGCGCTCGTCGCGCAACTGCTCGCCAAAGACCCGGCGTCGCGCCCGCCGGACGGCGCCGCCGTCGGGCGCGAGCTGCGCACGATCGCGGCGGTGATGCAGGCGCCGCCCGGCGCCGAAACGATGCCGCCGTAGGCGCCGCGATCCGCGCCGCCGGCGCGCCGGATGTGCGGTTTTCACGCCCGGTTCCAAGGCACAATTCGCGCCAGCGACCGCAGTCCACCGCTCCAACATGCCCCTCGAATTCTTCAGCGCCACCGACACCGGGCGTGAGCGCAGCAACAACGAGGATGCGGTCGCGCTCGACGAGACGGCCCAGCTCGTCGCCCTCGCCGACGGCATGGGCGGCTACAACGCCGGCGAGGTGGCCAGCAGCATGGTCACCTCGTTCATCAAGACCGAGCTCGGCCGCTGGCTGCTCGAGGCGACCGACCAGGCGAGCGACGCCGAGGTGCGCCGCGCGATGGACATCTGCGTCGACAACGCGAATCGCGCGATCTTCAACGCCGCCAACTCGAACCCGCAGTACGCCGGCATGGGCACGACGCTTGTGCTCGGCGTCTTTCGCCAGGGCCGGCTGCTGCTGGGCCACATCGGCGACTCGCGCGCCTACCGGCTGCGCGGCGGGCGCATGACGCAGATCACGCACGACCACTCGCTGCTGCAGGAACAGATCGACGCCGGCCTCATCACGCCCGAGCAGGCCGCGTTCTCGGCCAACAAGAACCTCGTCACGCGCGCCGTCGGCGTCGAGGATACGGTGCTGCTCGAGACCCACATGCATGAGGTGATGCCCGGGGATATCTACGTCTTGTGCTCGGACGGCCTGTCCGACATGCTCGACACCGAGACGATGACGCAGTTGCTGCAAACGCACGAATCGCTCGCCGAAGCCGGCGCGGCGCTCGTCGATGCGGCCAACGACGCGGGCGGAAAAGATAACATCGCGGTCATTCTGGCGCGCGTCGCGGGGGGCGGCGCTGCCGCGGCTGCGCCGCGATCCTGGTGGCCGTTTCGGCGCTGATTCAAACGGGGACGAACATGGGCAAGCTGGTCGTATCGCTCGACGGGGTCGTGATCAAGGAAGTGCAGATCACGAAGGACAAGACGACGCTTGGCCGCAGGCCCTACAACGACATCGTGATCGACAACCTCGCGGTGAGCGGCGAGCACGCCGTGCTGCAGATGGTCGGCGCCGACGTCTTCATCGAGGATCTCAACAGCACGAACGGCACCTATATCAACGGCAAGGCGATCAAGAAGCAGCTGCTGGCGCACAACGACACCGTCGAGATCGGCAAATACAAGATCAAGTACATGATCGACGAGGGCACCGACTACGAGCGCACGATGATCTTGAAGCCGGGTGCC
>JACSRM010000043.1 GCA_014879745.1 Burkholderiaceae bacterium | reverse complement strand
GAGGCCACGCGCCACGCGGACCCGGCGCTGCGCCGCCAGCTGCTCGTCGCGCTGCGCGGGGATCGCGTCTGCGGCTTTGCGAGTGTCGGACCGTATCGGGTGCAGGACGCGGATGATCCGGCCGCCGCGCTCGACGGCGAACTGTTCGCGATCTATCTCGACCCGGCGCTGCAACGCAAGGGCATCGGCCGTGCGCTCTGGCAGGCAAGCACCGGGTGGCTGCGATCGGCCGGTTTCGATGTCCTGCGCCTGTGGTGCCTGGAGGGCAACGAGGCCGAGGCGTTCTACCTCGCGATGGGCGCCCGGCTCATCGCGCGCAGGAGCTTCGACGCCCACGGCAGGCCACTCGGCGAGAACTGCTACCGTGCCTCGCTACGCCAGATCGCCTGACCCATCCCAACTCATCCCGACCCCGACCATGCGCATCGACATCCCCGAACAGAAGAAGCTCGTCTACGAGATGGCGATCCCGATCCGCTGGGGCGACATGGACGCGATGGGGCATGTCAACAACGCGGTCTACTTCCGCTACTTCGAGACGATCCGCATCGAGTGGCTGCACAAGCTCGGCATGCCGCTTTCGCCCGAAGGCGAGGGCTTCGTGATCGTCAACGCGTTTTGCAACTTCATCCGCCAGATCGAGTACCCGGGCAACCTGCGCGCCCGCCAGTTCATCGGCGCCGTCGGGCGGTCGAGCTTCGACACCTTCGTCACGCTCGAACGCGACGACGAGCCGGGCGTGCTCTTTGCCACGGGCGGCGCGACGACCGTCTGGCTCGACTTCCCGGCGAAGAAGACGCTGCCGCTGCCGGACTGGCTGCGCGCGATCCTGACCTGACGGGCACGTCGTGGCAGTGCTTCGCAGCGACGCCCGCCGGGCCTGGGTGCGCGAGGCGATCCGCCGCATCGAGGCCGACTTCCAGCGCTCGTCCGACACCCACCTGATTCCGGTCGCGCTGCCCGGCTTTCCCGGCGTGCAGCTCTACCTGAAGGACGAATCCAGCCACCCGACCGGCAGCCTGAAGCACCGGCTCGCGCGCAGCCTGTTTCTTTACGCGCTGTGCAACGGCTGGCTGGGCGAGGGCTCGACGATCGTCGAGGCGTCGAGCGGGTCGACCGCGATCAGCGAGGCCTACTTCGCGCGCCTGCTCGAACTGCCGTTCGTCGCCGTGATGCCGCGCGGCACATCGGCGCAGAAGATCGCCGCGATCGAGTTTCAGGGCGGGCGCTGCCACCTGGTCGACGGCGCGGCGGCAATCTACGCCGAGAGCGAGCGCCTCGCGCGCGAACAGGGCGGCCACTTCATGGACCAGTTCACGCACGCCGAGCGGGCGACCGACTGGCGCGCGAACAACAATATCGCCGAAAGCATCTATGCGCAGATGCGCAACGAGACGCACCCCTGCCCGGCGTGGATCGTCGCCAGCGCCGGCACCGGCGGCACGCTGGCGACGATAGGGCGCTTCGTTCACTACTGCCGCCACGAGACGCGCGTCTGCGGCGTCGACGCCGAGCGCTCGGTCTTCTTCGACCACTATGTCGGCGGCGACGTGTCGCTTGCGATCGACGAGGGTTCGCGCATCGAAGGCATCGGCCGGCCGCGCGTCGAGGCATCGTTCGTCCCCGGCGTGCTCGACGCCATGGTCAAGGTGCCCGACGTCTGGAGCCTCGCCGCGATGCACAGCCTGAGCGTGCGCCTCGGCCGGCGCGTCGGCGGCTCGACCGGCACCAATCTCGTCGGCGCGCTCGCCTGCGCGCGCAGCATGGCCGCGCACGGCGAGCAGGGCGCGATCGTCACGCTGCTGTGCGATGCCGGCGAACGCTATCGGCACACCTACTTCGACGACGCCTGGCTCGCGGCGCAAGGGCTCGAGTGCGGCCGCGAGAGCGACGCGATCGATGCACTGATCGACCGCGGCGCGTGGCCCGACGACCTGCGCCGAAGCTGGCGACTGGCGGGCGACCTGGGCTGAACGACAGCGCGGTGTCCGGCGCCAAGCGATTGCCGGATGTGACAATGCCATGCGGCAACCAAGCTTCGCAATGCGTTGTACGCTTGCGCCCTTCAGGAAAAGGAGAACAGCAATGAACAAGGTCTATCCGAGCGCGGCCAAGGCGCTCGAAGGCATCGTGCGCGACGGCCAGCTGATCG
>JACSRM010000084.1 GCA_014879745.1 Burkholderiaceae bacterium | reverse complement strand
TCGGGTCGGGGTCGTAGCCGATCATGTCGTCGACATCGTTGCGGTAGACGGTCGCCGAAAGGCTCGCCGTGCCCGACTGCCACAGCGCGCCGAACTCTATGCTGCGGCCTTCCTCGGGCTTGACGGTCGCCACGCCGTAGCCGGGATAGTAGAGGTCATTGAAGGTCGGCGCGCGAAACGTCGTGCCGGCCAGCGCGCGCAGCTTGAACTGCGGCGTCGCCTGCCAGGTCGCGCCGAGGCTGCCCGTCGTGTTGTCGCCGTAGGCCGAGTTGTCGTCGAAGCGCACGCTCGCCTGCAGGCCCGCCGCGCCGAAACGCCCGGCATAGCCGGCGACGAAGCCGTTGTTGTTGCGCCGCGGCTCATTGGTGAAGACGCTGCCCGAGACCTTCTCGCGCATGTAGTCGTAGGCGAGCATCAGTTGCTGGTCGGCGGCGAGCTGGATCGCGTTCTGCCACAGAAACTGGTCGCGCTCGGTTTCGAACTCGCTCATCGATGTGCCGCCGCTCTCGGCATCGTCGATGTTGCGCGAGCCCTGGACGTTCATCGTCCACGCCGGCGAGAGGACGCCGCTGTAGTCGATCGCGGCGAGCGTCGAGCGCAGATGGTTGCGAAAGTCGGGCGACGGATCGGGCAGGTAGTTCGGCGGGGCGAACTCGGCGCCGTCGTACTTCGCGTCGAGTTCGGAGGCGACGACGTTGACGCCGATGCGGTGCCCGGCGGCCGGCGAATAGCCGAGCTTGAGGTTGCCGAAGTTGCGGCCATAGCCGTCGTCGTCCGGGTTGAAGTTGCCGAAGCGGTCGTTCGGCCGGATCGCCGAGACGCCCTCGCTCGCCTCGCGGCCGATCATCGCGGCGTAGTCGAAACCGCCCTGCGCGCCGCTGATGCCGGCGTTGCCGAGGTACGAGCGGTAGCTGCCGGCAGCGAGGTGCGCCGTCGGGCGCGCTGGGCCGTCGCCGCGGCGCGTGAAGATCTGGATCACGCCGCCGACCGCATTCGCGCCATAGAGGCTCGACGCCGGGCCGCGCAGCACCTCGATGTGGTCGATCTGGTCGAGCGTGAGGGCGTCGAACGACGCCTGGCCGAGCGACGCCGAGCCGACGACGACGCCGTCGATCAGGACGACGGTGCCGTTCGTGCTCGCGCCGCGCACGAAATAGCCCGAGGTCTGGCCCGGGCCGCCGTTGCGGGCGAGCTGGATGCCGGCTTCGGTGCGCAACAGATCCTCGACCGAATCGGCGGTCGAACTGCGGATCGTCCCGGCGTCGATGACGACGACGTCGGCCGCGCTTCGGGCCAGCGGCTGGGGTTCGCGAGTGCCGGTGACGATGACGTGGTCGAGCTGGGTTTGTGCCGCGGCGAGGCCCGGAACAAGGGTAGCCACGGCGAGGGCGCGCGCGAGACGGCCTGCGCGCAGGAGGTTGCGAAATGGGAGCATGGAAAGAAAGGCCCGGAACAAGCCACGGGCGCCGCTTCCCCGCGGCCCCGTGCGACATGAGCCCTGGCAGTTATGCCCGGGCCCGCTCGTTGGCCGGTATACGGGCTGGCGGACTCGCTCGATGGCCTTCCCGGAAGCGCGCTTCCAGTGGCATCTGCATCGAGATTGGCGCGACTTGTGATCGACGCCGTCCGCTCACCGTTGCGGGGGCAGCGCAGGCTAGGCGTCAGCTTTTACCTCGGCCACCCTGCTTCCCGTTTATCCCGCGCGGCAGAAAGCCGGCACGGGCACCAACACGCCGATTCTATGGCGGCCGCACGCGCCGCCCGGCGACGGCCGCCGTTCAGACCTTGTGGCTGCGGCTCACATCGCTTCGCGATATGAGCCTTCGCCGCAAGGCCTGACGGCTACGCCGTCAGGCCTTGTCCCTAAGCTCGCGGCGCAGGATCTTGCCGACATTGGTCTTGGGCAGTTCGTCGCGAAAGACGACGACCTTGGGCCGCTTGTAGCCGGTCAGGTTCGCTTCGCAGTACGCATGCACCTGCTTCTCGGTAAGTTCCGGCTTGCTGCGCACGACGAACAGCTTGACCAACTCGCCGGCCTTCGCATCGGGCATGCCGACGGCCGCGCATTCGAGCACACCGTCGAGTTGCGAAACGACGTCCTCGACCTCGTTCGGGTAGACGTTGAAGCCGCTCACCAGGATCATGTCCTTCTTGCGGTCC
>JACSRM010000044.1 GCA_014879745.1 Burkholderiaceae bacterium | reverse complement strand
ACGACGCCGATGGATCGCCGCCGCGACGCCGCGACGGCCGTCGCCGAACTCGCGCTCTACGTCGAGCGCCGCGGCGCTGCCGTGCCCAACCTCGTCGCGACGATCGGCATGCTGCAGGTGCCGTCGGGGTCGATCAACGTCGTCCCCGGCCGCTGCGAATTCAGCCTCGACATCCGCGCGACGACGAACGAAGTGCGCGACGCCTGCATCGCCGACGTGCTCGCCGAGCTGGACGCGATCTGCGCCCGCCGCGGGCTGCACCATCGGCTGGAGGAGACGATGCGCGCCGCCGCCGCGCCGAGCGCGCCCGCGTGGCAGGCGCGCTGGGAGCAGGCCGTCGCCGCAACCGGCCTGCCGATGCACCGCATGCCCAGCGGCGCCGGCCACGACGCGATGAAGCTGCACGAGGTGATGCCGCAGGCAATGCTCTTCGTGCGCGGCGGCAACGCCGGCATCAGCCACAACCCGCTCGAAGAGATCAGCAACGACGACGCCGAGCTGTGCGTGCGCGCCTTCCAGAATCTGCTCGAACAACTCGCCCTGGAACAAGCATGAATGCCAACCACGCCAAGCTCGACGCCTGGGTCGACTCGCACTTCGACGACGAGGTGCGCTTCCTGCAAGCGCTCGTCCAGGTGGCTACCGATACGCCACCGGGCAACAATGCGCCGCACGCCGAGCGCACCGCGGAGCTGCTCTCGGGCATGGGCTTCGCGGTCGCGAAGCATCCGGTGCCGGCGGGCGAAGTGCAGGACTACGGCCTCGAATCGATCACCAACCTGATCGTTCGCCGCCGCTACGGCGATGGCCCGACGATCGCGCTCAACGCGCACGGCGACGTCGTGCCGCCCGGTGACGGCTGGACGCACGGGCCCTACAGCGGCGAGATCGAGGACGGCAAGCTCTACGGCCGCGCGTCGGCGGTCAGCAAGAGCGACTTCGCGACCTACACCTTCGCCGTGCGCGCGCTCGAAGCGCTCGGCGCGAAGCTTGCCGGCAGCATCGAGCTGCACTTCACCTACGACGAGGAGTTCGGCGGCGAACTCGGCCCCGGCTGGCTGCTGCGCCAGGGGCTGACGAAGCCCGACCTGCTGCTCGCCGCCGGCTTCAGCTACCAGGTCGTCACCGCACACAACGGCTGCCTGCAACTGGAAGTCACGGTGCACGGCAAGATGGCGCACGCCGCGATCCCCGATACCGGCGTCGACGCGCTGCAGGCTGCGGTCGCGATCCTGAATGCGCTCTATGCGCAGAACCTGCTCTACAAGCAGGTCGCGTCCAAGGTGCCGGGCATCACCCATCCGTATCTGAATGTCGGCCGCATCGAGGGCGGCACGAATACGAATGTCGTTCCCGGCAAGGTGGTGCTCAAGCTCGACCGGCGCATGGTCCCCGAAGAGAATCCCGCCGACGTCGAAGCAACGATCCGGCGCGTGATCGAGGATGCGGCCGCAGGCTGCCGCGGCATCAGGATCGAGATCAAGCGCCTGCTGCTGGCCCGCGCGATGCAGCCGCTGGCGGGCAACAAGGCACTCGTCGAGGCCTTGCAGCGCCATGGCGAGGCGGTCTTCGGCGAGCCGATTCCAACCTCGGGCACGCCGCTTTATACCGACGTGCGGCTGTACTGCGAGCGCGGCATCCCGGCCGCGATCTACGGCGCCGGCCCGCGCACGGTGCTCGAATCGAACGCCAAGCGCGCCGACGAGCATCTGGTGCTCGAGGATCTGCGCCGCGCGACCAAGGTCGTCGCGCGCACGCTGTACGACCTGCTGCAATAGAAATCCCGGCGACTCAGGGTTGTCCGGCGGTCTTGGCGCTGCAGCGCGATGCCAGAATGGCACGCCCCTTGCATGCGCCTTCCCCGTCCGCCACTCCGATCAGAAAGGATCGCTTCGATGATGCCCATCTCGCTCACCCGCCGCGCCGCGCTCGCCGTCCTGGCCGCCATACCGCTGGTCGCCGCGGCGCAGGAAACGCCGGTCAAGTTCCAGCTCGACTGGCGCTTCGAGGGGCCGGCCGCGCTCTTCCTCGTGCCCGCCGCGAAGGGCTACTTCAAGAACGAGAAGCTCGACGTCACGATCGACGCCGGCAACGGCTCGGGCGGCACCGTCACGCGCGTCGCCTCGGGCAGCTACGACATGGGCTTTGCCGACCTGGCGGCGCTGATGGA
>JACSRM010000216.1 GCA_014879745.1 Burkholderiaceae bacterium | reverse complement strand
GCCCGAGCTATGGCTGCGCTTCGCGCCTTGATCGGACACCTTCTGGCGCGCCGCTCTGGCACGCCCGAAAAACTCTCAGCCTCTGAGCACCGCTTCGACGGTATACGCTCGCAGGCCAGCCGCGACGGCCCGCCGAAGCGTCGCGATCCCCGCCACGAAAGCGCAGTGCAGACATGATCCAGACCATCGTCCTTCATCTCGACGGCAGCGCGAACAGCGCGACACGCACCGAACTCGCGATCGCGATCGCGCGCGAGCATGGCAGCCACCTGATCGGCCTGGCGCCGACCGGTGAGGTCGCCGCGCCGATCGAGTTCGGCGCCTCGCTCGTCGATCCCGGCTACCTGATCGCGACGCGCCAGTACCTGCGGAAGTGTGCGCAGTTGTTGTGCGAGGCGTTCGATGCGCAGGTCGCGGCGGCGGCGCTCGGCTCGCACGAGAGCCGCGTCGTCGAGTCCGGGCACGCCGCGGGCGTGATCGCGCTCGCGCGCGCCGCCGACCTGACGGTCATCGGCCAGTTCGAGCCGCGCGCCGCGGCCGATCGCGTCGAGCGCGACCTGCCCGAGCAGGTCGTGCTCGGCTGCGGACGGCCGGTGCTCGTCGTGCCGTACGCCGGCCGGCATCGCGCTCCCGCAAGGCAGGTGCTTGCGGCCTGGAACGACAGCCGCGAATCGGCGCACGCCTTCGCCGCTGCGCTGCCGCTGCTGCGGCGCGCGCACGGCGTCACCGTGCTGACGCAGCGCGAAGCACCGGCCCGGCCGCTGCCGACGCAAGATCTGGCCGCCTGGCTGCGGCACCACGGCGTCGCCAACGTGCGCTTCGCCGACGAGGTGGCGCCGATCGGCGTCGGCGACCTGCTGCTGTCGCGCGCCGCCGATCTGGATGCGGACCTGATCGTGATGGGCGCCTGGGGCCAGTCGAGGCTGAAGGAGTGGGCACTCGGCGGCGCGACGCGATCGCTGCTGCAGCAGATGACGGTGCCGGTGCTGATGGCGCATTGAGGTGACGGGGCCATGAAGGCGATGGTTTTGACGCGCCCCGGCACGCCGCTCGTGCCAATGGAGCTGCCCGATCCGCGGCCCGGCCCGGGCCAGGTGCTGATCCGGGTGCGCGCCTGCGGCGTCTGCCGCACCGACCTGCACATCGTCGACGGCGAACTCACGAGGCCCAAGCTGCCGCTCGTCCCCGGCCACGAGATCGTCGGCGTGGTGGCCGGCATCGGCGCCGGCGTCGGGCAGTTTCGCATCGGCCAGCGCGTCGGCGTGCCCTGGCTCGGCTGGACCTGCGGCGAGTGCGCTGCCTGCCGCGCCGGGCGCGAGAACCTGTGCGAGCGGGCCCGCTTCACCGGCTACGACATCGACGGCGGCTACGCCGAACTCGCGCTCGCCGATGCGCGCTACTGCTTCGCGCTGCCCGAAGGCGCGAGCGGAACCAGCGACGAGGCGATGGCGCCCTGGCTGTGCGCCGGGCTGATCGGCTACCGCTCGCTGCGGATGGCGGGCGACGCGCGCCGGCTCGGCATCTACGGCTTCGGCGCGGCGGCGCATCTGGTCGCGCAGGTCGCGGTCGCGCAGGGCCGCGAGGTATACGCCTTCACGCGCGAAGGCGACGCGCAGGCGCAAGGTTTCGCGCGCGCGCTCGGCGCGGTCTGGGCCGGGGCATCGAGCGACGCGCCGCCGGTGCCGCTCGACGCCGCGCTGATCTTCGCGCCGGTCGGTGCGCTGGTGCCGGCCGCGCTCGGCGCAACGGCGCCGGGCGCGACGGTCGTCTGCGGCGGCATCCACATGAGCGATATCCCGTCCTTCCCCTACGCGCTGCTGTGGCAGGAGCGCGTGCTGCGCTCGGTCGCGAACCTGACGCGCGAGGATGCGCTCGGCTTTCTGCCGCTCGCCGCAGGCATCCCGGTCGTCGCACAGACCGTCGCCTACCCGCTGGCGCAGGCGAATGCGGCACTCGACGATCTGCGCGCCGGGCGCTTCAGCGGCGCCGCCGTGCTGCTGCCCTGAACTGCTGCCCTGAGCTGGCGGAACCCGGCGTTTGCGCGCATGCTCCAACCCAGGGGCCAGTGAGGGGCCGGGAAAGCATGGGAATCACACGCCGCGCTGCCGTCGCCGGGACGTTCTATCCGTCCGATCGGCGCGCGCTCGCAAGGCAGATCGACACCCTGCTCGGCGCCGCGGCGGCCGCCGACGGTGCGCGCCCGCCGAAGCTGATCGTCGTGCCGCACGCCGGGCTCGCCTACTGCGGGCCGGTCGCCGCCGCGGCCTATGCGCGGCTCGTGCCGTGGCGCGGGCGGTTCGAGCGCGTCGTCCTGCTCGGGCCGACGCATCGCGTCGCCGTGCGCGGCCTGGCCCTGCCCGCGGCCACGGCGTTCGAGACGCCGCTCGGCACGCTGGCGATCGATGCTGGCGCGCGCGCCGCGCTCGCCGATATGGCACCGGTGGTGACGAGCGAGGCGGCGCACGCGCTCGAACATTCGATCGAGGTGCAACTGCCCTTCCTGCAGCGGGCGATCGGCACGTTCACGCTCGTGCCGCTCGCGGTGGGGCATGCCGGCGCCGATGAAGTGGCGCAGGTGCTCGAGCGGCTGTGGGGCGGCGACGAGACGCTGATCGTCATCAGCACCGACCTGTCGCACTACCTCGGCTACGTCGACGCGCGGCGGGCGGATCGCGCGACGGCCGACAAGGTGCTTTCGCTCGACCCGGCGATCGATCACGAACAGGCCTGCGGTGCGACGCCGCTGTCCGGCGCGCTGATCGCCGACCGCACGCACCGCCTCGCACCACAGTTGCTGGACCTGCGCAATTCGGGCGATACGGCGGGCGACAAGCGGCGCGTCGTCGGCTACGGCGCATTCGCATTCGCGGTCGACGACGGCGCGCGGCGCGCAGCGGACTGCGCGGCGCGCAGCGAAGAAGACGCCGCCCTCGGCGCCGCGCTGCTGAGCCGCGCGCGCAATGCGATCGCGACGGCGCTCGGGCTGCCGGCATCGCGCGCCGAGCCTGCGCATGCCGCGCTCGACGCGCCCGGCGCGAGTTTCGTCACGCTGCATCTGGGCGGCGCGCTGCGCGGCTGCGTCGGCACGCTGCGAGCCAGGCGATCGCTGGCCGACGACGTGCGCCGCCACGCACGCGCCGCGGCGCTCGACGATCCGCGTTTTGCGCCGCTGCGCGCCGGCGAACTGGCGGCCGTCGCGATCGAAGTCTCGGTGCTCGGCCCGCTGCAACCGCTGCGCGCGGCGAGCGAATCGCTCGCACTGGCCGCGCTGCGGCCGGGTGTCGACGGCGTGCTGCTCGAATGGCGCGGCCGGCGCGCGACCTTCCTGCCGCAGGTGTGGCAGCAGCTGCCCGAGCGGCGCGACTTTCTGGCCGCGCTCGCGCGCAAGGCCGGACTCGAGCCCGGGCAGGACTGGGACGCGGACATGCGGCTGGCGCGCTACGAGGTGCGCAAGTTCAGCGAAGCCGGAGGCCGGGCGTGACAGCCGGCGCCGACCGCATCGGCGCGCGCCATCCGGCGCGCTGGTGGCACCGCCTGCCCGATGGCCGCCTGCAATGCGACCTCTGCCCGCGCGATTGCCGCCTGCACGACGGCCAGCGCGGCCTGTGCTTCGTGCGCGCGCGCGACGGCGACGCGATGGTGCTCGCGACCTACGGCCGCAGTTCGGGCTTTTGCATCGACCCGATCGAGAAGAAGCCGCTGAACCACTTTCATCCCGGCAGTAGCGTGCTGTCGTTCGGCACCGCGGGCTGCAACCTGGCGTGCAAGTTCTGCCAGAACTGGGATATCAGCAAGAGCCGCGCGATGGACCGCCTGCTAGATGCCGCCGCGCCCGAGCGGATCGCCGAAGCGGCGCGCGCCGCCGGCTGCGAGAGCGTCGCCTTCACCTACAACGAGCCGGTGATCTTCGCCGAGTACGCGCTCGACACCGCCGACGCCTGCCACGCGCTCGGCGTGCACACGGTCGCCGTCACGGCCGGCTATATCCACGCCGCACCGCGGCGCGAGTTCTTCGCGGCGATGGATGCCGCCAACGTCGACCTGAAGGGCTTCAGCGAGGACTTCTACTTTCGCCACACCGGCGGCCATCTGGCGCCCGTCCTCGAGACGCTCGAATATATCCGCGCCGAAACGCAGTGCTGGCTCGAGATCACGACGCTGCTGATCCCGGGCCGCAACGATGGCGACGCCGAGATCGACGCCATGACACGCTGGATCGCCGAACGCCTCGGCCCCGGCGTGCCGCTGCACTTCACCGCCTTCCATCCCGACTACAGGATGAACGATCTACCGCCGACGCCGCTTGCGACGCTGCGCCGGGCGCGCTCGATCGCGCGCGCCAACGGCCTGCAGCATGTCTATACCGGCAACGTGCACGATACCGACGGCGGCACGACCTTCTGCGCGGAATGCGGCACGCCGCTGATCGTTCGCGACTGGCATGCGGTGCGGCGCTATGCACTCGACGCCGGCGGCGACTGCACGGCCTGCGGCGCCGCCCTTGCCGGGCACTTCGGCGCGGCGGCGGGCGGCTTCGGGCGGCGGCGCGTTCCGCTGCGCCTCGCGACGTGAATGCCCGCGCCGGGGGCGCGCGACCCGAGGCGCGCGCGACGCAGGACAGCGCGCGCCTCTTCGTCGCCCTCTGGCCCGACGCCCGGGTTCGCGCCGCGCTGCAGACCGCGAGCGCACGGTGGCATTGGCCGCCGGGCGCGGCCATCGTTCCCGCCGAGCGTCTGCACCTCACGCTGCACTTCCTCGGCGATCTGCCGCGCGAACGTATCGCCGCGCTGATCCGCATCCTGAAGGTGCGAAGCGCGCGCTGCGAACTGACGCTCGATCGGGCCGCGCTGTGGCACGGCGGTCTCGCCGTCCTCGAGCCGTCCGCCATTCCCGCCCCGCTCGTCGAGTTGCAGCACGCGCTCGGCCTCGCACTTCGCTCGCATGGCCTGGCCATCGAGACGCCGCGCTGGCGGCCGCATGTGACGCTCGCCCGGCGTGCGAACGTCGAGGTGCCGCCATTCGCGCCTGTCGTCTGGCCGCTGCACGGCCACGTGCTCGCCGAATCCCGCCTTCGGCCGCGCACGACCTACGAGGTGATCGCGGGCTTCGATTGAAGGTGCGGTTCCGAATCGGCCCGCTCACGGCCCGCCTTGTCCGCGCGGCGACCCGAGCCGCCGGATATGCCCTTCGACAAAACCGCAACCCGCATGACGCCAAGTCATCCGGCGAAAGGGCACATTCAACCATGCCCGCAGGCGCGCCGACGCCGGGCGCGCCCAGCGGGGCGGCCCGGCATCGGCGTCGGCTTGGACGCCTGGATTGCGACTTCGCGGCTACTTGACGACGAGCTGGTTGTCGACGCTCGTCACTCCTTCGACCGCTTGCGCAAGTTGCGTCGCGCGCGACGAGGCGGCCGCATCGGGCACGCTGCCGCGCAGCGTCACATTGTTCTGCGTGGTCTCGACGTCGATCGCCATCACGCTCAGTGCCGGGTCCTTGGCGAGGCTCGCGTTGACCTGGGCCGTGATCGTGGCATCGCCGATGGTGTTCTTGGCGTCGGTCGCCATCGCCGATGCCTGATCCTTCAGTTCGGCGGCGCCTTGCTCGACGCTGGACTTGACCTCCTCGCCCTTTTGCTGGGCCATCGCGACGCTCTGGTCGAGCTTCTCCCCGGCCGTCTGCTGCGAAGAGTCGCTGCAGGCGACGAGAAGGCCCGCCGACAGCACGGTCACGAGCGTCGTGATGCGAAGGGATGGTTGCGATTTCATGATGTTTCCTTTCATGCGGGGTTGATCCTTCGGGTACGGCCTGCGCGAACCGCAGGTGCGGTTCGAGGCCGTGCGTTCAGACCCGATCGCGTTCGCGGTCGGGACTGAACCAGGCGTCGGTCGCGCTGCGTTCCCACGCCGCGATCTGGCGTTCGGCGTCCTCCTTGGCGATGCCATAGCGTTCCTGCACCTTGCCGGCGAGTTGCTCGCGGCGGCCGGCGATGACGTCGATATCGTCATCGGTGAGCTTGCCCCACTGCTCCTGCACCTTGCCCGCGAGCTGCTTCCAGTTGCCCTTGATGCGATCCCAGTTCATGTCGGTCTCCTTGCTGGTTGGAAAATGGCTGTGCGTCGCGCGTCAGCTGCGAACGACGATCGCGTTGTGCACTGACTTCACGCCCTTGACGCTCCAGGCGAGCTTCTCGGCGACGGTCTTCTCGGCGCTGCTCTTCGCGAAGCCCGAGAGCATCACCGTGCCCTCGAGCGTCTCGACGCCGATGGCAGCGGCATCCACGGTCTTGTCGTCGACCAGCTTGGCCTTGACGTTCGCGGTGATGGCGCTGTCATCGACATAGGCGCCGAGCGTCTCCTGGCCGCGTGTCACGGCGCAGCCCGGCAGGGCGATCAGGAATGCGGAGGCGATGACCGCGCCGAGAGTGAGATTCGAATTCATTGCGTTCTCCTGGGTGGTTGATCGAAAGCGCCGGCCTTGTTTCGGCCTGGCCGGCGCACGCTTGCGCGGCCCGCTCAATGGCGCCGCGTGAGGTAGGCCGCGACCGCCATCAGCCCGGCGCCGACCGCGGCCGCCATCAGCATCGACTTGACCGGCTCGTGGCGGACATGGACGATGGTCGCGTCCCGCGCGTGGCGCGCTTGATGGCTCAACTGCCGGGCGCCGTTGCGCATCAGATCCAGTGTCTGATGGCCGAGCGAATCGGCTGCATCGTGCGCGCCGCCGGCGCGTTTCGACGCGTCGTTCAGCGCGCCGCTGGCGACACCCCGGCGGCTCGAAGCGTGCTGCGCGGCCGCGGCGGCGTTGTCGAATATGCGTCTTGCGGCATCGGCTGCGGTCGAGGTGGTCTGGGAAGTCGTCATGTGTCCGATCCTTTCTGGATATTTGCGGGGCCGTGGTGGCGGCGTCAGGGCTGCGTGGCAAGCCGCGGCGTCAGCCTCGCCGCCCGAGGCCGAAGAGGAAGCTGGCGATGGCGAGCACGATGAAGACGAAGAACAGCACCTGGGCGATGCCCGCGGCGCCGGCCGCGATGCCGCCGAAGCCGAACAGCGCAGCAATGAGTGCGATGACGAAGAAGACGACCGCGTAGTGCAACATTTCGGTTCTCCTGAAGAGTGACTCGGATCGAAGCACGCTGTGCGCTTCGATGGCTTCACTGTAGGAAGACCGAGGCCGGGCGTGCAGCGGCGCGCGGCGCAAGAAGGTGTGAGCGGTCGGCGCGGGGCGCTGTAGGAAGACGCCCACGGCGCGGCGGCGAACGCTATGTCATCGCGGGCCTCTCGAGCAGCGGCAGCGTCGCCTCGAGGCTCGTGCCCTTGCCCGGCGCGCTGTGCACCCGCAAGCTGCCGCACTCGGCCTCGACCCGATAGCGCATTCCCAGCAGGCCGTTGCCCGCCAACTTCGCCCGCGCCGGATCGAAGCCGACGCCGTCGTCGCCGACCTCGATCACGGCCCTGCCGTCGTGCGCGCGAAGCACGATGTGGACGCTGCGCGCCTTGGCGTACTTGGCGATATTGGTCAGTGCCTCCTGTACCAGGCGATAGACGGTCAGCTCGCATTCGGGCCGCAGCGCCACCGGGTGCAGATCGGATCGCACCGCAAGCTCGGTGCGCTTCTCGAAGTCCTCGATCAGGATGCGCAAGGCGGCGATCAGGCCGAGATTGGACAGCGACGAAGGCCGCAAGTCCTCGATGATGCGGCGCTTGAGCGAGATGCCGCCGTCGAGCATCTCGGACAGATGCGTCAGGCGCTCGCCCATCTCCGGCGAGAGCGCGGCGATGCGCGTCTTCATCCGCGCGACGTCGAGCTTGGCGGCGGTCAGCAGGGCGCCGAGTTCGTCGTGCAGTTCTCGCGCCAGGCGGGCGCGCTCGTCCTCCCGGGTCGTCATCAGGTGGCGCGACAGCACCGTGAGTTCGTCCGTGCGGCGCGCAACCTCCTCCTCGAGCTGATCGCGTTCGGTCTGGATCGCCGCCTGCCGGCGCGCGCGCTCGACTCCGAGCGTGTGCGTCGATCGCAGGTACATCAGCAACGCGACGAGGCTGAGCGCCGTCATCAATGCGACACCGATCCGGTCGAGCATCAGAATCTGGTCGACGCGCCTGCGCATCGCCTCGCCGCCCCTGGCCTCGTCATCGAGCAAGGCCCGCGCGGACGATCGCAGTGCGTCCATGCGCTCCTTGCCGATATTGGTCAGCAGCATCTCGCTCGCATCGTCGCCGCGACCGGATTCATAGAGCTTCATCACGAGCGCAAGCTCCGAGAGCTTCTCCTCGACCTGTTCGTCGAGCCGGGTCAGCATCTTCTCGAGCTCCGCACGCCCGGCATAGTGCTTGCGCAGCCAGGCGCGCGTTTCGGGCAGCGACATCAGTGCCGCGTGGTAGGGGTCGCCGTACTCCTTGCGGCCGGTGAGCAGGAAGCCGCGCTGCGCGGCCTCGGCGTCGGTCACGCCGAGCAGCAGTTGCTGCACGCGAATGCGGGCTTCGTCGATCGAGGCGAGTTCGGCGCGCGCCTCGTTCACCCGCCAGTGCGATGTTCCGCTGATGACGAGCATCAGCACGGCGGCGAGGCCGGCTGCGATGACGGCGATCGACTCGCCGCGCAACCTGTTTCGCCTCGTCATGCCGCAGCCTCGGGCGGGACACTACACTGGCCGTACCCAATGTCTTCGCAAGCCGCCCCCACATGATCCGGATCGTCATCGCCGACGACCATGCCATCGTGCGCACCGGGCTGCGCGAGTTCTTCGCCGGCCAGGTCGATCTGCGCGTCACCGGCGAGGCTGCCAACGGCCGCGAGGCGCTCGATCTCGTGCGCGAGGGCGATTTGGACGTGCTGCTGCTGGACCTGTCGATGCCCGACCAGAGCGGCGTCGATGCGCTGGCCGCGATCCACGCCCGCAGGCCCGAGCTGCCGATCCTGATCCTGTCGGGATTTCCCGAGACGCACTACGCGACGATGCTGATCAAGCAAGGTGCGAGCGGCTACCTGAACAAGGAATGCGACCCCGAGGAGATCGTCAACGCAATCCGCACCGTCGCCCGTGGGCGCAAATATATCTCGGCCGCGGTCGCCGAACAGCTCGCGAGCGGCCTGGACCCGACGGCGGCGAAGGCGCCGCACGAATTGCTCTCCGAGCGCGAATTCCAGGTCTTCCTGCGCCTCGCCAAGGGCGAGACGATCAGCCACATCGCCGACGGCATGGCGCTCAGCGTGAAGACGGTGAGCACCTACCGCAGCCGGGTGATGGAGAAGATGGCCCTCGAATCCAACAGCGACCTCACCTACTACGCGTTGAAGGCCGGTCTGATCCAGTAGGCCGCGCGGCGAATCCATCTTCAGCCGCCAAGGCCGCCGGCAACCGTATCGCCGCCGCCATCGGCAAGCCGCTCGCAGTAGCCGATCAGGGTGTCGATCTGATTCGACTTGTCGAATACCCGGTCGGCGCCGAGCTCGAGGCATCGGCTGCGCACATCGGCTGTCGCGTAGTTGCTGAGCACGACGCGGCGCGGCACGTTCGGACCGTCCATCAGGGCGCGCAGCACGGCAAAGCCCGAGCCCTGCTTGAGGAAGATATCGACGATGCAAAGGTCGCAGTCCTCGCCGCGCTCTTGCAGCCAGCGCAGCGCGCTCGGCTCGTCCTCGGCATAGCCGACGACCTCGAACGGTGTCAGTTCCTCGAGCGTCGCGATCAGGTTCTCGCGAATGACCGGGCTGTCCTCGACGATGAATGCGCGCAGCTTGGACATCTGGAAAGGCTACCGCGGGCCACGCCCGCAGCGGATGCGGGTGGTGAAACCCTGGCCCCGAGCATGCCCGCATCGCCGGTCGCGTGCAAGACGCGCGGACACCTTCCGGACGTAGGCGGCTTCCTACAGCCGGCAGCGCGCCAGCGTCGGTCCGCGATGCGGCGCCGGCCTTGCGACTGCCTCGTCAGAGCACGAGCAGGGCCCGGAAGTCGTTCACGTTCGTGAAGGTCGGGCCGGTCGCGACGAGATCGCCGAGCGGGGCGAAGAAGTTGTACGCGTCGTTGCGGTCGAGGGCGTCCTGCGCCTGCAGGCCGAGCGCCGATGCGCGCGCCAGCGTGCTGGGGGTGACGATCGCGCCGGCGTTGTCTTCGACGCCGTCGATGCCGTCGGTATCGGCGGCGAGCGCATGCACGCCCGCCTCGGCCTGCAAGCCGATCGCGCAGCCGAGCAGAAATTCGGTCGCCCGCCCGCCGCGGCCGCCCCTGGATCGCAGCGTCACGGTCGTCTCGCCGCCGCTCAGAATCACGCAGGGTTTCGCGAACGGCTCGCCGCGGCGCGCGACGGCGCGCGCGAGCGCTGCATGAACGCGCCCGACGACATGCGACTCGCCTTCGATCGCATCGGACAGGATGTGCGCTTCGATGCCGGCTTCGCGCGCCAGCGCGGCGGCGGCCTCGAGGCTTTGCTGCGGCGTCGCGATCAGGTGCAGCGCATGGCCGGCGAAGCAGGCGTCGCCCGGCTTCGGCGTTTCGAACGCGCCGCTTCGCAAACCTTCGCGCGCGGCGCGCGGCAACTCGATCGCATAACGATCGAGGATGCGCAGCGCGGCGGCGCAGGTCGTCGCGTCGGCCACCGTCGGACCGCTGGCGATCACTTCCGGCGCGTCGCCCGGCACGTCGCTGATCAAGAGCGTGACGACGCGCGCCGGTGCGCACATCGCGGCAAGTCGACCACCCTTGATCGCCGAGAGGTGCTTGCGCACGCAGTTCGTTTCGTCGATCGCGGCGCCGCTGGCGAGCAGCGCCTTGTTGATCGCCTGCTTGTCCGCGAGCGTCAGGCCCGCGGCCGGCATCGCCAGCAGCGCCGAGCCGCCGCCCGAGATGAGGCACAGCACGAGGTCGTCGGCGGTCGCCCCGCGCGCCAGTTCGGCGATCCGCCGCGCCGCATCGCGCCCCGCCGCATCCGGCACCGGATGCGCCGCTTCGACGACCTCGATGCGCGCCCGGCCTTCACGCTGGCGCGCCGCATAGTCGGGCGGCACATGGCCGTAGCGCGTGACGACGAGGCCCGACAGCGGCGCCGCGGCGGGCCACAGCGCATCGACGGTGGCGGCCATCGCCGCGCCGGCCTTGCCCGCGCCGAGGACGAGCGTGCGCCCCTTCGGCGGCAGCGGCAGGAAGCGCCCGGTGTTGTGCGCCGGCAGCGCGCGCGCGACAGCGGCGTCGTACAGCGCGCGCAGTAATTCGCGCGGCTGCGTGCGCGGGTCGGGCGTCGCGCTCACGCGGCCACCTCCGTACTGCATGCGCAACGCCTGGCGCCGAGCGGTCGGTGGCCCCGCCGCGTTCGCTCGCTTCGATCCCCACTGCGTGGGGCCCCTCTATCGCGGCTCACGCTCGCCGCCTCCGTTCGATCCCCTCGGCGCGTAGCACTTGCGCTGTCGGCAGCGCGCCGCGTTCGCTCGCTTCGATCCCCACTGCGTGGGGCCCCTCTATCGCGGCTCACGCGTCGGGCACCACGCTGTGATGCGCCATCAGCTCGAGCGCGCGCACGAGCGCCGAATGGTCGAGGTCCTGCAGGCCGTTGGCGGCGCAGGCCTGCATCAGTTGCGCCGCACCGGCCGTCTGCGGCAGCGCCAGCCCAAGCGCTCGCGCGCCGGCAAGTGCGAGGTTCAGGTCCTTCTGGTGCAGGCCGATGCGAAAGCCGGGCGCGAACGTGCGCTTGATCATGCGCTCGCCGTGCACCTCGAGGATGCGGCTCGAAGCGAAGCCGCCCATCAGCGCCTGGCGCACCTTCGCCGGGTCGGCGCCGGCCTTGCTCGCGAAGACGAGCGCCTCGCCGACGGCGGCGATATTGAGCGCGACGATGATCTGGTTCGCGACCTTCGTCGTCTGGCCGTCGCCGTTGGCGCCGACGAGCGTGATGTTCTTGCCCATCAGTTCGAACAAGGGCTTGACGCGTGCGAACGCCGCTTCGGGACCGCCGACCATGATCGTCAGGCTCGCCGCCCGGGCGCCGACCTCGCCGCCGGAGACCGGCGCGTCGAGGTAGTCGCAGCCGAGGTCGTTGATCGCCTTGGCGAAGCGCTTGGTCTCGATCGGCGAGATCGAGCTCATGTCGACGACCGTCTTGCCTGGCGTGAGACCGGCGGCGACGCCCGAATCGCCGAACAGCACGGCCTCGACGTCGGGCGTGTCGGGCAGCATCAGAAACACAACGTCGGTCTGCGCGGCGACGTCCTGCGCCGTCTTGCAAACCGTCGCGCCGGCGGCCGTGATCTCGGCCGGCACCTTGCTGCGCGTCGCGACGAAGAGCGTGTGGCCCGCCTTCGCGAGCTGGCCCGCCATCGGCGTGCCCATGATGCCGAGGCCGATGAAGCCGAGCTTGTGCGGTGTCGTCGTCATGTCGTCGCGTCCTTGTCGTTCAGGTGTTGCCCGTCTGGCGCGAGCGTACACGCGCCAGCCAGCCGAGGCCGGCCTCGGTCGTCGCCGCCGGTTTGTACTCGCAGCCGACGTGGCCCGCGTAGCCGATCGCGTCCAGATGCGCGAACAGGAAGTCGTAGTTGATCTCGCCCGTTCCCGGCTCGTTGCGGCCGGGGTTGTCGGCGAGCTGGATGTGGTCGATGCGCGC
>JACSRM010000045.1 GCA_014879745.1 Burkholderiaceae bacterium | reverse complement strand
GGCCACGACCAGCACCGCGGCTGGTTTCATTCGTCGCTGCTCGTCGCCTGCGCGCTCGAAGGCCGCGCGCCGTACCGCGGGCTGCTGACGCACGGCTTCACGGTCGACGCCCAGGGCCGCAAGATGAGCAAGTCGCTCGGCAACGGCATCGAGCCGCAGGCGGTGAGCGCGAAGCTCGGCGCCGAGATCATTCGCCTGTGGGTCGCGGCAAGCGACTATTCGGGCGACATCGCAGGCGACGACAAGATCCTCGCCCGTGTCGTCGACGCCTACCGCCGCATCCGCAATACGCTGCGCTTCCTGCTCGCCAACACGAGCGACTTCGACGCCGCGACCGACGCCGTCGCGCCCGGCGACATGCTCGAGATCGACCGCTGGGCGATCGCGCGCGCGGCGCAGTTCCAGGCCGAGGTGCTCGCCCACTACGAGGTCTACGAGTTCCACCCGGTCGTCGCCAAGCTGCAGGTCTTCTGCAGCGAGGACCTCGGCGCGTTCTACCTCGACATCCTGAAGGACAGGCTCTACACGACGGCGCCGAAATCGCACGCGCGCCGCTCGGCGCAGACCGCGCTGTGGCAAATCGCGCACGCGATGCTGCGCTGGATGGCGCCGTTCCTCTCCTTCACCGCGGAGGAGGCGTGGCAGGTCTTCGCGCCCGGCCAGTCGGCGTCGATCTTCACGCAGATGTACTGGCAGTTCGCGACGCCCGACGCCGCGCTGCTCGCAAAGTGGGCGCGCATCCGCGAGATCCGCGATGCCGTCAACAAGGAGATCGAGGCGCTGCGCAGCGAAGGCAAGGTCGGCTCGTCGCTGCAGGCCGAGCTGCGCATCACGGCCGCGGCCGACGACCACAGGCTCCTCACGTCGCTCGCCGACGATCTGCGCTTCGTGATGATCACGTCGCGCGCCGAGATCGACCAGGGCAGCGAACTCGCGATCGACGTCGTGCCGACTTCGCAGCGCAAGTGCGAACGCTGCTGGCACTGGCGCGAAGACGTCGGCCACGACCCCGATCACCCGACGCTGTGCGCGCGCTGCACGAGCAACCTGTTCGGCCCGGGCGAAGCGCGCACGGTCGCGTGATGGCGGCGCGCAAGACTTCGGGCAGCCTGCTGCCCTGGCTCGCGATCGCCTTCGTCGTCATCGTCGTCGACCAGGCGACGAAGGCGCTGATCGTCGCCCGCTTCGCGCTCGGCGACAGCGTCACGGTGACGCCGTTCCTCAATATCGTGCGTGCCCACAATACCGGCGCGGCGTTCTCGTTCCTGGCCGGTGCGTCGGGCTGGCAGCGCTGGTTCTTCGTCGTGCTCGGCATCGTCGCCGCGGTCGCGATCGTCTTCCTGCTCGCGCGCCACGGCGGGCAGCGGCTCTTTGCCTGGGCCCTCGCGCTGATCCTCGGCGGCGCGCTCGGCAACGTCATCGACCGCCTGCTGCACGGCCACGTCGTCGATTTCATCCAGGTCCACTACGCCGGCTGGTACTTTCCGTCGTTCAACGTCGCCGACAGCGCGATCACGATCGGCGCCGTCTGCCTGATCGCCGACGAGCTGCTGCGCGTGCGGCGAGCGCGATGAAGCGCCGATCGCGATGCGCATCGTGATCGTCGGCGGCGGCGTGATGGGCGCGGCGACAGCCTGCTTCCTCGCCCGCGACCACGGCATCGCAGCGACCGTCCTCGAGCGCGACCCGAGCTACGCCCGCGCATCGAGCGCGCTGTCGGCCAGCTCGATCCGCCAGCAGTTCTCGACGCCGATCAACATCGCGCTGTCGCGCGAGAGCATGGCGTTTTATCACCGCATCGGCGCCGAGCTCGAGGTCGATGGCGAGGCGCCGGCCATCGGCCTCGTCGAACGCGGCTACCTCTACCTTGCAGACCTGGACCACGAAGCGGTGCTGCGCGAGGTCCATGCGATGCAGCGCGGCGAGGGCGTCGCTGTCGCCCTGCTCGACCCCGAGGCGCTGCGCGCGCGCTTTCCCTGGCTCGCGACCGAAGGCGTCGCGCTCGGCTCGCTCGGCCTCGCGGGCGAAGGCTGGTTCGACGGCTACGGCGTCTTGCAGGCACTGCGGCGCAAGGCGATCGCGTGCGGTGCGCGCTTCGTCGCCGCCGACGCGGCGCGCCTCGCCGGCGCGGACGGACGGATCGCCGCCGTGCTCGCGGCCGACGGCCGGCGCTTCGAG
>JACSRM010000414.1 GCA_014879745.1 Burkholderiaceae bacterium | reverse complement strand
GCAATATAGTTACTCAACCAAGTGTGAGCAGGGCCAGAGGCAACTGCCAGACATGCTCTTCAATTTATTCTAAAAGCATGGTCGAGCGAGCCAGCAGGCGAGCCGACCGTCTTGTCGGCGAGCACGCCGACAAGACGCCAGCATTGGCTTTTTGAAGGGCACGCATGGCGTGGTCGCCCCCTTGCCGGGCCCACATGCGGTCGTTCCGCTTTCGGTAGTCTAACTACAGCCGGCAGGTAGCTGTCGGTGAAAGCGGGACATGCAGCCGCGGATTACGAATAATTCCACGCAAACATTCGATGTTCACCAGTTTGGTTTCGAATCCGCGGGTGCGCTTGAGCGCGATAACGAATACTCAGGGATTGTCGCTTCATCGACTCTCTATATTGCTTTCGCAGCGCCCAGGCAGGCACGTCCCGTTCCTCCACTCTAGTACTTGGAGGTATGAACTATGACTCCTGAACCCAACCCAGAATTCGCCGCCTTCATCGGCATCGACTGGGCCGATGCGAAACACGACATCTGCCTGCAAGCGGCCGGAAGCCGCCAGCGTGAATTCGCCGTGCTCTCCCATCGCCCCGACGCCATTGATGAGTGGGCCGCCGCGCTCAGGCAGCGCTTTCACGGCCAGGCGGTGGCCGTCTGTCTCGAGATCGCCCGCGGACCGCTGGTCTACGCGCTGCAGAAACATGACTTCTTTGTCCTGTTTCCGGTGAATCCCGCCACCCTGGCGAAGTATCGTCAGGCCTTCCAGCCCAGCCACGCCAAGGCCGATCCGGCCGATGCGCAAATCGCGCTGGAGATCCTTCTGTGCCACCGCGACAAGCTGAAAGCCTTGCAGCCACAGAGTGTCGGCATTCGCACGCTCGAACGCCTGCTGGAAGAGCGACGGGAATTCGTCGATGAGCAGACGCGGATCACCAACCGCCTGACCAGCGCGCTGAAGGAGTACTTTCCCCTGGCCAACGCGTGGTTCGACGAGAAAGCGAGTGCCCTGTTCTGCGACTTCCTGAGCCATTGGCCCAGCCTCAAGCAGCTGCAACGCGCCCGCCGGACGACACTGCTCACCTTCTTCCGGGAACATCATTGCTACCAACCGCGCTTGATCGAAGAACGCCTGGCGGCCCTCCAGCGTGCCGCACCGCTCACCGACGATGCGGCAGTGATCAAGCCGAAAGCGCTCATGGTCGAGGGTCTGGTAGACCAATTACGTGTCACGCTGAAGGCCATCGCCCGCTTTGATGCCGAGATCGAGAGCGTCGCCCCGACCTTGCCCGACTACGCGCTGTTCCAGGCACTGCCGGGCGCCGGTCCGAATCTGGCGCCGCGCTTGCTGGTCGCTTTCGGCGAACGACGGGAGCGCTTCGCCAGCGCCGCCGATGTCCAGATGTTTGTCGGCGTCGCGCCGGTGACGGAAAGCAGTGGCAAGCAGCATTGGGTGCATTGGCGGCTGCAATGCCCGACGTTCCTGCGCCAGACCTTCGTCGAGTGGGCCGCCCAGACCATCACCCGTTCCTTCTGGGCCGGCGCCTACTATCGGCAACAACGCGCCAAAGGCTGCGCGCATCAGGCCGCTGTTCGGGCCTTGGCCTTCAAGTGGATACGCATTCTCTTCCGTTGCTGGCAGCTGCGCACGCCGTATGACGAGTCGGCCTACCTGAATGCCTTGCAGCGCCGAGGTTCACCCTTGCTGGCGAGTTTGGCGTTGCCATCGCCTGCCACGCATTGACCGGCGGAGAAGCGAAGTCGCTCAGGACATGAACGCACCACGGTGCCGGCGGTCGGCTGAACCGGCACCACGTCACCGGAGCTGAAGATCATGAACGTCATTCTCGAAACCGAACGCGATCGTCGGACCCTCGCGTGGTTGATTCAACAAGTCGGCGAGCCTGCGCTTCAAAGGGCTTGTGCGACTTTGGCGGGCAGGCGCAAGTGCTATCCGTCCAACCTCGCCAAGTGCCTTGGCCTGGTGCCGCCGGAAAGCCTCGTCAGGCCCTCGTCGGAACAGGTCCAGGCTTATCTAAACGACATGCGAGCGCTGCTCAAGCACCCCACGTTGGAAAGGCGAGTCAGCCACCCGGAGCCGTCAAAAAACCCTTGACGACTACCTCAGGGCGTAAACTGGACACCGATTCCAGAGCAAACTGGACAGTCATTTGTAATATCGTAGCGCGCGGGATAACCGTG
>JACSRM010000046.1 GCA_014879745.1 Burkholderiaceae bacterium | reverse complement strand
GCCGCTTGCCCAGGCAGTGAGCCTGGGCTGCGCGCCGCGCCTTGTCTGCGCGCATTGCGAGGGGCAACGTGGGTGCATTCATCTGGGAAACACCCTCTGAAGGAGCCGGCGCTTTTCTCCGGCGTCCGGGCGTCGCTATCCTTCGGTCATGTACGAGTCGTTCTTCGGGCTGAAGACGGAGCCGTTCTCGGTCGCGCCCGACCCGCGGTTTCTCTATCTGAGCCAGCAGCACCGCGATGCGCTGTCGCACCTTGCCAACGGCCTGCGCCATGCGGGCGGCTTCGTGCTGCTGACCGGCGAAGTGGGTGCCGGCAAGACGACGGTCTGGCGCCGGTTCCTCGAGCAGCTGCCGTGGAACTTCGACGTCGCCTATGTCGTGAACCCCAAGCTCGGCGTCGATGCGCTGCTGGCGCGCATCTGCAGCGACCTGCACGTCGAGCAGACCGAGGGTGCCGCAGCGAAGGATCCGATCGATGCGATCCACGGCCACCTGCTGCTGGCGCATGCGCGCGGCCGGCGCACGCTGATCGTCGTCGACGAGGCGCAGGCGCTGTCGCTCGAGGTGATGGAGCAGTTGCGGCTGCTGACCAATCTGGTCGTCACCACCGAGCGCAAGCTCGTGCAGGTGCTGCTGATCGGGCAGCCGGAGCTGCGCACGATGCTCGAGCAGCCGGCGCTCGAACCGCTGGCGCAGCGCGTGGTGGCGCGCTTTCACCTGCCGGCGCTGCCCGAAAGCGAGACCGCGCACTACATCGCCCACCGGCTGACCGTCGCCGGCCTGCTGGGCGAGCTGCCGTTCGACGCCGAGGCGATGCAGCGCATCCACCACATCTGCCGCGGCGTGCCGCGGCGCATCAACGTGCTGTGCGACCGCGCGCTCGTGGTCGCCTGCACCGCCGGCAGCCGGCGCGTGGATCGCTCGATCGTCGACCGCGCCGCGGCCGATGTCTTCGGCCCCGCGACGCCGGCCGTGACGCCGGCCGCAGCGGCCTCCGCGCCGGCATGGCGTGCCTGGCTCGCAGCGGGCGGGGTGGCCGGGGGTGTGCTGGCGGCGTGGGTTGTGCTGACGCCGCTGGTGCTGGGCGGACGATCGGCGAGCGAAACCTCGGAGCGCGGCGTCGCATCCGTTGTCGCCGCGCCGGTGCCTGCCGCAGCCGCGGTCAGGCCGCCGCCGCCGCCCGTCGCTGGCGGCGCGGTGTCCAGCGCGGTCGTCGCCAGCGCGCCGGCGGCGACCGCGCCGGTGACCCCGGCGCCGCCGCCGGCCGATGCGCTCGATCCCGTCTTCGCCGCTGCGCCGTCCGATGAAGCCGCCGCGCTGCGTGCGCTCGCCGGCCTGTGGGGCGCGAGCCTGGGCCCGGGCGACGCCTGCGAGCTTGCCGCGAAGCGTGCGCTGTACTGCTACCGCAGCCGCGGCGGGCTCGCGCCGATACGCCAGCTTGGGCGCCCCGGCATCGTAAAGCTGCAGGACCAGAGCGGCCGCGTCGCCCAGGTGCAGTTGCGGGGCCTGTCGGAAGAAGGCGCGATCCTTCGCGTCGGCAACCTGCAGACAACCGTGCCGCTGAACCAGCTCGCCCAGGTCTGGCGCGGCGAGTTCACCACCCTCTGGCGCGCGCCGCCCGGCTACCGCGCGGGCGATCTGGCGGGCACCGAGATTGCGCTCGCACCCTGGCTGCGCGAGCGGCTGGACGCGATCGAGCCGGCCGCCGCGACGCCGGACCGCAACCAGGACCTGAAGGCGCGGGTGTTCGCATTCCAGCTCGCGCAGGGGCTGCAGCCCGACGGGCTGGCGGGTCCGCTGACCCTGATGCAACTCAACCGCGCAAGCGGCGTCGAGGAGCCGCGGCTGGTGGTGCGGTGATGGCGCCCGCGAAAGCGGTTGCGTCAGTGCGGGCGGTATTGCCCCGGCGCGACCGGCGGCTGCCCGGGAGATCCGCGCAAGCACCTCATGCCGGCAGGGTCGCGGTAGGCAGGAACACAACGCATGGCCGCGCGCCGGTCTGATGCACGTCAAAGAAAGTCGCCTTCCCGGCTACCGGCGCGAGTTGCCCGCTGCGCCCCCTCTACGTAGGAAGATCGCGCGCCGCGGTCCGCAGTGCGCCGCCTTCGCCGCGGGTATCCCCTAGCCCGTCTTTCTCAACTGGCGCCCGACACCTCCGCCAAGTCGTTGATTCATATGGCGCCGACCCC
>JACSRM010000047.1 GCA_014879745.1 Burkholderiaceae bacterium | reverse complement strand
ACGCTCGGCGCGGCGACACGTGCGCCGCGCGCCGGCTCGAGCGTGACGAGGCGGTCGCGGCTGAGCTGGTTGAGCGCCTGGCGCACGAGCGTGCGCGAGACCTCGAAGATGTCGGCGATGCGCTGCTCGGCGAGCTTGGTGCCGGGCATCAGCCGGCGCTCGACGATCGCCGTCGTGATCGACTCGACGATCAAACGCGTGCTGTCCGGCCGCGCCGCGTCGCGCACCGCGCGCGCGGGCGCCGCCCCGCGGCGCGCGCTGCGCGGCGTGCGGGGCGGATTGCGGACGGCAGGCCGGGTCGAAGTCGTCATCAAATTGTGCTTGCGTGACAGGCGAAACTGTATACACTTTTCCGACTTCTGCAACCCCCGTCCGCGCTTCGTGCCAGCTCGCGGACGAACACCGCGACGGAGAATGACGATGGGCAAGCTCACCACTCATGTGCTCGACACGATGAACGGCTGCCCCGCCGCCGGCATGCGGGTGCGGCTGTTTGCGCTGAAGGCGGGCACGGCGGTGCTGGTGAAGGAAGTGACGCTTAACGCCGACGGCCGTGCCGATGCGCCGCTGCTCGAAGGCGGCGCCTTCGCCGTCGGGGCCTACCGGCTCGTATTCGACGTCGCGGCGTACTTTCGCGCGCGCGGCGCGAGCCTGCCCGATCCGCCGTTCCTCGACGCCGTGCCGCTCGACTTCGGGCTGGCCGACGCCGGCGCGCACTATCACGTGCCGCTGCTCGCGAGCCCCTGGGCGTACTCGACGTATCGCGGCAGTTGAGAGGCCGGAACCCGCGAGATTCTGGTTTCTACTGTGTGCCGCCGGTCGTAGAAGTGTATACAGTATGACCGCATGTCGCCGCGGAGCCCCGGGTCAGCTGACGGGTCGCGACATCCACGCCTTACAGAGCCCGCCGTGGTAAGGATCGCCAACCCCTTCGCTGTTGCGCGGGGCGAGGCCATCCGGGGCTGAAGCATGGACGCTTACGTTCTCGACTGGGTCAATCTGCTGCTGCGCTGGGCGCACGTCATCGTCGCGATCGCGTGGATCGGCTCGTCGTTCTACTTCGTCTTTCTCGACAACAGCCTGACGCCGCCGCCCGACCAGCTCTCCAAGGACAAGGGCGTCAGCGGCGAGCTCTGGGCCGTCCACGGCGGGGGCTTCTATCACCCGCAGAAGTACGCCGTCGCGCCGAAGAAGATCCCCGAGCACCTGCACTGGTTCTACTGGGAGAGCTACTCGACCTGGCTGACCGGCTTCGCGCTCTTCACCGTCCTGTACCTGTACCAGGCGAGCAGCTTCCTGATCGACAAGAACCTGATGGACTGGTCGCCGTTCGCGGCCGGCGCGGCGGCGATCGGATTCCTGGTCGTCTTCTGGTTCGTCTACGACGCGATCTGCCGCGCCTTCGGCCAGGGCGAACGGGCGGACCGCCTCGTCGGCATCGGCGTGACCGTGTTCGTCGTCTTCGCGTCGTGGCTCGCCTGCCACCTGTTCCCGGGGCGCGCGGCGTTCCTGCTCGTCGGCGCGATGATGGCCACATCGATGAGCGCGAACGTGTTCTTCTGGATCATCCCCGGGCAGCGCAAGGTGATCGCGCAGTTGAAGGCGGGCGAGGCGGTCGATCCGGTGCACGGCCAGCGCGCCAAGCAGCGCAGCGTGCACAACACCTACTTCACGCTGCCGGTGCTGATCGCGATGCTCAGCAACCACTACGGCTTCCTGTACGGCGCGCCGAACAACTGGATCGTGCTCGTCGTCATCATGGTCGCCGGCGCGCTGATCCGCCATTCGTTCGTCGCCCGCCACAAGGCGCTGGTGCAGGGCAAGCCGGTGCCGTGGAGTTACGCCGTCGCCGGCACGTTGCTGATCGTTGCGCTCGGCGTCTGGCTGATGCCGGCGCCGCAGCCGCAGGCCGCGGCGTCGGCGCCGGTGACGTACGCCCAGTTGCGCGAGGTGCTCGATGCGCGCTGCGTGGTCTGCCACAACGACCAGCTCGCGAGCAAGAACGTCAATCTGACGCATGCCGATGCGGTCGCCCAGCACGCGCAGATGATCAACCAGCAGGTCGCGATCCTGAAGACGATGCCGCTCGACAACGCGACGCAGATCACCGACGCCGAGCGCGCGCTGGTCGGGCGCTGGTTCAAGGAAGGCGCGCCGGTCAAATAGCCGGATGCCGGAGGCCTGCCGACA
>JACSRM010000048.1 GCA_014879745.1 Burkholderiaceae bacterium | reverse complement strand
GCGATGGTCGAGGTTCTTCAGGATCTGCAGACCCTGCTCGATGATGTGGTGCGCCTTGCGGCCCTTGATATCGGCGACGAAGCCGACGCCGCAGGCGTCGTGCTCCATGCTGCCCGCATAGAGCCCGTCGCGCGCGGCGGCCTCGATCTCCTGCGCGCTCGGCAGCGCCGGTTCGGCGGGTTCAGTGTTTCTGTGCATCGCACGCTCCACATTCGGCTTCTCGAAATAGAGAGAATAGTGCAACGCAGCAATCGGAATTCCACTATTAAATGGGGTCAGACTCCATTACATGTTGGTTTGTGAGGATCAGCGATAAATAAGGGACATGATCAGTCAGAAGTGCCGTGTGTCCTGCCACGCGGGCGTCCCGGTCGCCGTGGCCGGGCGCGGCGCGAGATTTCGGACTCCAGGCGGGCTGCGAATCCGGCCGAACCGTAGACCCATCCCTTGCGCGCGGCTTCGTCGATCGCATGGACCTGCTCGCTTGTAAGTGCTCGCTCCAGCAGGCGTTGATGGGCGACTTCGCGCTCGAAGGGTGTATTGCCGGTGGCCCAGTAGAGCGGCGCGTCGGTTACGAGCGGGTCGCTCGCCTGCCCGAGGTGGTGGCGTGCGCTCGACCACGGATGATCGGCCGGCGCTTGCACGAGGCCGGCTCGTACCGGCGCCAGTTCGACAAAGCACATGCAGTCGCGCAGATGCAACGCTGACTCGATCACGGTCGAGCGAAAGCGCCCCTCCCACAGCGTCCCGCTGCGGCCGTGGCGCCGGTTGAAGCGCGCCACATAGCGCCGGCCGAGCCCCTGCATCATGCGGCTCAGGCCGTCGGCGCCGGCCGGGGTCGCAAGCAGCATGACTTCGTTGTCGGTCAGCGCGTAGGCGTGGATCGCGACCCGGTGGTCGAGCGCGGCGTTGCGCAGCAGCGCCAGAAAAGCCTTCCGATCGTCGTCGTCGATGAATGTCGCCTGCCCGTTGTTGCCGCGCTGCACGAGCAGGTGGGCCTCGTTCGCCGCCGAAAGCCGGGCCAATCGCGCCATTGTTCGTTGGACCCAGGTTCAAGCCGCCGGCGCGTCCGGAGCCGCGCTCACGGAAATAGCGTCCTGCCCGTCAGCCGCTCGTGCTCGCGCAGCGCGAAGCGGTCGGTCATGCCGGCGATGTAGTCGGCGATCGCGCGGTGGCGCTTGGGCAATGCCGCGACCGCTGCCGGCAGCGCCGCTTCGTCGCCCTCATAGATCGCGAAAAGCTCGGCGATCACGCGGCGCGCGCGGTCGGTCGTCTCGACGACCTGCGGATGCCGATACAGGTTGGCGTGCAGGAAGCGCTTCGACTGCGCGCCCAGCGCCCGCATCGGCGCGCCGAACTGCACCAGCGGCCGCGCGGCGGCGCGCACCGCGTCGACGCTCGCGGGCGCAGCGGCGTCGAGCGCCGCGCGGGTCGTCGTGATCAGGTCGCCGACCTGGCGCGAGACCATGCGGCGGATGATCTCGAACAGCAGCCGGCGCCCTTCGAGCTGCGGGAAAGCGGCAAGTGCTTCCCGCCGGCAGGCGTCGAACAGCTCGACTTCGCCCAGCTGCTCGAGCGTCAGCAGCCCGGAGCGCACGCCGTCATCGATATCGTGCGCGTTGTAGGCGACCTCGTCGGCGAGGTTGCACAGCTGCGCCTCGAGACTAGCCTGCGTGCCGTCCAGAAACCGGCGCCCGACGCCGCCCGGTTCGCGCGCCTCGAGGCGCAGCGCGTGGCGGCGCGAGCCGTGCTTGAGAATCCCCTCGCGCGTCTCGAAGGCGAGGTCGAGCCCGTCGAAATCGGGAAAGCGCTCCTCGAGGGCGTCGACGACGCGCAGGCTCTGCAGGTTGTGCTCGAAGCCGGCATCAGGCGGGTGCGCGGCGCGCAGGCAATCGTTCAACGCCTCCTGTCCGGCATGGCCGAACGGCGTGTGGCCAAGGTCGTGCGCAAGCGCGATTGCCTCGACCAGATCCTCGTTCAGCCCGAGCTCGCGCGCGACCGAGCGACCGAGCTGTGCGACCTCGAGCGAATGCGTGAGCCGGGTGCGAAACAGGTCGCCCTCGTGGTTCAGGAAGACCTGCGTCTTGTAGACGAGGCGCCGAAACGCGGTGCAGTGGACGATGCGGTCGCGGTCGCGCTGGAACGCATCGGCCTGCGGCGCTTCATCGCGCGCGTGGCGCCTGCCGCGCGAGCG
>JACSRM010000254.1 GCA_014879745.1 Burkholderiaceae bacterium | reverse complement strand
GACGCGATCCCCGCGCAGCGCGACGAGCAGCTGGCGGCGCAGCGCCGGGTCCGCGTGGCGCGTGGCCTCCTGCGACCAGATCGCTTCGCGCTGCGCGAGCGGAAACTCGTCGAACATCGATTGCGGAAAGACGCTGCCGTAGGTGGCGATCCAGCTGTCCCAGTGAATGCGCGCGACGGCCGGCGCGTCCTGCACCGTGGCGCTGCGAATGCGCACGTCCGGCATCGTCAAACCGGGTCGATGCCAAGCTCGGCCGCGATCCGGGCAACGGTCGCGCGCAGTGCGGCGACCTCTTCGCGCAGGCGCGCCTGCTCGGCCTTGAGCGACGCAATCTCGCCGGCGGCGACGAAGTCCTCGGCGTCGGCCGCGACCGCTGCCGGGGCCTCGACATCGCCGCACAGCAGGTGCGCCCAGCGTTGCTCGCGGGCGCCCGGCGCGCGCGCCAGCTTGACGACGAGCGGCGGCTCGCGCGCCGCGAGTTCGTCGAGGAAGCCCTCGACCGACGAGATGTCGGCGAAGCGGTGCAGCCGTTCGGTCGATGCGCGCAGTTCGGCCACCGTCTGCGGCCCGCGCAGCATCAGGAGCGTGAGGATCGCCTCCGACTGCCCCGGCACGCCGAGCACGCGCCTGAAGTTGTGCTCGAAGCGTGCGACGCGGCTGCCGCTGACCTCGACGACGAGCGCGAGCGCCTTGAGCGCATCGACGGCGACCTGCACCTCGGCGTCGGTCGCGGCAATCACCGGGGCGCGCGCCGTCTTCTGGTTGCAGCCGAGCACGAGCGCGTTGAGCGAGAGCGGGTAGCTGTCGGCCACCGTGAACTGCTTCTCGACCAGCACGCCGAGCACGCGCGCCTCGAGCGGCGAGAGCGGGCGCAGGGGCGTTGCCATCAGGCGCTCCAGAACGCTTCGGCCTTGCGCCGGAGGACGCGCTGTGCGGCCCCGCGGGTAGGCATTCGGAAGTGCGTGCCAACGGTATCGCGGTTCTCTGCCAGAGGTCGCGCTGCAAGACTCGCTCGGAGCGGTGCGGCGTCGCGCCAGGCGGTGGCCGGCGGGGGCTCATGGCTCCGCGGTCGGCGCGTTGCGCCGACTTCGCTGCGGTTCTCGGCCAGGGGTCGCGGCGCAGAACTCGCTTCGCTCACTGCGTGAGTTGCGCTCGAGCAACTGCGCCGAGTCAGTTCACGAAGCGCGCTGCGCGCGCCGACCCCTGGCCTGCGATCCTCGCCGCTGCGCAAATCGCCCCCGCCGGCCACCGCCTGGTGCGACGGTTCTTCTCGTGCGGGTCGCGCCACCCATGCACCTGCAAAGGCGTGCCCGGACAGGCCACGGTGCGCCTGCGCAGCGCCGAGTAGCGCAGGGTGCGTGGCCGCGCGCGCCAGCGCGCTTCGTGATCTGACTCGCCGCCACTGCTCGAGCGCAGCGAACGCAGTGAGCGAAGCGAGTTCGGCGGCGGGCCACGCGGCCGAGCAACGCAGGGAAGTCGGCGCAACGCGCCGACCGCGGAGGGGGCGCGTCGTGGACTGTCCGGGCGCGCCTTTGCTGCTCGAATCTATGCCAGCCAAGCGCGCGCCTCGCGGCGCCCCATATGCGACACAACGCATCACCTTCACGCTACACCGCAAACCCGTCATCCGCCTGGATGATCGCGCCGTTGATGAAGTGGCTCTCGTTGGCGCACAGCATCATCAGCACGGTGTCGAGGTCTCGCGGCTGGCCGATGCGCCGCCGCGGCAGCGTCGCGATCAGCTTCTGTCCGCGTTCGGTCTCCCACTGGTGGTGGTTGATCTCGGTATCGATGTAGCCGGGGCAGATCGCGTTGACGTTGATGCCGAAGCGCCCCCACTCGAGCGCCATCGAGCGCGTCATGTGCACGACCGCCGCCTTGCTGATGCTGTAGACGCCGATCTGGCCGAGCACGCGCAGCCCCGCCATCGACGCGATATTGACGATCCGCCCTCCCGTGAAGGTGCCCGGCGCCGCACCCTGCGAGCGCGCGATCATCCGTTTGCCGACCTCCTGGGCGACGAAGAACGCACCCTTCGCGTTCGTATCCATCACATAGTCGTAGTCGGCCGGGCTCACATCGACGAGCTTTTGCGTCGCGCCGACGCCCGAGTTGTTGACGAGGATGTCGAGCGTGCCGACCTCGGTCTCGGCGTGCGCGACGGCCGACTTGATGCTCGCGTGGTCGGTCACGTCGAGCGGCACGACGTGCGCGTCGCCGCCTTCGGCCTCGATCTCGGCGTGCAGCGCCTTCAACCGCTCGACGCGCCGGCCGGCGAGAACGACGGCGGCGCCCGCGGACGCGAGCGTCTTCGCGAACTGCGCGCCCAGCCCGCTCGATGCGCCGGTGACGAGCGCGACGCGCCCCGACAGGTCGATCGAATAACTCATGCCGCCGCCTCCTTCGAAGATTCGCGGCCACGATAGCACGCGGGCGGCCGCGCCTTCGAGGCGGCGAACGACCTCGTAAACTCGGGCCTGACCCCGCGTGGCCCACCACGGAGAACGAGACATGACCCCCGAAGAGATCCTTGCCCAGCATGGCCCGCGCGAAGCGATGGAGTACGACGTCGTCGTCGTCGGCGCTGGACCGGCCGGCCTTGCGGCGGCGATCCGCCTGAAGCAGCTTGCCGCGGTGCAGGAGAAAGAAGTCTCGGTCGTCGTCCTCGAAAAAGGCTCCGAGCCCGGCGCGCACATCTTGTCGGGCGCGATCATGGATACGCGCGCGCTGACCGAACTGATCCCCGACTGGAAGGAGCGCGGCGCGCCGCTGCTGCAGCCGGTGACCGAAGACAAGTTCCTGTTTCTCACCGAGTCCGGCGCACGCGCGACGCCCGAATTCCTGATGCCCGACTGCTTCAGGAACCACGGCAACGTGATCGTGAGCCTGGGCAACGTCACGCGCTGGCTCGGCGAGCAGGCCGAGGCGCTCGGCGTCGAGATCTTTCCCGGCTTCGCCGCCGCCGAGGTGCTCTACAGCGACGACGGCGCCGTCAGGGGCGTCGCCACGGGCAACGTCGGCATCGGCAAGGACGGCGAGCCGACGGCCAACTTCCAGCTCGGCATGGAACTGCACGCGAAGTACACGATCTTCGCCGAGGGCTCGCGCGGCCAGCTCGGCAAGCAGTTGATCGCGAAGTACAAGCTCGACGCCAATTGCGACCCGCAAAGCTACGGCATTGGCATCAAGGAGCTGTGGGAGGTCGATCCGGCGAAGCACAAGGCCGGCCTCGCGCTGCACACCGCCGGCTGGCCGCTCGACCCATCGACCTACGGCGGCTCGTTCCTCTACCACCTGCCGGACAACCTGGTCGCCGTCGGCTTCGTCGTCGGGCTCGACTATGCCAACCCCTGGCTCAGCCCGTTCGAGGAGTTCCAGCGCTGGAAGCTGCACCCCGTGATCCGCCCGACCTTCGAAGGCGGCAAGCGCATCGGCTACGGCGCGCGGGCGTTGACGGCGGGCGGCATCCTCAGCATCCCGAAGACGGTGTTCCCCGGCGGCGCGCTCGTCGGCTGCGACGCCGGCTTCCTCAACGCAAGCCGCATCAAGGGCAGCCACGCGGCGATCAAGACCGGCATGCTCGCGGCAGACGCCGCATTCGACGCGCTCGGCGCCGGCCGCCAGCACGACGTGCTCGACGCCTATCCGGCGGCGTTCGAGAAGAGCTGGCTGCACGAGGAACTGGATCGCTCGCGCAACTTCAAGCAGTGGTTCAAGAAGGGCTTCACGATCGCGACGCTGATGACCGGGATCGAGCAGTGGCTGCTGCCGCGGCTCGGCATCAAGGCGCCGCCGTGGACGCTGCACCGCAAGCAGGCCGACCACTTCTACCTGAAGCCGGCGGCGCAGTGCCCGCAGATCGCGTATCCGAAGCCCGACGGCAAGATCACCTTCGACCGCCTGTCGTCGGTGTTCCTGAGCAACACCAACCACGAGGAGAACCAGCCGGCGCACCTGACGCTGAAGGACGCGAGCGTGCCGGTGCGCATCAACCTCTCGATCTACGCTGGCCCGGAGAGCCGCTACTGCCCGGCCGGCGTCTACGAGTTCGTGAAGGCCGAAGACGGCACGACCGACCGGCTGCAGATCAACGCCCAGAACTGCGTGCACTGCAAGACCTGCGACATCAAGGACCCGACGCAAAACATCGTCTGGGTCGCGCCCGAAGGCGGCGGCGGGCCGAACTACGTCGGCATGTGACGCGCGCTTCGCGTCACGCACGGGCATGAACGAATCCGAAGCCCGCGCCACCTTGCTCGTGCGCGCCTTCGAAGCCCCGCTGTCGCCGCCCTGGACCGAAGCCGACCGCGACTGGGCGAGCCGCGAAGCGCTGCGCAGCGAGGGTTCGCAGGCGGCGGCGGACCGGCTGATCGCAGCGCGCGCGGGATTCGCTGCACAGCGTCTGGCGGCGCGCGAGCCCGCGGTCGGCGCGGCGCTTGCCGCGAGCGCCGGCCATCCCGGCTTCGGCGCGCTGCTGCTGGCCGCCGCCTTCGCGGCCGGCGTCGCGCTCGATTCGCTCGGCGCGCAGGGCCGCATCGAGATTCTGTCGCCACCTCTGCTCGGGCTGCTGGCCTGGAACCTGGCGGTCTATGCATCGCTGGTCGTGATTGCGGCGCGTGCTCCGGGCCGGGCGCGCGACCCCGCCGGCAGCGCGCGCGGAGCGATCGACCGGCTTGCCGCGCTCGTGCCCGAACGCTGGCGCCGCAGCCCTTCGGCGCGGAGTTCTGCCTTGGCCCGGTTCGCCGCCGACTGGGCGCCGCGCGGCCAAGCGCTGCGCGCCGCGCGCCTCGTCGCATGGCTGCATGCGGGTGCGGCCCTGCTGGCGCTCGGGGCGCTTGCCTCGCTGTATCTGCGCGGACTCGTCTTCGAGTTTCGCGCCGGCTGGGACAGCACCTTTCTCGGGCCGGACGCGGTGCATGCGATCGCCACCGCGCTCTATGGACCGGCGTCGGCCGTGAGCGGCATTGCGCTGCCCGGGGTCGACGAGATCGCGCGTCTTCGCTTTTCCGAAGGCAGCGGCGAGAACGCCGCGCGCTGGATTCATCTGCAGGCGCTGACGGTCGTGGCGTTCATCGTGCTGCCGCGCGCCGTGCTCGCTGTCGTCGCGACGGCGAAGGCGAGGCGCCTCGCGCGCCGCTTTCCGCTGCCGCTCACCGATGCCTACTACCGCCGGCTGCTGCCCCGCCGGGCCGAGGGCACCGCCGTCTGCGTCCTGCCCTACGGCTACCGGTTTCCCGACGCGAGGTTCGGTGCACTGCAGCGTGCCCTCGAAGAGCAGACGGCCGGGCGCGTCGCGCTCGAGCTTGCCGAACCCATCGTGCCGGGCAGCGACGACGCGGATGCCTTGCGGCTGCCGCCCGAGGCGGCGGGCGCGCAGATGCTCGTCGTGCTGTTCGCGCTCACCGCGACGCCCGAGCGCGAAACGCACGGCGGCTTCGCGCGCGCCGTTTCGGCACGCCACGCGAACGAGACCGCAGTCCGCGTGTGGATCGACGAAACCGACTTTCGCGCCCATTTCGGCGCCGACGGCGACGAGCGCCGTGCACAGCGGTGCGACGCCTGGCGCCGGATGCTGGCCGACGAGGGTCTGGAGCCCGAGTTCGTCGATTTCACGCCGGCCCGAACCCTGCCATGAACACCGCAGCCGAAAACGCGATCGCGCTCAGTCTCGTATCGCATACGAATGTCGGCAAGACGACGCTCGCCCGCACGCTGCTGCAGCGCGATATCGGCGAGGTGCGCGACGAGGCGCATGTCACGCTCGCCGCCGAGCGCCAGACGCTGATCGAGACCGCGCAGGGCGACCGCCTCGAGCTGTGGGATACGCCCGGCTTCGGCGACAGCCAGCGCCTCGCCCAGCGCCTGGCGCGTGCGGCCAACCCGCTCGGCTGGTTTCTGAACGAGGTCTGGGACCGCTTTCGCGACCGCGCGCTGTGGTCGAGCCAGGCGGCGGTGCGCAACGTGCTCGAGCAGGCCGACGCCGTCCTCTACCTCGTCAATGCCTCGGAGGCGCCGCAGGATGCGTCCTACGTCGATCCCGAGCTCCAGGTCCTGGACCTGCTCGACAAGCCGGCGCTCGTGCTGCTCAACCAGATCGGCCAGATGCGCTCCCCGGCCGACGAGGCGGCGCAGGTCGAGCGCTGGCAGGCGCATTGCGCCAACCACCCCAGCGTGCGCGGCGTGCTGGCGCTCGACGCCTTCGCACGCTGCTGGGTGCAGGAAGGCACGCTGCTCGGCGCCCTCGCCGACGTGCTGCCGGCCGGCAAGCGCGCCGCGTTCGCGCGCCTGGCGGACGCCTGGCGCGCCAAGCACCGCGAAGTCTGGCGCGCGTCGATGGATATCCTGGCCGAGCGCCTGGCGCGCGCCGCCTGTGACCGGGAAGCGGTGCGCGACGCCGGCTGGGCCGGCAAGCTGGCACAGGTCGGCGCGGCCATCGGACTGCGCCGCGATGGCCAGCTCACGCCGCGCGAACTGGCAATGCAGGCGCTGGCCGAACGGCTCGACGCCGATATCCGCTCGTCGACCGACCGCTTGATCCGGCTGCACGGCCTCGACGGCCACGCGACCGACGCCGTGCTGCTGCGCTTGGCCGAGCATTTCGCGGTGCGCGAGCCGGTGAGCGAGGGCAAGGCGGCGGTGCTCGGCGGCCTCGTCACCGGCGCGCTCGCCGGCCTCAAGGCCGACGTCCTGAGCGGCGGGCTCACCCTCGGCGGCGGGCTGCTCGCCGGCGGCGTGATCGGCGCCTTGAGCGCGGCGGGCCTCGCGCGCGGCTTCAACCTCGTGCGCGGCGTCGACAAGCCGACGCTCGCCTGGTCCGACGACGTGCTCGACGAACTCGTGCATTCGGCGCTGCTCGGCTATCTGGCGGTCTCCCATTTCGGGCGCGGGCGTGGCAACTGGGTCGCCTCCGAACAGCCCGCCTTCTGGCCCGAGCAGGTCAGCGCTGCGCTCGCGCCGCGGCGCAAAACGCTGCAATCGATCTGGTCGCGGCGCACCGGCGGCGACGCGGAACTCGCAGCCGAGCTGCAAACGGTGCTGCGCGCGGCGAGCCTCGACGTCTTCATCCGCATCTACCCCGACTCGAAGGACATGCTGCGTGCGGCCGGCGATTGAGCCGAGCCGCGCATCGATCGCCCGAGAAATGCGGCGCCGGGCCGACCCTTCGTGGCACCGGTGCGCCGAGCGGGTGCGCCGAGCGGGTTGACCTCATCGCCTCGGCGGCTAAACTTGCGCGCATTTGTGCCGTACACCCTCGTGACGATGAAGACGCCCTCCCTCTCCCGCCGATCGTTCGTGCGCGCCTGCGCTTTCAGCGCGCCGGCCGCCGCACTGGCCACGCTGCCGAGTCTGGCACGTGCCGCTGCGCCGGCGCCGCGCGCGCTGCGCTTCGATCATCTGCACACCGGCGAACGCCTGAATGTCGAATATTTCAGCGCCGGCGCCTATCTGCCCGATGCGCTCGCTGCCGTCGATCACCTGCTGCGCGACTTCCGCACCGAGGATGTCGGCCAGATCGACCCCGCACTGCTCGACCTGCTGTACCGGCTGACGCTGGCGACCGGCACCGGCAAGCCGTTCGAGATCATCTCCGGCTACCGTTCGCCGGCGACGAATGCGATGCTGCACGCGCGCAGTTCCGGCGTCGCGACCCGCAGCCTGCACATGACGGGGCAGGCGATCGACATCCGGCTTGCCGACGTGCCGCTCGGCGCGCTGCGCCAGGCGTCGCTATCGTTGCGCGGCGGCGGCGTCGGCTTCTATCCGAAGTCGAATTTCGTCCACGTCGATACCGGCCGCGTTCGCGCCTGGTAGTCACTCGTCCCTGAGCGCCGCAAGCGCGCGCGCGAGCTTCGCGTCGTGGCCGTAGATATCGGCCGCGAAGTGCAGCCGGCCGTCCTCGGGCGAGACCATCGCGGTGACGTAGTAGAGCAGCACCGGAACCGGTTGCGTCAGGTCGACGCGCAGGCTCGGCTTGCCCTCCATCGCGCTGACGATATTCTCGCGCGTCCATTTCGGCTGATCCTTCAGCAGCCACGCGGCAAGATCGACCGGTTCGGCAACGCGCACGCAGCCGTGGCTGAAGTCGCGCCGGCTGCGCCCGAAGAGCGACTTGGCCGGCGTGCTGTGCAGGTAGATGTTGTCGTCGTTCGGGAAGATGAACTTGACGAGGCCGAGCGAGTTGGCCGGGCCCGGACGCTGGCGCACGCGCGCGCTGCCGGCCTGCAGCATCGCGATGCTCTCGGGCGTCGGCGGCAATACGCGCGCCGCGTCGCTTTCACCTTGCACGATCTCCATATCGTGTTTCGCGAGGTAGCCCGGGTCGCGCGCGATCGCGGGCAGCGTCTCGTTGCGCGTGATCGAGCGCGGCACGTTCCAGTACGGCCGGAAGACGATGTAGCGCATCTGGTCGGCGAAGACGGGGGTCTGCGTCTTCAGCGCGCGGCCGACGATCACGTCCATCGCGAGGGCGGGCCTGGCGTCGGCGGCGGCATCGTTCCATGCCCAGAGGCGAAACATCGGAATATTGATCGCGACGACGCGCCGCCCATCGGGATGCGGCAGCCAGCGCAGGCGTTCGAGCGCGAATTCGATCTGCGTGACGCGATCCGCCGCCGGCACATCGAGCGCGGCGATCGTCGCCTTGCCGAGCACGCCGTCGGCGGCGAGGCCGTGGCGCACCTGGAACCGGGCCACGCCGGCCGCCAGTGCAGCGTCGTACACGGCCGTGGCCGCGTGCGGCGCGTCGGCCGGCAGATCGCCGAGCAGGACGAGCCGCTCGCGCAGCGCCGCGCCGTCCGGGTATGGGTCGCCGACGCGCAGCGACGCCTTCGGGGCGCCGAGGTGCCCTGAAGGCCAGCTCTGCGCCAGGCGCCGATAGCGCACCAGCGTGTCGCGCAGCTCGCGGTACTGCTGCAGTCCCGGTGCGACTTCGTTCCTCAGTTGCGCGACGCGCCGGTTTGCGACGGCGGCAGCGAGCGTCGCGACGATATCGTGGGCTTCGGCCCTCGATGCCGAGACGCGAAAGCCGAGCGTCTTCGGATCGACGCGGCCGAAGTGCAGATCGCGCAGGTAGCGCAGCATCGCGAGGCTGAGTTCGACATCCCACGCCCGGCGCACGTCGGGCGACGCGCCGGCGAGTCCATCGGCACGCGACGCGAGCGATGCGGCGCGGTATGCGGCCGGATCGAGGCCGTCGCTCGCGGCGTCGGCGAGCAGCGCGAGCGCATCGCGCGCGTTGCCCGTCGCGCGGCCCGAGGCATCGAGCCAGATCGTGTCGGCGCCCGCGTAGAGGCGCTGCAGCTCGGGGCGTTGCGCTGCCGCGGTGGCCGGCGCGGCCTGACGCGCGAGATCCCCGGTCTGGCTCCAGACGGCGCCCGCCGCGCCGGCAAGCAACCCGATGGCCGCCGCCCGGGCGAACCGGCGCAGAGCGCTCACTTGCCGGCGGCGGCCCAGGATGGCGGGCGCTTGTCGATGAAGGCCTGCACGCCTTCGAGCGCGCAGTCGTCCATCATGTTGCACGCCATCGTCTGCGACGCGTCCTCGTACGCCGCGGCGATGCCGTGCTCGAGCTGGCGATAGAACAAGCCCTTGCCGAGCGCGACGGCGACGCGCGGCTTGGCGACGATGGAGGCGACGAGCGATTCGACCTCGGCGTCGAGCTGTTCGGGTTCGACAACGCGGTTCACGAGCCCCCTCGCCTGCGCCTCGGCGGCGCTGATGAAGGCGCCGGTGACGAGCATCTCGAAGGCTGCCTTGCGGCCGAGATTGCGCGACAGCGCGACGCCCGGCGTCGAGCAAAAGAGCCCGAGGTTGACGCCGCTGACGGCGAACTTCGCCGTATTGGCGGCGACTGCCAGGTCGCACATCGCGACGAGCTGGCAGCCGGCCGCTGTCGCGATGCCGTGCACGCGGGCGATGACCGGCACCGGCAACTGCTGCACCGCCATCATCACCTGCGCGCACTGGTCGAAGAGCTTGCGGTAGTAGGCGAGCGACGGGTCGGCGCGCATCTGTTTCAGGTCGTGCCCGGCGCAGAACGCCTTGCCGGCGGCGGCGAGGACGACGACGCGCGCCGCCTCGTCCTTCGCGATCGCGTCGAGCTCGGCCTGCAGTGCGGCGAGCATCTCCTCGGACAGCGCGTTGAACGCGAGCGGCCGGTTCAGCGTCAGCGTGACGACGCCGCGCGCGTCGGTGTCGCGCAGCACGAAGGGTTGGTCGGGTCCGGACATCTCTGGCTCCTTCACTCGATGGCCTGCGCCGAGCGTGCGCGCTCGCGCAGCTGGAACTTCTGGATCTTGCCGGTCGAGGTCTTCGGGATCTCCTCGAAGCGGACTTCCTTCGGCGTCTTGTAGCTCGCGAGCAGGCTCTTGCAGTGGGCGATCAGGTCGGCCTGCGTCACGCTGGCGCCGGGCTTCAATTCGACGAACGCGAGCGGCGTCTCGCCCCACTTCGGGTCGGGCTTGGCGACGACCGCGCAGGCCATCACCGCCGGGTGGCGGTACAGCGCATCCTCGACCTCGATCGAGCTGATGTTCTCGCCGCCGCTGATGATGACGTCCTTGCTGCGGTCCTTGATCTTGACGTAGCGGTCGGGCTCGATCACCGCGAGGTCGCCGGTGTGAAACCAGCCGCCTTCGAACGCCTCGGCGGTCGCCTTCGGGTTCTTCAGGTAGCCCTTCATCACGATGTTGCCGCGAAACATGATCTCGCCCATCGTCTCGGCGTCGGCCGGCAGTTCGGCCATCGTCGCCGCGTCCATCACCGTCATGCCCTCCTGCAACGGGTAGCGCACGCCCTGGCGGCCGTTCAGGCGCGCCTGCTCGGACAGGCTCTGCGCCGCCCAGCCGTCGCGCTTGACGGCCGACGCCGCCGGGCCGTAGGTCTCGGTCAGGCCGTAGACGTGCGTGATGTCGAAGCCGATCGCGGCCATGCCCTCGATCATCGACGCCGGCGGCGCCGCACCGGCGACCATGCCGCGCACCTTGTGCGTAATGCCTTCGCGCTGCTCGGGCGGCGCCGCGATCAGCATGCTGTGGACGATAGGCGCCGCGCAGTAGTGGTCGGCCTTGTGCTCGCGCATCGCGTCGAGGATGTGCTTGGCGACAACGCCGCGCAGGCAGACGTGCGTGCCGCCGAGCAGCGCGATCGTCCACGGGAAGCACCATCCATTGCAGTGGAACATCGGCAGCGTCCACAGGTAGCGCGGAAAGTGCGGCATCGTCCAGCTCGCCGCGTTGCACACCGCGTTGAGGTACGCGCCGCGGTGATGCGTGACGACGCCCTTCGGATCGCCGGTCGTCCCCGACGTGTAGCTAACCGCGATCGCGTCCCACTCGTCCTGCGGCCCGTCGAGCTTCGGCAGCGGAACGTGCGCGGCGAGCAGCGCCTCGTACTCGTGCGTGCCGAGCTTGTCGCCGGCGCCGGTGTACTCGCTGTCGCAGACGTCGATCACGACCGGCGTGCGGCCGTGCTCGCTCTTCAGGATGCGAAGCGCCTCGGCCATCACCGGCGCGAACTCGCGGTCGGTGATGACGACGGCCGCCTCGCAATGGTTCATCTGCCACGCGAGCAGCGCCGCATCCAACCGGGTGTTGAGCGTATTGAGCACCGCGTTCAAGGCCGGCACCGCGTAGTGCGCCTCGACCATCTCGGGCGTGTTGTGCAGCATCACGCTGACCGTCGCGTTGCCGCCGACGCCGAGCGCGCGCAGCGCCGCCGCGAGCCGCGCCGAACGTTCGCGCGTCTGCGCCCAGGTATAGCGCCGCGCGCCGTGGATCACCGAGGGCAGGTCGGCGAATACCTCGCCGCTGCGCTCGACGAAGCTCACCGGCGAGAGCGCGACGAAGTTGGCGGCGTTGCGGTCAAGGTCTCTGTCGTAGATGCTCATCGTGATCCTCCGGAAGCCATGGCGCCGATCTTAGCCGCGGTGGCGCGTGCCGTGCGTCTGCGATACGCGGCATCGACACTGCCGGCACGGCTTCTCGGGCCGGAGCCGGCCCGGTTGTTCCCCCCGCGGCGCGTCAGGAGGCGGCAAGCGTCAGCCGCGCGGCGCGCAAACCCCAGGCCGCCGTCAGCCACAGGATGACGGCGTTGGCGAGCGATTCGCCGGCGACGTAAAGCTGCGGCGCATCGACCCCGGCCTGGATGACGAACGCCACCGCCGCCGCGACGCCGATCATCGCCGCGCCGCAAGCGACGAACGATGGCACGCCGAAGAAGCGCGCCATCGGCAGGAAATGCAGCCCGACAACGAGCGAGATCGCCGGAATCCAGTAGATGTGCAGCGCCGGCTGTGCGAGCAGCTTGATCGCGATATTGAGCAGCGCGATCTCGACCGCAAAGTTGATCCAGAACAGCACCCAGATGCGCCGATTCGCCGCCCGCGCGGCGGCATCCGGCGCCGGCAGACGCCGCGCCGCGGCGATCAGCCTGCGCGAGGCGACGAGCAGCACGATAGCGACCGCCAGCCCGGCGAGACCGAAGACGAAACGTACCGCCTCGGGAAACCAGCGCAGGCCGTAGACCAGCCAACCGATCCCGATCAACGTCCCGACCCACGCCCCGACGCCGCGGCCGCGCGTGATCTGCGAGAGGCTTCGCTTCGCAGCCGGCTTCAAGGCGAGTTCGGTCACGCGGCTTGAAGCATGAACTCGACCTTGATCGCCTCGTACGGAAACTCCACTTGACCGGAATCGGT
>JACSRM010000272.1 GCA_014879745.1 Burkholderiaceae bacterium | reverse complement strand
GCTGCGCAGCGACTTCGCTGCGGTACTCGCCTCGGGGTCGTGCCGCAGAACTCGCTGCGCGCCCTGGCGTGCGCTGCGCTCGGAGAGCTGCGGCAAGCCAGACAACGCAAGCGCGCTCGCGCGCGCCGACCCCGAGGCTGCGTTCCTCGCCGCCGCACAAATCGCCCCCGCCGGGTGCCGCCTGGCGCGAGGGCGGGCGGAGTGTTCTTTGGCGAGCCCCACGAGCGTTCCCGCAAAGCCCGCGCCGGGCAGGCTGCGGCGCGCCTCTGAGGCGCCGAGGAGCACAGGGTCCAGGGACCGCGCGCCGCACGCGCGCCACGTGATCCGGCTTGGCGCATCTGTCTGAACGCAGCGTGCGCCAGGGCCCTGGGCGCGAGCACCGCAGGGCAGTCGGCGCAGCCGACGGCATCAGCGAAGCGTCGCGGCCTGCCCGGCGCCGGCTTTGCTCGCGCCGGACGCGCCAGCCGAGTGTATGAGGCGTCCCCAGCGTCCGCGGCACGCACCATCGCGTCGCGACGCGAATAGACTTGCCGTTCGCAGCGTCGCAACCTCGCGGGAACCCACATGAGCACAGAGCGCGTCCTGTTTGCCTTCGTCATCGTGCTGGCGCTGACACTCAACGTCGGCTTCGTCGCCGGCGAGATCGGCGAGATCGGGCACCACAATGTCTACGAACTGTTCGCCGCGATCGTCGTCAACCTGATCGCGACGATCATGAAATTCGGCGACCGCTCGCCGGTCGGATCGACGATGCTCGCGACGAGCCTGGTGGCCGACCTGCAGCTCATCGCCGCCGCCGTCGCCTGGGGGGTGTACAACCATCTCGGCGTGGCGATGAGCTCGCACCAGAGCGCGACCGTCGTCTCGCTTGCGACCGGCGCGCTGGTCGCCAACGTGGTGTCTGTGGTGCTGCTCGTGATCGAGATGGCGAATCTGCGTCGATGAGCCCGTCGCCCGGCCGCCCGAAGACGGGCTCGCTCGCGCTCGGTGGGACCGGTGCGCAGCACCGTTGGGGGTTGGAGTGAGCGTCGCCTCGGGCCGAAGCCGCTTCGGCCTCTTCATCCTGCTGCGCCGGCTGCGCTATCCGCTCGCGGTGGTGGTGCTGGTCTATGCGGTCGCGGTGCTGGGCTTCACGCTCGTGCCGGGCGTCGATCCGCAGGGCCGGCCGTGGACGATGAGCTTCCTGCAGGCCTTCTACTTCGTCAGCATCCTCGGCACGACGATCGGCCTGGGCGAGATTCCGCATCCGTTTTCCGATCTGCAACGGCTGTGGGGGACCTTCGCGATGTATGCGACGGTCGTCTCGTGGCTCTACGCGCTCGGTGCGTCGTTCGGTGTGCTGCAGGATCCGGTCTTTCGCCGCATCCTGCTCGAAAACCGGGTCGAACGCGCGGTGCGACGCCTGCGCGAACCGTTCCACCTGATCTGCGGCTACGACGACGCCGGCAGCCGCGTCGCGCGCGAACTGACCGAGGACGGCAGGCGCCTCGTCGTCGTCGAGATCGACGCCGCGCGCGCCGACTCGGTCGATATCGAGGATCTGACGATCCATGTGCCGGCGCTGGCGGGCGACGCGAGCGATCCCAAGACGCTGGTCCTGGCTGGCCTCACGCATCCGAAATGCGCCGGCGTCGTCGCGCTGACCGGCGACGACCACGTGAATATCAAGATCGCGCTCACCGCGCGGCTGCTGAACCCGGAGCTGCCGGTGCTGTGCGCGGTGCGCGACCATGCCTCGCACGCCCGCATGGCGGCCTCCGGCGCCGACTATCTGATCAACCCCGACGATACCTTCGCCGAGCGTGTCGCACTGTCGATCCGCACGCCCAGTCTGCACGTGATCTACGAAAGCCTGACGACGCAGACCGGCACCGCGTTCGACGATGTCCAGAAGCTGCCGCGCGGCCGCTGGCTGCTGTGCGGCTTCGGCCCGTTCACGCTCGCCCTGCGCCGCCATCTCGAGCGCCTGGATGTCGAGACCGTCGTCGTCGCCCCCGAACTCGACGACAGCTGCGACGCCAGCAACTCGGTGCGCGGCGATCCGACCGATCCGGCCGTGCTGCGCGCCGCCGATATCGAGAACGCGACGGCGCTCGTCGCCGCGACGGCGCTCGACAGCGACAACCTCGCGATCGCGCTCGCCGGGCGCGCGCTGAACAAGCGCATCTTCATCATCGCGCGCGAGATGCGGCGCCGCAACGCGGCGGTGTTCCGGGCCGCGCCGGTCGATCTCGTCACGCTCAGCGGCTACGTCATCGCCGCCGAGGTGCTGCGCGTGATCCGCACGCCGCAGCTCTGGACCTTCCTGCGCCTGGCGCGCGATCAGGACGAGGCCTGGGCCGCGGCGCTGCTCGCCCGCATGCGCGAGGTGATCGGCGACGAGATCGTCGAACCCTGGTCGATCGAATGCACGCCGCCTGCCGCGCCGACCGTGGGCGAAGCGCTCGGCCGGGGTGAACTCGTGACCATCGCCCGCCTGATGCTGCGTGCCGATCCCGGTATCGGATTCGAGCACGCCGTGCCGCTGCTGCTGCAGCGCGGACCGTCGCGCGAACTGCTGCCGGCGCTCGATACGGCGCTCGAGCACGGCGACCGCATCCTCTTCTGCGGCCGCGCCCACGCGCGCTTTGCCATGCGCCGGCTCGTGATCTCGCACGCCTTGCCGGCGCTGCCGCCGGCGCCGGTACTGGACGCCGCCGCGGCGGCGCTGGAGTCGGCTTGATCGGCACGGCGGGTGCGGCGGGCAGCGGGCTCGGCCCGCACGGCATCGCGGTGCTCGTCTTCACCGTGATCGTCTTCGCGCTCTTCATCTGGGACCGCTGGGAGATGACGACGATCTGTCTCGTCATCCTCATCGCATTGCCGCTCGGGTTCGAATGGGCGCCGCTTCGAACGGCGCAGGGGACGGTCGACCCGCTGCGCTTTTTCGCCGGTTTCGGTCATCCGGCGCTGATCGCGATCTGCAGCCTGATGATCGTCGGCCAGGGTCTTGTCGTCACCGGTGCGCTCGAGCCGGCGGCGCGCCGCCTGTCCGGGCTGTTCGGTGCCAGGCCGCAGTTCGCACTGCTCGCGCTGCTGGTCGGCGCGTGCGCCGTGAGCGGCTTCATCAACGATACCCCGCTCGTCGTGCTTCTGATCCCGCTCATCCTGGCTTCCGCCGCGCGCGCCAAGGTCTCGGCCGCCAGGATGCTGATCCCGATGAACTATGCGGTCCTGATCGGCGGCATGGCGACGACGATCGGCACCTCGACCAACCTGATCGTCGTCTCGCTGGCGGTCGCGCTCGGTGCGGGTCCTTTCGGTGTCTTCAGCTTCTATCCGATCGTCGCCGCGGCGGCGTTGCCGGCGCTGCTCTATCTGTGGCTCGTCGCGCCGCGCCTGCTCTCGCATGTGCAGCCGCCGGCCGAGGGCTTGTCCGAGCAGGTATTCGATGCCGAGATCTGGGTCGAAGAAGGTGCGTGGCTCGACGGCCGTCCGCTGCGCGAGGCGCTGAGCGCGACCGGCGGGCGGCTTCACCTGATCGAGCTGCGGCGCGGCGGGCGCGCCATGGCGCGGCTGCCGTCGGTCACGCTGCGGGCCGGCGACCGCCTGCTGGTGCAGGATACGGCAGCCAATCTGAAGGATTTCGAGGCCAGCCTGCATGCCGCGTTGCACGGTGCCGCCGCGCAGGACGATGACGCGGCGAATGAGGCTGCCGATACCGGCGCAGCGGCGGATGACGGATCGAGCGCCGGGCCGCAAGCGGCAGCGAAGGCCGAGAAGCCCGAGCGGGAGGAGAAGAAGGCGGCGACATCGGCCGTCGTCGCGCAGATGATCGTCACGCCGGCTTCGCCGCTCGCGCTGCGCAGCGTGCGCCAGGAGCGCATCGCCGAGCGCTACGGCACGATCGTCGTCGGCCTGCGTCCGCGCCAGGTGCACGAAGGCTTCGAGCGCGAGAACCTGACCGACCGCCGGATCCAGGCCGGCGACATCCTGCTGCTGCAGGGCGAGAGCGATGCGATCCGCCAGGTGCAGCGCGACGGCTTCGGCCTGCTGCTCGACGAGCGCTACGCCTTGCCGCGCCAGGACAAGGCGGGCATCGCGCTGCTCACGATGGCCGCCGTCGTCGTGCTGGCGGCGACCAAGTTGCTGCCGATCTCGCTCGCCGCGCTCGGCGGCGTGCTGTTCCTGCTCGCCTCGCGCTGCCTGTCGCTGCAGGATGTGACGCGGTCGCTGTCGATCAAGGTCGTGCTGCTCGTCGCCGCCAGCCTCGCGCTCGGCGACGCGCTCGACGTGACCGGCGCGACGGCGTGGCTCGCGCGGCTGCTGGCCGACGTCGCAAGCGGCCTGAGCCCGGCCTGGGTGCTGGCGCTGCTGATGGGCCTGCTGGGGGTGCTGACGAACTTCGTCTCCAACAACGCGGCCGCCGCGATCGGCACGCCGCTCGCGGTCGAACTCGCGCGCTCGCTCGGCGTCGCGCCCGAGCCCTTCGTCATCGCCGTCCTGTTCGGCTGCAACCTGTCGTACATGACGCCGATGGGCTACCAGACCAACCTGCTCGTGATGAATGCGGGCGGCTACCGGTTCGGCGATTTCGTGCGCGTCGGTGCGCCGCTGTTCGTGCTGATGTGGGCCGCTCTGTCCTACGGCCTCGTGTTGCGCTACGCTTTGTGATCGCCCGCCGTGCCGGCGCGGCCCGAACCGGTCGATCCGGTCCATCTCACGGGAGTGCGCACGCCTTGGACAGCCAGTTGTCGCCGATCGGCCGCTTCGAGCGGATCCTGCTCGCAACCGATGCCACGGCGTGCAGCGCCGATGCGCAGCGCGTCGCCATGGCGATGGCCGAGGCCTGGGGCGCGACGCTGTACCTGGCGTCGGTCATCGTCACCCATCCGATCGCCGAAGAGGTCGCCTACATCCAGGTCGAGGCGGCAGGCAGCGAGGTGCGCGAGCTCCTCGAGCGGCTGCAGGCGCAGGCGCGGGACAGGGGCATCGCGGCGCAGCAGGTCCTGCTGCTCGGACGCGACCCGCTCGAGATGATCGTCCAGGCCGCCGAGGAGCATCGCGTCGACCTGATCGTGGTGGGGCGGCGCGAGAAACCCGGGCTGTTGCGCCGTATCGTCGGCACGACGACGACGAAGGCGATCGGCAGCGCCGGCTGCAGCGTGCTCGTCGTCCCCGAAGGGGCGACGATGTGGCACCGGCGCATCCTGCTCGCAACCGACGGCTCGCGCTTCTCGGATGCGGCCGCGGTCGCCGCTGCCAAGCTCGCCGAGGTGTGCCGGCTGCCGGTGTCGGTGATCTCGACGATCCGGGCCTCGTTCTCCGCCGAGCGCGCGGCGCAGGCCGCCGAGGCGGCGGCGCGCGTGCACGACTTTCTTGCCGCCAGGCAGATCGAGGTCGACCAGGCGGTGCTCAACGGCGAGCCGAACGAGCTGATCCTGTCGACCGCGGCCGCGTTCGGCGCCGACCTGATCGTCATCGGCACCCATGGCCGCACCGGCTGGGAACGGCTCGTCGTCGGCAGCGTGACCGAAAGCGTCGTCAAGGCCAGCCCGCTGCCGGTGCTCGCCGTCAAGCTGTAGCGCGCCGCGCGGCAATCCGCTGCGGTTCGAGCATGTGCACCTCGCGCTGCAGGTATGGCATATGGCAGCCGCCGTCCTCGAGCGCCAGCTTGCAGCGCTTGAGCAGGTCGAGCTTGGTGGCCCACCAGTCCTCGCGCCCGGTCCAGACCCGAAACAGGACATCGACCGCGCTGTCGCTGAACGACTGCACCGCGATCAGCGGCGCCGGGTCCTGCAGCACCCGCGGCTCCTCGGCCGCGACCCGGGCCAGGATCGCGAGCGCGGCATCGATATCGTCGCCCAGGGCGATGCGGTAGGTCTCGTCGATGCGGCGCCGGTCGCCGTCGGTGACCGACAGGTTGACGAGCGTCTCGCCCCAGATCTTCGAGTTCGGAATATGCGCCGAAGGCCCGTCGGGCAGGTGCGCCGTGCAAAGGAACATCCCGATGCCGTCGATGATGTAGACGTTGCTGCCGATGCGCACCGCATCGCCGATCTTGAACGGGCGGAATACGAGGATCATGACGCCGGCGGCGACGTTGCTCAGCGTCCCCTGCAGCGCCAGGCCGATGGCCAGGCCGGCAGCGCCGAGGACGGCGATCAGGCTCGCCGTCTGCACCCCGAAGCGGTTCAGGACGGCGATCACGGTGAAGACGATGACGGCCAGGCGGACCAGCTTGCCGGCGAGCGGCGGGAAGATCGGGTCGATCCGCTCCGAGCGGCGCATCGCGCGCGCCGTCGCGCGGCCCAGCCAGCCGGCGGCGAGGAAGCCGACGATCAGCATCGCGATCGCCGCCAGCAGGTTCATTCCATAGCCGGCCAGCAAGGCGGGCAGCGTATCGAGCAGCTTGGTGAAGGTTTCGTTCACTGGAGTGGGTTCCTCCGTTCTATGCCGCGCGGGCGGCGGGTGGTCGAAAGGGGGCTTGGCGCGAACCGGCCATCGCGACCGGGTGCGGCGCGCGCATGCCGGCGCGGCGGGCGCAGCGCCGCTGCGGCCGACGCGCGCGCATCAGGGTGACGGCCGCGGATCGCCGCGGCGCGTCATGCCCGACCATACAGCATCCGCACCGACGGCATGGCCGTCGCGTGCCGATCGGGCCGGCGCGGCCCTTGCCAGCGTCGCGTGGGACTCAGGCGATGTCGTTGCTGCGCGGCAAGGCGTCGGCCGCGTCGGCCTCGACCGCGGCGCGCCCGGCGTCACCCGACAGCCGCAGGGCATAGGCGGCGATCGGCGGGCCGATCGTCTCGAACAGCGCAACGGCCGCGAGCACGATCGCCGAGACCTGGTCGGCGAGCGCCGGAAGCAGCCAGCCGGTCGTCTGCACGAGTCCGATCGCGAGGCCGGCCATCGGCAGCAGCAGCAGGCCGGCCGCGACCGACTGGCGGTGCGGATGGGCGAAGGCGCGGCCGCAGCCGTAGACGCCAGCCGTCTTCGCCAGCGAGCGCGCAACGACGAAGGCGAGCGCGACCGGCGCGTACTGGATCACTTCGTGGACGTGCAGATTCGCGCCGGCGAAGACGAACAGGATGATGAAGAAGACATCGGCGCCACCGCCGAACTCGACCCGCGTCAGGCGCGAGCGGCCCTGCAGCCAGCGGCAGGCGATGCCGAGCGTAAGCGAGGCGAACAGGCTCGATACCTTCAGCGCCTGCGCAAGCCCGAGCGACAGCATGACCGCGCCGACGACCAGCGCGAAGCGCAGGTGCTCCTCGTCGACGCGCGTGAGCAGGCCGACCCGCGTCACGACCCAGGCGACGGCAACGCTCACCGCGATCGCGCCGAACGCCTGGTAGGCGGGCAACAGCAGCGAGGTCCGCAGGCCGACGTCCGAATCGCGCAGCGCGAACGGCAGCGCGAGCGAGAACAGCACGAAGGCGAAGACATTGTTCATCGCGACAAGCGCCTCGGCGGCGTCGACGGTCGGCCCCGCGGCGTGCAGTTCGTGCGAGACGTGCATCAGCACCGCGGGCGACGACGAGACCGCGATCGCCGCCGCGAGCACGGCGACGACCGGCGGCGAGCCGATCCAGACCATCAGCCCGAGGATGACGGCGAAGGTCGCGCCGCCTTCGACCAGGCTGGTGACGACGAGCGCCCGATTGCGCACCGCCTTCCACGGATGCAGCGTGGCGCCGAGCTGAAACAGGATCAGGCCGAGCGCGATATCGACCAGCACCTTCGCGCCGTCGAGCGCCTCGCGCGACAGCAGTCCGGCGCCGCTCGGACCGACGACGAGGCCGAGCGCCATGAAGCCGGTGATCGTCGGCAGCCAGCGCACGCGCGCCGCGAGCAGGCCGCCGAGCGTGCCGAACGCGAGCAGCACGCCGAAGACGAGCAGCACGTTCATCGGCGGCACGCCGTGCGGCAGGAAGTCCAGCGCGGTCGACGGCGTCGCGTTCATTCGGTGCCGGCACGCTCGCGCACCGCTCGCAGGAAGGCGTTCATCAGCGGCTCGGGGTCGAGCCGGTCGGTGCGCCGCCAGTGGAATTCGGGGTGCCACTGCACGCCCGCCACATAGAGCGACCCGGTGGCGCGGATCGCCTCGACGATGCCGTCCTCCTCGCTGCGCGCCTCGACGACGAGGTCGGCGCCGAGCCGGTCGACCGCCTGGTGGTGGATGCTGTTGACGAGCGGATTCTCGTAGTCGGCGTAGGTGCTCGCCAGGCGGCTGCCGGGCTCGAAGCGGATGCGGTGCGCGAGTTCGTCGTAGAGCACCGGATCGACGTGCGCGCGCGCCAGCGGGCGCAGGGTCGGGATATCCTGGATCAGCGTGCCGCCGAACGACGCGTTGATGAGCTGCGCGCCGCGGCAGATGCCGAGCACCGGCTTGCCCGCCATCATGAAGCCTTCGATCAGCTCGATCTCGTAGCGGTCGCGAACGATATCGCCGGTCCACTCCGGCCGCAGCGGTTCCTGCCCGTAGATGCTCGGGTTGACGTCGGAGCCGCCCTGCAGCACGAGGGCGTCGAGCACCTGGGCATATTCGCGCACCGAGATTCGGCGCCGCTCGACCCCGGCGTCGTAGGACAGCGTCGGCACCGTCATCGCCAGCGCCCCGTGCGACATGATCCAGTGCGCGATCGACTGCTCCAGGTAGAGCAGCGTCTTGTTGCGAAACCCGAGCTCGGCCGGCGGCTTGTGCATCAGCCGCGCCGACAGCCCGATCCGCAGCGGGCGCACGTTCGGCACGCTCAGTGCGCCAGGCCGCGCCAGCGCCGGGTCTGCTGGCGCACGACCTCGGCGAGCAGATGCTCGCGCTGCTGCAGCTGGCGGATCCAGGTCGCGTCGTTGCCGGTGCCGGCAATCTCTGCGCGCAGGGTCTGGATCGCGTCCTCGGCGCGCAGCTCCATTGCATGCAGCTCGAGCTTGTCGAAGATCGCGAGCAGGTCGTCGCGCAGCACGCGGTGCTCGCCGCTGTCGGGGTCGACGTAGGTTGCGTCCAGCCCGAAGCGGCAGGCCTGGAACCGGTTGAACGAATAGGGCAGGTAGTCGTCCTCGCTCAGCGCGAACGGCCGCTCGACGCGCAGCCAGCGCGCCAGGCACTGGATGAAGCCGGCCAGAGCCGCCGCCTTCTCGACCGTCAGCGGCGTGTCGAGCACGCGCACCTCGATCGTGCCGAACTCGGGCTTGGGGCGGATATCCCAGTAGAAATCCTTCATGCTGCTGACGACGCCGGTATGCGCCATCTTGGCGAAGAAGCTCTCGAAGTCCTCCCAGCGCTGCACGAACGGCGAGCGGCCGGCGAGCGGGAACGCGGATACCGAGTTCAGGCGCGCCGAATGAAAGCCGGTATCGCTGCCCTGCACGAACGGCGACGATGCGGCGAGCGCGATCAGGTGCGGAATGAAGCGCGACAGGCCGTGCATCAGCACCAGCGCCTGATCCGGGCCGGGGCAGCCGACGTGCACGTGCTGGCCGAAGACCGTGAACTGCTTGGACAGATAGCCGTAGAGGGCGGACAGCTCGTGAAAGCGCGGCGCATCGTAGATGCGCCTGCGGCTCCAGTCCTGGAACGGATGCGTGCCGCCGCCGCACAGCCGGACGTCGAGCTTCTTCTCGCATTCGACGAGCTGGTCGCGGATCGCGCGCAGCTCGTCGAGCACCTGCGCGTGGCCGCTGCAGACGCCGGTCGCGATCTCGAGCATGCTGCTCGTGATCTCGGGTTTCACGTCGCCCGGAAAGTCGCGGCCCTGCATCAGGCGCATCAGGTCGCCCGCGGCTGCGGTGAGGTCGAAGTCGTGGGTATTGACGATCTGCAGTTCGAGCTCGACGCCGAGCGTCAGCGGGCGGGACGTGACGAACGGTTCGAGGCTCATTGCAGCTCTTTCACGCCCAGCGTGGCGGCGGGCGGCAGATCGCCCGCCAGCCGCAGCGCGAACTGCACCGCGACCGGCCCCAGCAGTTCGAGCACCGCCACCGCGGTGATGACGATCGGCATGACGTCCGCGGCGAGCGCCGGCGCGGTGGCATAGACGTCGCTCAACATCACGAGCGTCGTCGCCGACAGCGGCATCAAGGTCACGCCGAGCGCCAGCCCCTGGCGCAGCGTCGCGCCGGCCGGCCGCGCGAGGGCGACGACGACCAGACCCTTGGCGAGGCCGCGCGCGACGAGCATCGCGAGCGCCGCCAGGCCGCCGGCAGCGAGCACGGCAGGCGACCACGAGGCACCGACGATGACGAACAGCATCAGCACGACGACGCCGCCGGCGGTGCCGAAGTGGCGCGGCCAGACCCACGGCCGCTCGGTCACGTTGCGCAGCAGCAGTCCGGCCAGGAGCGGCACGAGCAGCGTCGACAGGCTCGCGGCGCGCGCGGCGGCGATCGCGAGGACGACGAGGCCGAGCACCAGCAGCACCGAGCTTTCGTTGCGCAGATCGAGCCGGCGCGCGACGCCCGCGATGACCGCGGCGAGCAGCGCGGCGAGGATCAGGGAGCCGAAGAACGATTGCGCGAGATGGGTCAGCGCGGCCGGCACGTCGGGCGCCTTGCCGGCGTGCCACCAGGCTTCGAGCAGTGTCAGCACCAGCACGGCGAACAGCGTATTGAGCGCGGTGAGCAGGATCATGCGGTCGGTCACCTGGCCTTCGGCGCCGAGTTCCATCGCGACACGCCCGGCGACCGCGGCCGACGACGGAATGGCAAGCGCCGCGCAGCAGACCGCCGTCATGGTCGGCACCTCGAGCCAGTAGAGCACGCCGAAGACCGCGACCGCGCTCAGGCTCGCCTCGGCCAGGCTGGTCCAGAACAGCGCCAGGTTGAAGCGCAGCCAGCGCAGGCGCACCCGGCTGCCGATCTCGAACAGCAAAAGGGCGAGCGCGACGTCGACGACCAGGCGGGCCGTACCGGTGAGCGGCATGTCCGGGCCCATCCCGGCCCAGGCGACGACGCAGCCGGCGGCGGTATAGCCGACCAGGCGCGGCAGCCGCGAGGTGCGCGCGATGATCTCACCCGCCAGCGCGCCGGCGACGAGCAGCAGCGCGGCCCAGAACACTGCATCCGGCGCGCGCAGCCCGCCGGGCCAGGCGATGAGCGCAAGCGACTCGAAATTGAACATCCCGTCTCCTTTGTCTTTCTGCCTCGCGATCGGGCAGAGACTCTCCCGATCGCCAGGCGCCGCGATCGCGGCCAGCGGCCGCCGGTGCGGCGAAGGTGCATTTTGCACGGCGCGGTGTCGGGCCGCCCCCGCCACCGCGCAAACGCCGGCCGGTGCCGCTCGCGGGCCGCGGGCGCGGCGACAATCGCTTGATGCTCGAATTCGAACTGCTCGCCACCGAGGGCCTTGCGCGCCGCGGACGCCTGAGGCTCACCCACGGCATCGTCGAGACGCCCGTCTTCATGCCGGTCGGCACCTACGGCACGGTCAAGGGCGTGCTGCCCGAGTCGCTCGAGGCGATGGGCGCGCAGATCATTCTGGGAAATACCTTTCACCTGTGGCTGCGCCCTGGCATCGAAGTGCTCACCCACTTTGGCGGATTGCACCGGTTCGAAGGCTGGACCCGGCCGATCCTCACCGACAGCGGCGGCTTCCAGGTCTGGAGCCTCGCGAACGCCGACGGCAGCGGCCGCAGGATCAGCGAGGAGGGCGTCAGATTCGCCTCGCCGGTGAACGGCGACAAGCTCTTCCTGACCCCCGAGACGAGCATGCAGATCCAGCGCGCGCTGAATAGCGACATCGTCATGCAGTTCGACGAATGCACGCCGTACCAGAGCGCCGGCCGGCCGACGACCGAGGCCGAGGCGCGCGCCTCGATGGAACTCAGCCTGCGCTGGGCGGCGCGCTGCAAGGCGGAGTTCGATCGCCTGGAGAACCCGAATGCGCTGTTCGGCATCGTCCAGGGCGGCATGTTCGAGGGCCTGCGCGAGGAATCGGCCGCCGCGCTCGCCGAACTCGATTTCCCGGGCTATGCGATCGGCGGCGTCAGCGTCGGCGAACCAAAAGCCGAGATGCAGCGCATCGTCGCCCACACGCCGAAGCTTCTGCCGGCTTCGAAGCCGCGCTACCTGATGGGGGTCGGCACGCCGGAGGATCTGGTCGACGGCGTCGCCGCCGGCGTCGACATGTTCGACTGCGTGATGCCGACCCGCAACGCGCGCAACGGCCACCTCTTCACGCGCTTCGGCGATCTGAAGATCAGGAACGCCCGGCATCGGATGGACGAGTGCCCGATCGACGAGAGCTGCGCCTGCCCCACCTGCAGCCGCTTCAGCCGCGCCTACCTGCATCACCTCGACCGCTGCGGCGAGATGCTCGCGCCGATGCTCGCGAGCATCCACAACCTGCACTATTACCTGAACCTGATGCGCGAGGTGCGCGACGCGCTCGACGCCGGCAGCTTCGAATCGTTTGCCGCGCGCTTCAGGCAGGATCGTGCGCGCGGCGTATAGGCGGCTTCACCAGAACGCCCAGTTTCCGGTCCGCAAGACCCAGAGCCCGAGCACGAAATTCGTCACCGCATGTGCGATGACGGCGACCCACAGCTTGCCGGTCTGGCGATAAAGCAGCGCGTAGGCAAGACCGGCGACGGCGGCGGCCAGCCACAGCGTGTGGGCGAGGACGAAGACGAAGGTCGACAGCACGATCGCCTTCACGCCGACACGGCGCGGATCGACCGACTCGAAGACCGGGTTTTGCACCCAGCGCATGATGAACGAGCGCCAGAA
>JACSRM010000164.1 GCA_014879745.1 Burkholderiaceae bacterium | reverse complement strand
TTCGAAGTCCTGCACCGACTGCGTGCCGCGCCGGATGGCGCGTCGCTGCGCTGCATCGCGCTGTCGGCCAATGCGCTGCCGCAGGATATCGAGCGCGCACTCGCGGCAGGCTTCGCCGACTACTGGACCAAGCCGATCGATTTCGATCGCTTCCTGGCCGGAATCGACGCCGCCTTCGGGGTCGCGCCGCGGGCCGGCTGACGCCGCCGCGGCGGCAGCGGCCCGGCGCCGTCAGGGATCGCTCGCCGCGATCAGCCCACGCTTCTCGAGCATCGCGTCGACCTTCGGATCGCGCCCGCGAAAGGCGCGAAATGCATCGGCCGGTGCGACCGAATCGCCGACCGAATAGATGAACCGCTTCAGACGCTCGGCAACCGCCGGGTCGAACGGATCGCCGGCCTCGACGAAGGCGTCGAAGCCATCCGCCTCGAGCACCTCGGCCCACAGGTAGACGTAGTAGCCCGCCGCGTAGGCCGAGCCCGAAAACAGGTGCTGGAAGTGAACGAGACGGTGGTTCAGCCCGATCTCCGGCGGTACGCCGTGGCGCTCGAGTTCGGCGCGCTCGAAGGCGCAGACATCCTGCGGCGCGCCGCCGGTCTGCGCATGCACCGCCATGTCGACGAGCGCCGACGCCGCATAGCGCACCGTCTCGTAACCCTGGTTGAAGCGCCGCGCACGCAGCAATCGCGCGACGAGTTCCTGCGGGATCGGCTCGCCGGTCCGCCAGTGGCGGGCGTGGCGGCGCAAGACGTCGGGCTGCTCGAGCCAGTGCTCGAAGATCTGCGACGGCAGCTCGACGAAGTCGCGCAGCACGCTGGTCCCCGACAGGCGCTCGAAGTCGACGTTCGACAGCAGGCCGTGCAGGCCGTGGCCGAACTCGTGGAACAGCGTTCGCGCGTCGTCGAAACTGAGCAGCGTCGGCTCGCCCGGCGCGCCCTTCGCGAAATTGTTGTTGTTGACGACGATCGGCAGCACGCCGCCCGGCGCGCCGTTGCGCGACTGATCGCGGTACGAGCTCATCCACGCACCGCTGCGCTTGGTCGGCCGCGCGTAGTTGTCGTGCAGGAAGACGCCGACCAAGGCATCGTCGGCAGACCGCACCTCGTAGACCTTGACGTCGGGGTGATAGGCGCGAACCCCGGGCTGGAGCACGAATCGCAGCCCGAACAGCCGCCCGGCGCAATCGAAGACCGCCTCGACCATGCGCTCGAGCGGGAAGTAGGGCTTGAGTTCGGCCTCGTCGAGTTCGTAGCGCGCCTGGCGGACCTTCTCGGCGAGGAAGCGCCAGTCCCAGGCCTCGAGCGTGTGCGCGCCGGCGTCGCCGCGCGACAGCAGCACGCCTTCGAGCGCCTCGCGCTCCTTCGCGGCGCGTGCCTTGGCCGGGGCCCAGACCTGCGTCAACAGCCTTTCGACCGCCTCCTGCGTCTGCGCCATCGAATCGGCCAGCGCGTAGTCGGCATAGCAGGCATAGCCGTGCAGCCGGGCCTGCTCGTTGCGCAGCGCGAGGATCTCGCGCACCACCGGGCGGTTGTCGTGCTCGCCTTCGTGCTCGCCGCGCGAGGTCCATGCCCGCCACGCCTGCTCGCGCAGGTCGCGCCGCTCGCTGAAGGTGAGGAAGGGAACGATCAGCGAGCGCGACAGCGTGACGACGCCGTCGGCGCGCACGCCGCGCGCGGCGGCCGCTTCACGTGCCGCGGCGCGCACGAAACCGGGCAAACCGGCAAGGTCGGCTTCCCCGTTCAATTCGAGCCTGAACGCCGACTCGTCGGCAAGCACGTTCTGCCCGAAGCGCGTCGTCAGCGTCGCCAAGCCTTCCATCAACTGCGCATAGCGCCGCTTGTCGGCCGCCGACAGGAGCGCGCCTTCGCGCACGAAATCGAGATGGATGCGCTCGACGAGGCGCCGCTGTTCGGGCCGCGGTGCGAGCACGTCACGCTGCGCGTGCACCAGCGCGATCCGCGCGAAGAGCGCGCCATGCAGGTAGATCGCGCTCTCGTGCGCCGCCATGCGCGGCGCGATCTCGCGCTCGATGGCCTGCAGCGCGGGCGAGGTCTCGCTGCTCGCGAGGTTGAAGAACATCGACGCGATGCGCGACAGCAGCCGCCCGCTGCGGTCGAACGCGGCGATCGTATTGTCGAAGTCCGGCGCTTCGCCGTCGGTCGCGATGCGCTCGATCTCGGCCGCCTGCTCCTCGAACGCCCGCTCGAAGGCGGGCACGAAGTGCTCCGGTTGCGCCGCCTCGAACGGCGGCAGGCCGTAGGGGGTACTCCAGTCCTGCAGCAGCGGGTTCGTCATGCCATCTCCTCGCGCTCGCGCGGCGCTACTTGCCGGCCTTGATCTCGTCGTACTCGTCCTCGAAATACCGGCGATCCCGGCAGTTCTTGGTGAACGCCTTGTCGTCGGCGTCGAGCTTGTCGATGCGCGCGTTGAACGCCGGCGCCGCCGCCTGGTAGTCGGCGACGAGCTTGCCCTTGGCCTGCAGCCGCGCATTGAAAGCGTCGACCGCATCCTTGTCGCTCACGTTGACATTGGGCCGGTCGGCGTCGAGCGCGGCGCTGACGCGGTCGATCTCGGCGCGGTCGGCGGCGAGCTTCTTCTGCGTCGCCACCACGTCGGCGGTCTCCTGTTTCATGCGGTCCTGCTCGGCAAGACATTGCCGCAGTTCGTCCTTCGTCAGCATCGGCCCGGAGGCCGTGCCGCCGCCGAAGCTGCCCTCGCGCTGCTTGGCGCCCGATTTGGCGGCCGATTTGGCAGGCGGCTTGGCCGTGCCGCTCTGCGCCATCGCGGTCTGCACCGCAAAGGCGGCGACGAGGCCTGCGAGCAGCAGGCGCAGTTGCCTGCGGGCGATGTTGCGGGGTCGATTCATGGTGCAATCCAGGTCGGGGTCGTCAAGATGCGCGGCGCCGCCGCGGCGTGCATGATGCCACTGTCAGCGCAAGTTGGCCTGGCGCGGCACCGCCCTCTCTGGCAAGGCTCGAACCCTCGACAACACGCGACGAATATGAACCTGATCCAGCGACTCGGCAAGTGGACCCTCGTCATCGTCATCTTGCTCTCGATCGGCCTCGTTGGTGGCGGCATGATGCTCTCGCCGGCCTTCACCGTGCAGCGCAGCCTGATCGTCGATGCACCGCCACAGCAGGTCTACGCCTGGGTCGCCGATCCGCGCGGCTGGAAGCAGTGGTCGATCTGGACCCAGCGCGACCCGGCGATGGCGATCACCTACAGCGGGCCGGCGAGCGGCACCGGCGCGGCGTGGTCGTGGCAAAGCGCGTCCGAGGGCGACGGCAAGATGACGTTCACCTCGGTCGAACCGGGACGGCGCGTCGCCTTCGAGTTGCAACTGGCCGGCTTCGACACCACTTCGCGCGGCGAACTGCGCTTCGCGCCCGAAGGCAGCGGGACGCGCGTGACCTGGACGATGGACGGCGACACCGGCGCCAACCCGCTCTACCGTTGGTTCGCCTTGTTCGCCGACAGCTTCGTCGGCCCGGACTTCGAGCGCGGGCTGGCGAACCTGAAGGCGGTCGTCGAGAAACATTGAGCCCGTCCACCGACCTGCTTTCGGCCGGCAGCAGCGATCGACGCCGCGCCGCGATGCCGTCATCGACCGCTATCCGAATCACCTCATGGCACTCAAAGCGACGATCCACAAGGCCCAGATCCAGCTCTCGGACATCGACCGCGGCATCTACGGCGAGCATGCGCTGACGATCGCGCGCCATCCGTCCGAGACCGACGAGCGGATGATGATGCGCGTCCTCGCCTACGCGCTGAATGTGCCGGCGACGGCCGAGCACGGCGCGCTCGAACTCGCCAAGAGCCTGTGGGACGCCGACGAGCCCGACCTCTGGCGCAAGGACCTGACCGGCCGCATCGTGCACTGGATCGATGTCGGCCAGCCCGACGAGCGGCGCATCCTGCGCGCCGCGGCGCGCGCCGACCGCGTCAGCGTCTACGCGTTCGCAAGCAGCGCCGGCGTCTGGTGGGAACAGCTCGCGAACCGCATCGGCCGCGCGCGCAACGTCGCCGTCTGGCGCATCGAAGCCGCGCAGAGCCGGGCACTCGCCGCGTTGACACAGCGCTCGATGCAGCTGCAGGCCTCGGTGCAGGACGCCACCGTCTATCTGGGCGATGCCACGCGCACGGTCGAGATCACGCCATTGCACCTCAATCCATCGTCATGACGAAGCCCACGGCCATCGAACACCTCCCCGAGCGCGGACGCTTCCAGACCGTGGTCGACGGCCGCACCTGCGTCTGCGACTACCGGCTCGCGGGCGGCGTGATGGAGATCGTCCACACCGGCGTGCCGGGCGCGGTCGAAGGCCGCGGCATCGCCGGCGAACTGGTCGCCGCTGCCCTCGCCCATGCGCGCGCGAACGGCTGGAAGGTTCGGCCGGTCTGCAGCTACGTGCAGGCCTACATGCGCCGCCACGCCGAAACACAGGATCTGCTCGCATGAACAAGCCCTTCGACGGCGACCACGCACGCGCCGTGCTCGACTTCTGGTTCGGCGCGCCCGGCTCGGCGACCGATGGCAAGCCGCGCGCCGAGTGGTTCCGCAAGAGCGACGCCTTCGACCGCGCGATCGAGCGCGCCTTCGCGCCGCTGATCGAAGCCGCACTCGGCGGCGCTCTGCGCGACTGGGACGGGCAGCCGGCGATCGCGCTCGCACGCATCCTGCTGCTCGACCAGTTCACCCGCAATGTCTTTCGCGACACGCCGCGCGCATTCGCAGGCGACGCATTGGCGCTCGCCGCCGCGCAGGCGCTCGTCGCGAGCGGCGGCGACCTCGGGCTTTCACCGTGGCAGCGCAGCTTCGTCTACCTGCCGTTCGAACACGCCGAGGACCTGGCGATGCAGGACGAGTCGATGCGCCTCTTCACGCGGCTGGATGGCGAGGCGCAGGGCTTCGCCGCAACGCTCGACTATGCGCGGCGCCATCGCGCGATCATCGAACGCTTCGGCCGCTTTCCGCACCGCAATGCGATTCTCGGCCGCGAGTCGACACCCGAAGAGCTCGCCTTCCTGCAGCAGCCCGGATCGAGCTTCTGACCGCCTTGCGCACGATGCCGGCAAACCCGGCTCGCGCTACGCCTTCGCATCCGGCGCCGGCCCGCCGACGATGCCCTGCGTATGCAGCTGCGCGATCTCGTCCGGCGCATAGCCGATTGCGGCAAGCACGGCGTCGGTATCCGCGCCCGGCGCGGGCGGATCGAGCCGCAGCGGCAGCCGCGCGCCGCCCAGCATCAGCGGCAGCAGCGGCGCGCGCGTTGCCCGGCCGTCGGGCAGCGTCAGCGGCGCCAGGCCGCCGGTCGCGGCAAGGTGCGGATCGTCGAACAGGTCCTGCGGCCGCGTGATCGGCGCATACGGCAGCCCGCGCGCCTCGAAGCGCGCCGTGATCTCGGCGACGGTGAAGTCGGCGAGGCGCTCGCGCAGCAGCGGCATCATCCAGTCGCGCGCCTGCACCCGCAGATTGTTGCTCGCGAGGCGCGCGTCGGCCGCGAGATCGCCGAGCTCGAAGGCGTCGCAGAACTGCGCCCATTGGGTATCGGTGACGACGGCGAGAAAGATCTGCTCGCCGTCGCGCACCGTGAAGACGTCGTAGACGCCCCAGGCCGAGATGCGGCTCGGCATCGGCGCGGCGGGTACACCCGTCACCGCGAACTGCAGCATATGCTGGGCGACGAGCAGGACGTTGTTCTCGAACAGCGCGCTTTGCACCTCCTGCCCGCGGCCGGTCTTCTCGCGCGCGGCGAGCGCGGCGAGCGCGCCGATCGCGCCGAACATGCCGCCCATGATGTCGTTGACGCTGCTGCCGGCGCGCAACGGCCGGCCTTCGGGGCCTGTCATGTAGGCCAGGCCGCCCATCATCTGCACCACCTCGTCGAGCGCGGTGCGGTGCTCGTAGGGGCCCGGCAGGAAACCCTTGTGCGAGACATAGATCAGGCGCGGGTTCAGCGGCGCGAGCATCGCATAGTCGAGGCCGAGACCGGCCATCGCGCCGGCCTTGAAGTTCTCGCAGAATATGTCGGCGCCGGCCGTCAGGCGCAGCACGATCTCGCGCCCGCGGGGGTGTTTCACGTCGACCGCGATGCTCGCCTTGTTGCGGTTGAACATCGGGAAGAAGCCGGCCCCGGAACCGAGCAGGCGGCGCGTATTGTCGCCGGCGAGCGGCTCGACCTTGATCACCTCGGCGCCGAGGTCGCCGAGGATCAGGCCGCAGGTCGGCCCCATCACCATGTGGCTGAACTCGACGACCCGCACACCGTGCAGCGGCAGGCCGGACGCGCGGTCTGCGGCGCTGTCCGTCACGCCGCCTCGCCGGCCCAGCTCAGGTCGCCGCAGACGACGCGCAGGCCTTCGCCCGTGCGCACCGCGACCGACACCGTGACGCACAGGTGCGCGCCGTGCAGCGTGCGGTAGGGCCGCGTGACCTGCACCCGGCCGACGGCTTCCATCGCCCGCCGGTAGTACGGGCGGCGCGCCCAGTGCGCATCCTGCGTATCGCGCATCGGCGCGAAGGCCGACTGTTCGGCGAGGAGTTGATCCGGCGCCCAGACGTTGTCGCCGATCTGCGTCGCATCGGCACCGAGCAGATAGCACACCTCGGCCAGCGGCAGCGCCAGAAACGTCGCCACCGCAGCGTCCAGCGGCTTGCCGTCGGCGAGCAGCCCGGCGGCATGGCCGATCGCGTTGATGTAGGGGCCGATGCGCTCGTGGTAGCGGCGCTGGCCGTCGGCGCGGCGCGTCTCGTAGTGCTCCCACAGCGTCTGCAGTGCGGGCGGCGCGTCGAACTTGTCGACCAGCGCCGGGCGCGGCGGCCCGAACAGGTCGCCCTGCACCAGATCGGCGTTCGCCTCGAGCGCGACAAAGGCCTCGTCCTGCGTCTCGATGCCTTCCATCAGGACGAGCGCGCCGCACTGATGGAGCAGCGAGACGACGTTGGCGACGTAGCGCTGACCCTGGGCTTCGAAGGCGGCGCGATGCACCAGCGCACGGTCGAGCTTGACGATTTCGGGCGAGAGGCGCCAGACGCGGTCGAAGTTCGAATGGCCGGCCCCGAAATCGTCGATCGCGATCAATCCGCCGCTGGCGCGCACCGCGTGCACCGCACTGTCGAAATCGGCATCCGCCGGGACCTGCTGCTCGAGCACCTCGAGCACCACCTGGCTGCCGCGCAGGCCGCAGCGCGCCTGCAGCGTGCGCTGGAAGCCGTCGTTCGGCAATTGCTTGAGCGCGGCGAAAACCTGCGTCTGCATATTGAAGAACAGCCAGTGCGGATCGCTGCCGACGAGCTCGGCGAAATTGAGCGCATGGATCATGCGCGCCGCGCGGTCGCCTTGCAGCAGATCGTCGAACGAGCCGTCGCCGCGCAAAGCCGATTGCGGCTTGACGCGCGCACCGCCCGCATCGAACGCCCGCACCAGCGCCTCGTGACCGACCGGGCGGCCGTGCGACAGGCTGTAGACCGGCTGGAAGACGCTCCTGAGCACGAGCCCGCGCAGATCGACCACCCAGCGCCCGGCATCGCGGCGCAGACCGGCACTCAGCTTCTCGAAGCTGGAATCACGAAGCGCAGGGTCCATCGCGGGTTGGGTCCGACGTGAAGCGCAAGTGCGTCAGCATGGGGCGCTGCGAACCCGCGCCGCCGGGGTCGCCGTCGCCGTTGCGCCACGACCTGCAATCCGAACATTACAGCGCCCGGGCCGGGCGCACAAGGAGACTTGCAGCAGTCGGCCGCGGAGCGGCGCGGCACCCTCCCGGCAAACCGCGTCAGACGACGACCGGCTCGGGCTCGAGGCGGATGCCGAAGCGGCCGTAGACGCTCTCCTGGATCGCCCGTGCCAGAGTCACGACCTCGGCGCCGCTCGCGCCCCCGCGATTGACGAGCACCAGCGCCTGCTTCTCGTAGACGCCGGCGCGGCCGACGCTCTTGCCCTTCCAGCCGCAGGCGTCGATCAGCCAGCCGGCGGCGAGCTTGATGCTGCCGTCGGGCATCGGATAGTGCACCACCGTCGGGTCGCGGCCGATGATGTCGCGGCACTGCGCTTCGCTGACGAAGGGGTTCTTGAAGAAGCTGCCGGCGTTGCCGACCTGCGCCGGATCCGGCAGCTTGGCGCGGCGGATTTCGCACACCCAGTCGAAGATCCGGCGCGCATCCGGGTCGCGGATGCCGGTCTGCGCCTGGCGGCGTTCGAGTTCCAGATAGCCAAGCACCGCGCGCCACGGCCGCGGCAGCCGGAATCGCACCCGCGTGATCAGGCTCTTGCCGGCGAGTCCGTTCTTGAAGACGCTGTCGCGGTAGCCGAAGCGGCACATCTCGGCCGTCAATGTCACCGTGCGGCCGGTGACGAGGTCGACCGCGTCGAGCGATTCGAAGCGCTCCTGCAACTCGATCCCGTAGGCGCCGATATTCTGCACCGGCGCCGCGCCGACCGTGCCGGGAATCAGCGCCAGATTCTCGAGCCCCGGCCAGCCCTGATCGAGCGTCCAGGCGACGAAGTCGTGCCAGTTCTCGCCGGCGCCGGCCTCGACGATGTAGGCGTCGTCGCGCACCTGGACGAGCCGGCGCCCCGCGACCTCGACCTTGAGCACGAGCGCCTGCACGTCGCGCGTCAGCACGATATTGCTGCCGCCGCCGAGAATGAACTTCGGCGCGCGGCCGAACTGCGGATGGTCGACGATGGCACGCACGTCGGCCTCGCTCGCGACGCGAACCATGACGCGCGCCAGCGACGGCAGCGCAAAAGTGTTGTAGGGTCGCAGACTCACGCCTGTCTCGATTTGCATGGCAGAATTTTCGTCGATCCGACGCCGGCCCCGCGGCCGGCTCCTCGAGCAAGGATTCTTCATCATGCCAAGCTTCGACGCCGTCATCGAGCCCAACCTCGTCGAGCTGCGCAACGCGCTCGACCAGAGCAACAAGGAGATCGGCAACCGCTTCGACTTCAAGGGCTCGTCGGCGCGCATCGAGCACAAGGACAAGGAGATCACGCTGTTCGCCGACAGCGACTTCCAGATCGCGCAGGTCACCGATATCCTGCTCGCCAAGCTCGCCAAGCGCGGCGTCGACGCGCGCTATGTCGATACCAGCGCGAAGATCGAGAAAATCGGCGGCGACAAGGTCAAGCAATTGCTCGTCGTCAAGAGCGGCATCGCAAGCGACGTGGCGAAGAAGATGCAGACGCTCGTCAAGCAGAGCAAGATGAAGGTGCAGGCCGCGATCCAGGGCGACAGCGTGCGCGTCAGCGGCGCCAAGCGCGACGACCTGCAGGCTGCGATCGCGCTGCTGCGAAAGGAGTTGTCCGATGTGCCACTTTCGTTCGACAACTTTCGCGACTGAGCCGGGCCATGCTGGCGACGGCACCCGCGGCTGAATCGGCATGAAGCTCAAGCTCGCCGCGCTCCGCCGCGCCAAGGCCGGGCCCAAGGCGGCCGGCAGCTACCGGGTCGCGCTGCATGGCTTCGGCGACTTCGAGCGCAATGCGCTGTCGTTCTGCCTCAAGCATGCCGCGGCGCGCGAGCCCGCCTATCTGCAGGTGGAGCGTGCGGCGGAGGCCGACTTCATCGTTGCCGACGCCAGCCACGAGCTGCTGGCGACGAGCGTCACGCGCGGCGCACGCATGAGCGACACGCTGTTCGTCGGCGAGCACGCGCCGCCCGGCGCGCGCTCGCACGTCGAGCGGCCGATCGACCCCGAGGAGATTCTGCGCGCGCTCGATGCGATGGCGGCCGAGCGCGAGGCGCCACCCAAGGTCGCCGAACGGCCCGACATCGTGCTGCCGATGGCGGCGAGCGAGAGGGACTTCCCGACCCTCGACGAGTCCGACATCGTGCCGACCGCCCCCGCGGCATTCGACCACTCGCCGATATTCATCAGCCTCTCCGAACTGGAGCCGATCGCCAGACCCCGCGCCCGCGGCGCGGCGCCCGCCGCCACCGAGACGGCGACAACCGGCCCGGGCCCCGCGTTGCCACCCGAGCCGGCGCCCGCGCCGATCCCTGAATCCGGCGCGCGGAAAGTCTCCGACGCCGAGGCGCCGAACGCGGCCGCGCAGGAGACCCCGACACCGCGCGCCGGGCTCGAAGCGGCGGCGCGGCCCGAACCGGCACCCCGGACGCCGGCGCGGCGCTCCAGAAGCCAGCCCGCCCTCGCACCGGAGGATTTCGAGACGATCAGCCCGGCGGCGTTTCCCGAATCGACGCCGGCTCCGGCGCCGGTCCAGGAACCGGTCCGGGCACCGATCCAGGAGCCGACTGCCGCCAAGCTGCAGTCGGCAAGCGCACAAGAGCGCGCCGCGGCGAAGGCCGAGGCCCGGCGCAGGTCGCGGCGCGCCAGGCTGGCCCAGTCCGGACGCGCGGGCGCGGAATCGCTGTGCGACGTGCTGCTGCTCGGCCCGGAACGCGCGGACGCCGGACTTGCCGCCCAACTCCAGGCCTTCGGCTTCCAGGTCCACCATGCAAGCTACAGCGCCGACGTGCTCGCGTTCGTTGCCGAGTTGCCGCTGGCGGCCCTCTTCCTCGATGTCGCGCCGGGCAGCGACGAGGATATGGACGGACTCGAACTGTGCATGGAGATCAAGCACCAGCGCGTCGCGCTCGCCGGGCCGGTGCCGCCGGTGTTCCTGCTCGCGAATCGCGATTCGGCCGCCGGCCGGGTGCGCGCCAAGCTCGCCGGCTGCGACGCGCTGCTGATCCGCCCGGTGACCCGCGGCGATGCGGCGCGCGCGCTCGAAGCCTGCGACGTCACGCTGCCGAAGGACGAGCGCCGCATCGAGCGTTCCTGATCGCCCTCGCCGGCGGGCGAGGCGCCCTTGTCGCTGCGGCGACAGGGTGGCATGAAACGGTCGTGCTAAAACGCGCGCTGCGCCAAGCGGCCGCCGGAGACTGTGCATGGACCTGAATTTCACCCCCGAAGAGCTTGCCTTTCGCGCCGAGGTGCGCGCCTGGGTCGCGGCCAATCTGCCGCCGGCGACCAGCCACAAGGTGCACAACGCGCTGAACCTGTCGCGCGAGGATATGCAGTGCTGGGCCCGCATTCTCGGCAAGAAGGGCTGGCTCGCCTACGGCTGGCCCGAGCAGTTCGGCGGGCCGGGCTGGAACGTCGTGCAGCGTCATCTGTTCGAGGAGGAATGCGCGCTCGCCGGCGCACCGCGGCTGCTGCCGTTCGGCCCGGTGATGGTCGCGCCGGTCATCATGGCCTTCGGCAACGCCGAGCAGCAGCAGCGCTTCCTGCCCGGTATCGCAAGCGGCGATGTGTGGTGGAGCCAGGGCTACAGCGAGCCCGGCTCGGGCAGCGACCTCGCGTCGCTCAAGACACGCGCGGTGCGCCAGGGTGACAAGTACATCGTCAACGGCCAGAAGACGTGGACGACGCTCGGCCAGTACGGCGACTGGATCTTCTGCCTCGTGCGCACCAGCAGCGAGGGCAAGCCGCAGACCGGCATCAGTTTCCTGCTGATCGACATGAAGAGCAAGGGCGTCACGGTGCGGCCGATCGTGCTGCTCGAAGGCGGCGCCGAGGTCAACGAGGTCTTCTTCGACAACGTCGAGGTGCCGGCCGCCAACCTGATCGGCGAGGAGAACAAGGGCTGGACCTATGCCAAGCACCTGCTCGCGCACGAGCGCACCAACATCGCCGACGTCAACCGCACCAAGCGCGAGCTCGAACGCCTGAAGCGCATCGCGAAGGCCGAAGGCGTGTGGGACGACCTGCGCTTTCGCGACCTGATCGCGCAGCTCGAGGTCGAGGTCGTCGCCCTCGAGATGCTCGTGCTGCGCGTGCTGTCGGCCGAGAAGAGCGGCAAGCAAAGCCTCGACATCGCTGCGCTGCTGAAGGTGCGCGGCAGCGAGATCCAGCAGCGCTATGCCGAGCTGATGATGCTCGCCGCCGGGCCGTTCGCGATGCCCTTCATCGCCGAGGCGATGGAGGCCGGCTGGCAGGGCGACCAGGCGCTCGGCGGCCTGTGGCCGGGCGGCGCGGCGCACTGCGCGCCGCTCGCCGCGACTTACTTCAATCTGCGCAAGACGACGATCTACGGCGGCAGCAACGAAGTGCAGCGCAACATCATCGCGCAGATCATGCTGGGAGCCTGACCATGGATTTCGATTTCACCGACGACCAGACCTCGCTGCGCGACGCGGTGGCGCGCTGGACCGAAAGAAGCTACGCCTTCGAGCGCCGCCGCGCGACCGCGAAGGCAGGCGGCTTCTCGCGCGAGGCGTGGGGCGAACTGGCCGAGCTCGGCCTGCTCGGCCTCGCGCTGCCCGAGGCGAGTGGCGGCATGGGCTTCGGCGCCGTCGAGGCGATGGTCGTGATGGAAGAGCTCGGCCGCGCGATGGTGCTCGAGCCGTATGCGGCGGTCGCCCTCGTCGCTGCGCCGCTGCTCGCGGCGAGCGAGGCGCCCGAAGCAGCCGGGCTTGCGCGGCGCGTTGCCGAAGGCAGCGCGATCGCCGTCCTCGCCCACCAGGAGCGCGGCGCGCGCTACAAGCTCGCGCAGGTCGCGACCCGCGCCGAGCGCGATGGCGCTGGGCGCTGGACGCTGCGCGGCACGAAGAGCATCGTCCCGGCCGGCGCGCATGCCGACGCCTTCGTCGTCCCGGCGCGCGTGGCCGGCGCGGCGGACGACCCGCAAGGCATCGCCCTCTTCCTCGTCGAACGCGGTGCGAAGGCGACGACGCGCGGCTATCCGACGCAGGA
>JACSRM010000049.1 GCA_014879745.1 Burkholderiaceae bacterium | reverse complement strand
TTGCGATCGCGCCGCTTCGGGTCGCCCCAGCCGCCGCCGCCGTTAGCGACCTGGTGGTAGACGGTGCCGCGCGGCACGCCGGTGATCAGGTCCTTGTTGCGCGGAACGACTTCGCGGCCGTCGGGGTAGGTCAAGCGGATGAAGTTCAGCCCCGCGCCCTGGCCGCCGGCGATGCCGAACGCGCCCTCGAAATCGCCGTCGCCGAAGGTCACGAGCTGGGTATCGTCGCTGCCGATTCTGAAGATCGTCTCGACGCCCAGCCCGCCGCGCCATTGGCCGGCGCCTGCCGAGTCGGCGAGCAGTTCGTGGCGCAGCAGCAGGTGCGGCGTCTGCTGCTCGAACATCTCGTAGTCCTGGTCGAGCACGCCGCCGCTCGCGTCGATCATGCCGATGTGGTCGTAGCCGTCGACGCCCTTCATCGCGCCCGAGCCGCCCTTCAACCCCATGAAGCCGATGTCGACGTACTTGTCGCCGGTCTTCGGGTCGATGCCGGTCGTCAGCGACGCGAGCAGGTTGTTCCAGCCGGCCGTCACGCGATCGGGCAGCACCGGGCCGAGCGCGCGCTGGATCGCGTCGGCGTTCGGCGGGCACAGGTGGTTGCCGAAGGTCGTCGCCTTCGGATACGCGGCGTTCAGGATCGTGCCCTCGGGGATGATGATCTCGATCGGCTCGACCATGCCCTCGTTGTGCGGGATGTCGGGGTTGACCATCTGCAAGAGCGTGAGAATCGTCGCCGACGCGCTCGACGTGTAGGTGCCGTTGACGAAGCCGTTGGTCTGCGCATCGGTGCGCGAGTAGTCGAAGACGATGCGCTTGTCCTGCACGTCGATGTCGACCCGGATCGTGAACTTGCTGCCTTCGTGGCGGCCGTCGTAGTAGACGTAGCCCTCGCCGCTGTATCGGCCGTTCGGGATCTTCGCGATCTCGGCCTCCATCATGCGCCGCGTCGCATCGAACAGCGCCTGCTTGTGCGCGTTGTAGCTCGCGACGCCGTACTTGCGCAGGACTTCCAGCAGGCGGCGCGCGCCGACCTCGCAGGCGCCCATCTCGGCCTTCATGTCGTGCTGCACGATGTCGAGCCGGACATTGGCAAAGATCAGGTTCCAGACGTCCTGGCGCAGCTTGCCGCGATCGACGATCTTGACCGCCGGAATGCGCAGCGCCTCCTGCCAGACCTCGACCGCGTTCGGGTTGTAGCCACCGGCGACGTTGCCGCCGATGTCGGCCTGGTGCCCTTTCACCGCGGTCCAGGCGACGAGTTCGCCTTCGAAGAACACCGGCTTGAAGACGGCGACGTCGTTGTTCTGGTTGCCGAGCGAGAACACGTCGTTGTGGAAGAAGACGTCGCCCTCGTGGATGTCGCCGTCGAAGGTCTTGCGGATGTGCTTGCACACCGGCGCGAGCGAGAAGGCGAGGATCGGCAGGTTCTCGGTCTGCTCGAGCATGCGGCCTTCGCCGTCGTAAAGGCCGGTGACGTAGTCCTTCGCTTCGCAGAGGATCGGCGAGCGCGTCGTCTGCTCCATCGAGATGCTCATCTCGTCGGTGATCGACTTGAAGGTGCGCGCGTAGACCGAGAGCAGGATCGGGTCGATCCGCACCTCGGCCGGCACCTCTACACGGTTTGCTGCGGTCTTGTTCATGCCACGGCCTCCTTTTGCTTGGCGCTGCTGGTTTTGACGAGATCCTCGCGCCCCTTCGCGTAGAGCACGAACGAGCCGAGGGCGTCGACGGTGCAGTCGAAGGTCTCGCCGACGAAGATCGCGGTCGTCTGCTGTTCGATCAGCGCCGGGCCGGCGACGCGGTTGCCGCAGACCATGCGGTGGCCGTCGTAGACCGGCACCTCGGCGAAGGCATCGCGCTCGGGAACATACATCTTGCGTGCCGCCTTGCGCGCCGCACTCGCGTCGGCGCTGCCGGGCGTCTGGCGGTGGTACGACGGCCGGTCGGTCTCGCCGATCGCCTGCAGCCGCACGTTAATGATCTCGATCGGCGAGCCTTCGGCTTCGAGCGAATAGCCGTAAAGCCGCTGGTGCTCGGCGTGGAAGGCGGATGCGATCGCCGCCGCGTCGCGTCTGGCGACGGCGTCCGGCGCGACCTCGACCGAGACCTCGTGGTACTGCTTCAGATACCGGCAGTCGAGCCGCAGTTCGACGCGCCGGCGCGCCGGCGGCACGCGCTCGTCGGCGAGCGCCTGCTGGCCCTCGGCCGACATCGCG
>JACSRM010000050.1 GCA_014879745.1 Burkholderiaceae bacterium | reverse complement strand
GTCTGCTGGATCGCGATCATGCCCTTCGTGCCGCGGCCGTGGCGGGTGTACTCGACGATGCTGGTGCGCTTGCCGAAGCCGTTCTCGGTCGCGGTGAGCACGCTTTGCGTCTCGTCCTCGGCGACGAGCATCGCGATCACGCTCTGCGTCGGGTCGAGCTTCATGCCGCGCACGCCGGCGGCGCTGCGGCCCATCGGGCGCACGTCCTCCTCGTCGAAGCGCACCGCCTTGCCGCCGTCGGAAAACAGCATCACGTCGTGCTTGCCGTCGGTGAGCGCGGCGCCGACGAGATAGTCGCCGTCGGCCAGGTTGAGCGCGATGATGCCGGCCTTGCGCGGGTTGCTGAACTCGTCGAGCGCGGTCTTCTTCACCGTGCCCTGCGCCGTCGCCATGAAGACGTAGTGGTCGGCCGGGAAGCTGCGAAAGCCGTCGGTCAGCGGCAGCACGACATTGACCTTCTCGCCCGGCTGCAGCGGGAACATGTTGACGATCGGCTTGCCGCGCGAGTTGCGCGAGCCCTGCGGCACCTCCCACACCTTCAACCAGTAGACGCGGCCGCGGTCCGAGAAGCACAGCAGCCAGTCGTGCGTGTTGGCGATGAAGAGCTGCTCGATCCAGTCGTCTTCCTTCGTCGCCGCCGCCTGCTTGCCGCGCCCGCCGCGCTTCTGGGCGCGGTATTCGGTGAGCGGCTGGCTCTTGATGTAGCCGGTGTGGCTGAGCGTGACGACCATGTCGGTCGGCGTGATCAGATCCTCGGTCGCGAGGTCCTGCGCGTCGTGCACGATCTCGCTGCGCCGTGCGCCGAGCTTGGTCTGGCCGAACTCCTGCTTCACGGCGGCGAGTTCGTCGCCGATGATCGCCGTCACGCGTGCCGGCTTGGCAAGGATGTCGAGCAGGTCGGCGATGCGCGCCATCACCTCCTTGTATTCGATGATGATCTTGTCCTGCTCGAGCCCCGTCAGGCGCTGCAGACGCATCTGCAGGATCTCGCTCGCCTGATCGTCGGACAGGCGGTACAGGCCGTCGGCCTGCATACCCAGGCTGCGATCGAGGCCCTCGGGCCGGAAGGCGTCGCGACCGCCGGGCGTCTCGCCCGCGGCGCGCGTGAGCATCTCGCGCACCAGCGACGAGTCCCAGCTGTTGCTCATCAGCGCCGCCTTCGCGACCGGCGGCGTGGGCGAGGTCTTGATCGTCTCGATGAACTCGTCGATGTTGGCGAGCGCGACGGCCAGCCCCTCGAGCACGTGGCCGCGCTCGCGCGCCTTGCGCAGATCGAACACGGTGCGCCGCGTCACGACCTCGCGCCGGTGCTCGAGGAAGATCTCGATCAGGTCCTTCAGGTTGCACAGCCTGGGCTGGTTGTCGACCAGCGCCACCATGTTCATGCCGAAGGTGTCCTGCAGCTGCGTCTGCTTGTAGAGGTTGTTGAGCACCACTTCGGGCACTTCGCCGCGCTTGAGTTCGATGACGACCCGCATCCCGGACTTGTCGCTCTCGTCCTGGATGTGGCCGATGCCTTCGAGCTTCTTCTCGTGGACGAGCTCGGCCATGCGCTCGAGCAGCGTCTTCTTGTTCACCTGGTACGGAATCTCGTCGACGATGATCGCCTGGCGCTGGCCGCGGTCGATGTCCTCGAAGTGGCACTTCGCGCGCATCACGACCTTGCCGCGGCCGGTGCGGTAGCCGTCGCGCACGCCGCTCGTGCCGTAGACGATGCCCGCGGTCGGAAAGTCGGGCGCGGGGATGATCTCGATCAGTTCGTCGACGCCCGCCTGCGGGTTCTTCAGCAGATGCAGGCAGCCGTCGATCACCTCGTTCAGGTTGTGCGGCGGGATGTTGGTCGCCATGCCGACCGCGATGCCGCCCGAGCCGTTGACGAGCAAATTGGGCAGCCGTGTCGGCAGCACCAGCGGCTCTTTCTCCGAGCCGTCGTAGTTCGGGCCGAAGTCGACCGTCTCCTTGTCGAGGTCGGCGAGCAGTTCGTGCGCGATCTTGGCGAGCCGGATCTCGGTGTAGCGCATCGCCGCCGGGTTGTCGCCGTCGACCGAGCCGAAGTTGCCTTGGCCGTCGACCAGCATGTGGCGCAGCGAAAAACTCTGCGCCATGCGCACGATCGTGTCGTAGACCGACTGATCGCCGTGCGGGTGGTACTTGCCAATGACGTCGCCGACGATGCGGGCCGACTTCTTGTAGGGCCGGTTCCAGTCGTTGTTCAGCTCGTGCATCGCG
>JACSRM010000464.1 GCA_014879745.1 Burkholderiaceae bacterium | reverse complement strand
GATGCGGTCCGGCCGGTAGCGCAGCGCGTGTTGCACCAGGCGCTGCATGCCGACCTGCGGCGACGTCAGGAAGCGAACGTGGTCGGGGGCGGCGATGGCGATCTCGCGGGTGTCCTCGATGATCAGGCAACGGTCGCGGACGACGCTCTGGCTCTTCAGCAGCGCGCTCAGCAGGCTGGTCTTGCCCGAGCCGGTCGAGCCGGCGATCAGGATGTTGCGGCGCTCCTGGACCGCGCGCAGGAGCGGGTCGTCGCTGCCGATCACCGGGCCGTCGGCGAGCGCGCATGGTCCGCGCGAGAACGCGCTCAGGTCGAACACCGTCCGCGGCGGCTTGCGGATCGCCAAGGTCGGCTGCTCGGTGATGGGTGCGATGCTGCCGGCGACCCGTTCCCCCGAACCCGGCATGGTGGCGGAGAGGAGGGGAGCGTCGCTGGTGATGACCGTGCCGACGGAACTCGCCAGCATGCGCAGCGCGAAATCGGCGTTGGCGGCGGTGAGCGTGATTCCCGAGTCGGTCCGGCCCGTGCCGGTGCGATCGACGAAGACGCGACCGTCGGCGTTGCACATCACGTCGGTGACGGACGGCTCTTCGAGAAGTGCGGCGATCTGGGCGGAGAGCGCGCGTCGCAACCCGAGATTCAGCCGGGACTCGGAAATGGTTTCGTGCGTGTGCATCAGCTGATCACCTCGCCGTGGCGCAACCGTTCGACGGTGGCGGGCGTGAGAAAGCGCTCGCGCTGTTCCTCCGGGATCGCAGTGATCGTCGTCAGCAGATGATCGACGAAGGCGCGGTGCTTCGCCGGTAGCGGCCGATCGCCGGCCACCCACTTGCGCGCGCTCTCGGGCGCTTCATCGGGGAACAGCACGGCGGCGGTCTTCTTGCTGCTCCAGCCGGCGGCGATACGGATTGCGGGCTCGACCGGCTCGGCGGCCTCCTGCATCGCCAGGATCTCTTCGTTCTGCACCAGGCCGGTGTCAGGGAAGCGCCGCAGGTCGACGCCGCGATCGCGAAACGCGCGGTGCGCGAACCAGCGGATTTTCCGGCCGCGAAGCGGCTTGGTACCGGTGACGAGCACGATCGCCTCGTCCATCCCGAGCGTGCGGACCTCAGCTGGCTCGAGCAACGGCCGCCGGCTTTCGGATTTGCTCTCGCTGCCGCCGAACCACCGGCCCTTCTGCGTGGTCGTGCTGGTCTTGATCTCGACGCCCTGGCCGACCGCCTTGGAGATGTCGGCCATGGAGTCGGTGTCGGACGAGGCGAAGCAGGTGACGATGTGGCAGTTGTCCCGGATCACCTGGCTGTTGCCGTACAGCGCCGCCAGGCTCTTGAGCGACTGGCACAGCAGCATGCAGGAGATGCCGTAGCCTCGGAACTCCTGGATGTCCTGGGCGAAGCCGGGGATCTTGCCGACCGCCGGGAACTCGTCGGCGACGAGCTGCAGCCGGTGCCGCTTTTTCCGGCCGTCCGCCATCGTGTCGGTCCGGTAGAGGAACGCCTTGAACACCTGCAGCAACATCAACCGGAACAGCGGCATCACGCGATCTCGGTCGGACGGCGGCACCTGCAGGTAGAGGCTCATCGGGTAGCGGGAGCAGACGAGGTCCGAGATCCGGAAATCGCTGCGGCTCGTCTTCGTGCGGACCAGTGGATCGGCGAACACCGAGAGCGAGGAGCGCGCCGTCAAGGCAATGGCGTCGGCCGTCTTCGGCGTCATCGCCAGCATGGTGGCGGCGATGCGCTGGCACTCGTCATTCTTGCATCGCGCCATCTTTTCCAGCGTCGTCGGCATGTCGAACATCAGGTCGCGGAGCGTTCCCAGATGGCGATGGGGCTCTGAGATGCCTCTGACGGCGTAGAGGATGATCGCCGTGAGCAGATCGGTCGCGGTGATCGGCCAGATCGGCTCCGAGTTTTTCAGTCCCGAGCTGTCGACCAGGATGCTGGCGATGTTCTGTACCGCGGCGATTTCGCGGGAGGTGCCGACCGGGATTTCGGCGAGCGGATTGAAACAGGCCGATTCGGCCTCGGTCGGATCGAAGAAGAGCGCGGCGCCGAGCGTCGCGCGAAACGGTGCGCTCATCCGATAGAGCTCGCCCTTCGGGTCGAACACCAGCATCGACCGATCGCGGCACGACAGTAGCGTCGTCAGCACCGGGCCTGCGGTTTTGCCGCTGCCCGAGGCACCGGCGACCAGGGTGTGCTGATCGCCGCGAAACGTCATGATCTCGCGGCC
>JACSRM010000051.1 GCA_014879745.1 Burkholderiaceae bacterium | reverse complement strand
GCGTGCGCAACTCGAAGCCGCGGGCGACAACAAGATCAAGCTGCTGAACCTGCGCAAGCGCATGGCGCGCATCCGCGTGTTCGACCCGGCCTGCGGCAGCGGCAACTTCCTGGTCATTGCCTACAAGCAGATGCGCGAGATCGAGGCAGAGATCAACCGCCGACGGGGCGAGTCGCACTTGGGCAGCGAAATTCCGCTGACCAATTTCCGCGGCATCGAGCTGAGAGATTTTCCTGCGGAGATCGCGCGGCTTGCACTCATCATTGCTGAGTTCCAGTGCGATGTGCTGTACCGCGGGCAGAAGGATGCACTGGCGAAGTTCTTGCCGTTGTCGGCGGAGAACTGGATCGTCTGCGGCAATGCGCTCAAGCTCGATTGGTTGGGCGTTTGCCCCCCCACGGGGACTGGCGTCAAGCTGGTCGCCGACGACTTGTTCCAGACCCCTCTCGTCCAACCCGAGATCGACTTTGAGAACGAAGGCGGCGAGACGTACATCTGCGGCAACCCGCCGTACCGCGGTAGCAAGTGGCAAACCGCGGAACAGAAGGCAGACTTGGCAAATGCATGGACAAGGCATCCAAAGCTGGCAAAGACGACTGACTTCGTGACAGGATGGTTTGCTCGATTCTTCGACTATTCAGACGATGTCCCGAATGCGGTATCGGCCTTCGTGGCGACCAACAGCGTTTGCCAGGGGCAGCAAGCTATCGACGTTTGGCCGGTGGCGTTTGAGCGCGGCTGCGAAATTCGATTTGCGCACACTTCGTTTAAGTGGACGAACTTGGCGAGCAACAACGCGGGGGTGACTGTAGTTGTGCTTGGCCTGGGCAAGAACTCTACGAGCCCCAAGAGGCTCTATCGGGACGAATCCGTCAAACAGTGCGCGGCCATTGGCCCGTACCTTGTGCCGGACAGCCTGACGTACGTGCAGAAGGCTCACCAGCCGATAGGCCAGCAATCGGTCATGCTGTTCGGCAACATGCCTCGCGACGGTGGTCATCTGTTTCTCGATCGCGATTTGGCCGAGAAGGTCTTCGCTAGCGATGAATCGGCGCGGCCTTTTATCAAGCGATTCGTCGGCTCGGACGAACTTATCAACGGGAAGCTGCGGTATTGCTTATGGATCGAAGATGACGAGGTGGGAGCCGCGTCGCGGAGCGACTTTGTCGGGCAAAGGCTCGGGTTGGTGGTAGAGAACCGCAGTCAGTCCGATGCTGAGTCCACTCGTCAGTTCGCCAAGCGACCACATCGCTTCGTGCAAATTGCGGGCTGTGCGAAGGAAGCTGAAATAGTTGTGCCGCGCGTTTCCTCGGAGAACCGCCCCTATTTGCCGGTGGACTTCCTGACCTCGAACTTTGTTGTTGGGGATCGCAACTTTGCGCTCTACGACGCCCCGCTCTGGAATCTGGCGCTGATTGCCTCGCGCCTGCACTGGGTCTGGATTGGCACCGTTTGCGTGCGGATGCGGACCGACTTCTCTTACTCCAACACGCTCGGCTGGAACACCTTCCCCGTCCCGCTGCTGACCGAGCAGAACAAGGCCGACCTGACCCGCTGCGCCGAGAGCATCCTGCTTGCCCGCGAAGCGCATTTCCCTGCGACCATCGCCGACCTCTACGACCAGGACACGATGCCGGAGAACCTGCGCCAGGCCCACGAGCACAACGACGAGGTGCTGGAACGCATCTACATCGGCCGCCGCTTCAAGAACGACACCGAGAGGCTGGAGAAGCTGTTCGATCTCTACACGAAGATGACGGCGGCTAAGGCACCGGCAAGGCCACCATCGAAGAAGCCGGCAGCGAGGAAGACGGCATGAACCGACCTACGCCCCTGCGGCCGGCGTTCGACTTTGCAAATGCGCCGGATCCCGTCAGTCTGCTCCATGGAACAGCGTTACTGGACTTGGGTGGTGACGAGCACTCCGGGCCGGCTGAGGTACTGCTGCGATTCCTGCCCAGCCCGCGGGTGATCATCCATGCGACCATTCAGGGGGCCGAGGAGTCGGCTCGCCACTGGTTCCTCAATGACTCGGACATTCGATCGTTTGCGTTGAACGGCCAATTGGTCGAAGGCTTCCGCACAAGGTGGAGGGCCGATGCCGAAGGTTTGGAGTTGGACTGGTGCCCCAGCTCCGAGCCGATGGTCTTCTGCGACATGGCGTCCAAAACTTCAGTGTCGGCGCTACTTCATCTCTTCAACTTCCCTGACTTTCGGGGTGGTCAGCATCAGGCTT
>JACSRM010000227.1 GCA_014879745.1 Burkholderiaceae bacterium | reverse complement strand
GAGAATGCGGATGTCGCGGCGGTCGATCTCGATCAGGCCGCGCGCCTCGAGTTCGTGCAGCACGCGCGAAAAATACTCGGGTGTCAGCGACAGGCGCGACGCGATCGTCGCCTTGCTGACCGGCAACGAGACGGTTCGCACCGCGCCTGCTTCGCCGTCCTCGAGCGCCTGGTCGCGCAACAGGAAGCCGATCACGCGCTGCAGCCCGGAGTGCAGCGAATAGGCCTCGACATCGTTGACGAGCCCGTGCAGGCGCCGCGCGAGGCCGGCAATCATGCGCAGCGCGAAACGGTGATCGCGCTCGATCTCGGCGAGCACCGCCTGCTTGCAGACCGTCAGCACCAGCGAGTCGGTGAGCGCCTGCGCGTTCAGGATGTAGGGCCGATCGCTGAACATGACCGCCTCGGCGAAGCTCTGGCCGGCGCCGATCAGCTCGACGACCTTCTCCTGACCCGACGGCGAGAGCAGGAACAGCTTGATCTGGCCGGTGACGATGACGTGAAACTCTTCACACGGATCGCCGACCCGGTACAGGATCTCGCCGCGCGCCACACGGCGCAGCGCGCACCCCTGGGCGATCTGCTTCAACTCCTCGGGGCTGAGGTCATTGAAGAGTGGCAGCACCGACAAGAACCCAGGCACATCGAACGGGCGCGGCGCCATCGTTCCTCTCCATGACGATCGAATCCGGAAATTGTAGTGGCCATGATCTGCGTCAACGCTCGTCGGCTGTCGCGGGCCCGCGCGCCAACGCGAACAGCGTCGCCAGCAGCAGGGCGGCGGCGAGGTTGTGCGCCAGCGCCATCGCGAGCGTCGGGCCGTGGCGCGCCATCGCGATGCCGAGGCCGGCCGTGCCGGCCAGCAGCACCAGCAGCAGCGCGCTGGCCAGACGGCGGCGGCTGCGCCAGGCCACGAGCGCGAGCGGCGCGGTCGCGACCAGCACGAGCAGCGCCGCGCCGCGGTGCAGGGTCTGGGCCAGCGCGCCCGACGCATTCGTCGGCACGGCGCCGTCGAGCACCGGTTCGCGCCACGGATCGAGCGCACTCCAGGGCAGGCTGCGCGCCGCCGACAGGCAATCGGCGAAGCCGCCGCAACTCGTCGCCGCGTAGGTGGCGCTGACCAGTCCGCCGAGCGCGATCTGTGTCGCGAGCAGCAGCACGCAAAGCATCGCCCACACGCGCGCACCGCGCGCCAGTGCGGCGCCAGGAGCCAGCAGCAGGCGCCAGCACAGCGCGAACATCGCGAAGCCGCCCAGCAGATTGCCGAGTGCGACCGCCGGCACGCGCGCGTCGCTGGACCATCGTCCGAGCACGGCGAGGCCGAGCGCGAGCGCGAGCAGCGCCAGCGCGACGCCGCCCTCCGCCCGCCACACCGGGCGCGCGGAAAAGCACACGGCGACGATCGCGACGATGATCAGCAGGGCCGCGCTGGCGACGATGCGATGCGCGAAGCGCGCCGCGGCGACCGCGTCGCTGTCGCCGGCCGTCGCCGAGACGCCCTGCTGCGCCTGGCGCAGGCGCTCGCCGTAGCACTGCGGCCAGTCGGCACACGACAGCCCGGCGCGCGACAGCCGGATGTAGGCGCTCAGGCTCGTGATCACGAGCACGAGCACGGTGAGCAGCAGCGCCATGCGGCGCAACAGCGTGCGGCTGCGGTCGGGCGAGGCCACGTCAAACCCTCCCGGCGGCCGGAAATCTTCGAGGCTTCCAGCGGCGCCGCGGCCGTCGCGTCGCGTTCGGGGGCCGGCCAACGGGGTGCGCGTGAGTTCGCTTCATTGCGGTTTCGGATCGGAGGTGTCGACCGATTGTCGGGTGTGATTCCGGCGCAACGCAGGGCGTAGTGGTCATCCCTAGGGGGCGCCCGGATGCCGGCCGGCAATCTCCGCGTTCTTGTGCTGGGTCAAATCAAGTTGACGGCACCGCCAGCAGAATGCCGCCGGATTGCTTCATGCGCCGCACCCCGACCGAAGGAGGACATTCATGAGCTCGAACCACGACGACAACGAACCCGTGCCCTGGTTGCAACAACTGCTCGACAACCCATTCCTGCTGTTGTTCATCGGTGTCATGGTGCCGATGGTCCTGTACATCGCGTGGGGCCTGATCGACATCTTCACCATCCCGATGGCGAAGTGAACGTGCGCAACGCCGACCTCTCCCTTTCAATCAAAAGGAATCCGACATGAGCGCAATCCTGCCACCGGCAGAGAGACTGTGGTGGAAGCATCCGCTGGACCGGGTCGAAGGCACCTGGATCGCGATCGCCTTCGCCTGGTGCATGGTGATGTTCTTCATGATGGTCGGCTGGCACATCTACGGCAAGCAGAACCTGTCGACCGAGACCTACCGCATCACGCCCGATGCCTTCGTCGCGAAGGCGCAGGCGGTGGTCGACAAGTACACGGTGCGCACCGAAGGCGAGGACAAGATCCCGGTCGTCGCGCCGCCGCCGGGGGGCGACGTCTACCTCGTCGCGCGGCTGTGGAGCTGGTGGCCGATCATCGAGCTCGAGAAGGGCAAGACCTACCGGCTGCACCTTTCCTCGCTCGACTACAACCACGGCTTCTCGCTGCAGCCGACCAATATCAACATCCAGGTCGTTCCCGGCTTCGAGCATGTCGTCAACGTCACGCCGAACCAGTCCGGCCGGTTCTCGATCGTGTGCAACGAGTTCTGCGGCATCAACCATCACTCGATGGTGAGCCACATGTACGTGAAATAACAGAGGAGCACAAATGTCCAGCGCCATCACGTACCGGACCTGCCCCAGGTCGGGCCTGCAATTCGAGGCCAACGCCGAGAAGCTGATCTTCGCCAACGCGTTCGTCGCCGTCGTCTGCCTGCTGATCGGCGGCATTCTCGCGATCGGCGTCGTGTTGACGCGGTGGCCCGCGATCCACTGGCTCGAGGCCGACACCTTCTATCAAGTGCTCACCGCGCACGGCATCAACATGCTGATCTTCTGGATCATCTTCTTCGAGATCGCGGTGCTGTACTTCGCGTCGTCGGTGCTGCTGCGCTGCCGGATCGCGACGCCGAAGATCGCCTGGTTCGCTTTCGCACTGATGGTGATCGGCGCCGTCGTCAACAACTACGCCGTCTATGCCGGCGAGTCGAGCGTGATGATGACGAGCTACGTGCCGATGATGGCGGCGCAGAGCTTCTATCTCGGCCTGATCCTGTTCGCCGTCGGCGCGCTGATCGCGTGCTTCGTCTTTTTCGGCACGCTCGTCGTCGCCAAGCGCGACAACACCTACGACGGCTCGGTGCCGCTCGTCACGTTCGGCGCGACGACGGCGGCGATCATCGCCGTCTTCACGATCGTCTCGGGCGCGATGATCCTGATTCCGACCTGGCTGATGTCGATCGGCCTGATCGAGAACGTCGATCCGCTCGCCTATCGCGTCATCTGGTGGGCGTTCGGGCACTCGTCGCAGCAGATCAACGTCGCGGCGCACATCTCGATCTGGTATCTGGTCGCGGCGATCGCGTTCGGCGCGAAGCCGATGTCCGAGCGCGTGAGCCGTGGTGCCTTCCTGCTCTACATCGTCTTCCTGCAGCTCGCCAGCGCCCACCACATCCTCGCCGATCCGGGCGTCAGCACCTCGTGGAAGGTCGTCAATACGAGCTACTTCATGTACTTCGCGGTGCTCGCGTCGATGATCCACGCGCTCAGCGTGCCGGGCGCGATGGAAGTCGCGCAGCGCGCCAAGGGCTACAACAAGGGCCTCTTCGAGTGGCTGCGCAAGGCGCCGTGGGGCAACCCGGTGTTCTCGGGCGTATTCATCGCGCTCGTCGGCTTCGGCTTCCTGGGCGGCATCACCGGCGTGATGATGGGCACCGAACAGCTCAACATGCTGATCCACAACACGATCTACGTGCCGGGGCACTTCCACGCCACGGTCGTCGTCGGAACGACGCTGACGTTCATGGCGTTGACCTACTACCTGATCCCGGTGCTGTTCCGCCGCGAGATGATCAACCCGGGGCTGGCCAGGCTGCAGCCGTACATCTTCGGCTTCTCGATGTATTTCTTCTGCCTCGTGATGATGGGCGCCGGCACGCTCGGCGTCGCCCGCCGGCACTGGGACATGGCCTTCGCCGGCGCGCCGATGGCCTACGAATGGCCGGGTGCGGCCTACCTGATGATGGGAATGGTCGGCGTCGGCGGCGTCGCCGCGATAGTCGGCGGCGCGATCTACATCTACATCACGGTCGGTTCGCTGCTGTGGGGCAAGAAACTCGAAGGCGGCGCGACGAGTGCCAAGCCGGTGCGTCTGGCGCGCGCGGCGCCGACCGTCGCGGTACAGAGCCACGGCTCGGCCGGCTTCGTCGCTCCCGGCACCTTCGTGCTGACGATGGTGTTCTTCGTCGCCTTCGTGCTGTACTACTTCATCAACTGGAAGTACCTGTCGCAGGTCTGGGGCCTGTCCTGACCGGAACGCGGTGATGAAGCCGGCCCTTGCACTCGCGCCCCGCACGCCGGCCCGGCTGGTGCGCGACGTGCTCGGGCTGTTCAAGCTGCGGATCGGCGTGATGATCATGCTGACCGCGCTGGTCGGCTTTGCCTTCACGCCGGGCCCGGCGCTGAGCCTGGCGCAGGTGCTCGTGCTCGCGGTCTCGGTGATGGTGGCGTCGGCGAGCGCAGGCGCATTCAACCAGTATGTCGAAGCCGAGTCCGATCGGCTCATGGCGCGCACCCGCAAGCGCGCCTTCGTCACCGGCGCGCTGCCGCATACTCCGCTCTGGCTGGTCGTGATCGGTGCATTGCTCGCGTTGTCGGTTGCCGCGGCGTGGTGGGCGCTCAACGTCTGGGCCGCGCTCTATGTCTTCCTCGGCGCCTTTTTCTACGCGGTCGTCTATACCGTGTGGCTCAAGCGGCGCAGCTGGCTCAATATCGTCGTCGGCGGCCTTGCCGGCAGCTTCGCGGTGCTCGCCGGCGCCGCTGCGGTCGACCCCGCGATCGGAGCGCTCCCACTGCTGCTCGCGCTCGTGCTCTTCCTGTGGACGCCGCCGCACTTCTGGAGTCTCGCGATCGCGAACCAGGATGACTATGCCGCAGCCGGCGTGCCGATGCTGCCGGTCGTCGTCGGCACGCAGCGCGCGGCCCAGGCCGTCTTCTGGAGCACGGTCGCACTGGTGTCGGCGTCGCTGCTGCCGGTGCTCTTCGGCGCCGGAGTCTGGTACTTCGCGGGAGCGGCCATCGGCGGCGCGGTGTTCCTGCACAAGTCCTGGCTGCTGGCGCGCCGGCCAAGCCGCAAGACCGCGATGGCTTCCTTCTTCGCATCGCTGCTTCAACTCAGTCTGGTGCTGGCCGGAGCGAGCCTCGACGGCGTGTTGCGCTAGGATTTGCGGCATGCACAAGCCTGCCGCCCGCAGTTGCCGGGGTTTGGTCACCCTGCTCGGAATCTGTCTGGCCGGGCTCGTCGCCAGCGCGGTCGCCGACGAGGCACCCGTCTCGCGCGCCACGCTCGACCCGGCCGAGGCGCTGCGCATCAGCCAGGGCGCGATCGGCAGCAAGATCGGCGACTACACGCTGCTCGATCGCGCCGGCAAGCCGGTGCGCCTCGCCGACTACCGCGGCAAGCCGCTGCTCGTGAATTTCATGTACACCGGCTGCTTCCAGGTCTGCCCGACGAGCACGCGCGCGATCGCCGCGGCGATCGAGGGCATGGGCCGCAGCATGGACCCGCGGCAGTACAACATCGTCAGCATCGGCTTCAATCTACCGGCCGATTCGCCGGCGTCGATGAAGGCGTTTGCCGCGCAGCAACGCATCACCGCGGCGAATTGGGAGTTCCTGAGCCCGCATCCGTCGGCCGTCGAGGCGCTGACGCGCGACTTCGGATTCGCCTACACGCCAACCCAGGCGGGCTTCGACCACCTGCTGCAGGTCACGGTGGTCGATGGCCAGGGCCGCATCTACCGCCAGGTGTACGGTGAAGACTTCAGCGCCGATGAACTCGCCGAGCCGATCCGCCAGCTGCTGCGCAACGAGCCGCTGCCGCAGCGGCTCGACCTGGCCGACCTCGTCGACCGCGTGCGCATCCTGTGCTCGATCTACGATCCGGCGACCGGCGAATATCGCGTCAGCTACGCGCTCGCGTTCGAGATCGCCGGCGGCGTGACCTTCGTCATCGCGATGCTCTGGTTCTTCGTCGGCGAATTGCGCGCCAGCCGCCGCCTGCGGCGCACGCAAGGCGCGGCGCAGAAGCCGAAGGCCAACGGTCAGTTTCCACCGCGCGCGAGCGCCGAGGGATGAATCCGCGCGAGCGTTGCGGCGCGCTCTGGCAGCGCGCCGAGACGGCACTCGACCGCGTCGTCGGCGGCGGTGCGCTCAACCCGCTGCGACACCTCGGCGCGCTCGCCTTCCTGTGCTTCTGGCTGCTCGCGGTGACCGGCATCTACCTCTATGCCGTGCTCGATACCTCGGCCACCGGGGCCTACGTCTCGATCGACGGACTTTCACGCGAGCAATGGTTTCTCGGCGGCTGGCTGCGCAGCCTGCATCGCTATGCGGCCGATGCGTTCGTCGTCACGATGCTCGCGCATCTGCTGCGCGAATGGCTGTTCGGCCGCTACAGCGGTGTTCGCCGCTTCTCGTGGCTGACCGGCGTGCCGCTGCTGCCGCTTGCATTCGCCTCCGCGATCGGCGGCTTCTGGCTGAACTGGGACAAGCTCGGCCAGTTCTCGGCGATCGCGACCGCCGAATTCCTCGACTGGCTGCCGATCTTCGGCTCGCCGCTGACGCGCAACTTCATCGGCGTCGAAAGCGTCGGCGACCGGCTGTTCTCGCTCTTCATCTTCGTCCATCTCGGGGTGGCGCTCTTCATCGTCTTCGCGATGTGGTTTCACATCCAGCGTCTGGCGCGTGCCGAGGCCTTTCCGCCGCTGCGGCTCGCGATCGGGGTCACGGCGTCGCTCATCGCGGTGGCGCTCGTGCTGCCGGTGCACAGCCAGGGCCCGGCCGACCTCTCGGTCGTGCCGGCGACGCTCGCGCTCGACTGGTGGCTGCTCTTCATCCATCCGCTCGTCTACGCGACTTCGGCGGGCGCGGTGTGGCTGCTCCTCGCCGGCACGCTGATCGCGCTCTTCGCGCTGCCCTTCCTGCCACAGCCTGCGGCGGCGCCGGTGGCGGTCGTCGACCCCGCCAACTGCAACGGCTGCCGGCGCTGCTTCGAGGACTGCCCGTATACGGCGATCACGATGGTCACGCACCCGAACGGACGCATCGGGCGCCAGATGGCGCAGGTCGACGCCGACCTGTGCGCGAGCTGCGGCATCTGCGTCGGCGCCTGCCCGTCGTCGACGCCGTTTCGCAAGGGCGCCGCGCTCGTCACCGGCATCGACATGCCGCAGTCGCCGATCAACGACCTGCGCGAGCGCGTGGAAGCGGCGCTTGCACGCATGCCGGACGATCGACCGAGGCTTGTCGTCATCGGCTGCGATCACGGCGCGCGCGTCGAATCGCTCGCCGGCGCCGGCGTCGCCGCGTTCAGCCTGATCTGCACCGGCATGCTGCCGCCTTCGTTCGTCGAATATGCGTTGCGCGGCGGCGCCGATGGCGTGCTCGTCACCGGGTGCAGCGAAGGCGGCTGCACCTTCCGCCTCGGTCAGCGCTGGACGCGCGAACGCCTGCTCGGTCTGCGCGAGCCGCATCTGCGCCGTTCGGTGCCGGCCGAACGGGTGGCAACGGTCTGGGCCGACGCCGGCGACGAGGCCGCCGTCGAGGCGGCGCTTGCCGTACTCGGACTGCGGGTATCGGCCGCCGCGGGGCCTTCACATGAGAAACTTCGGTATGGATGAAACTCCAGCGCGCAAGCGCTTCTCCTGGGTCGGCCAGGCCCTGCTGTATGGGGTCTTCGCGCTCATCATCGGCGTCTTCTCGCATTGGCCGACGTACCGCCATCTGGCCGACGACGAGGCCTTGATCAAGCTCAGCTTCACGCATGCGGCGCAGCGCGTCGACGAGTGCCGCAAGCTCACGCCGGAGGAGCTTGCCAAGCTGCCGCCCAACATGCGCACGCCGATGAAGTGCGGGCGCGAGCGCTCGCCGGTCGTCGTCGAGGTCGATATCGACGGCAAGCCGGCGATCCGCCACGTCGCGCCGCCCTCGGGCCTGTCGCGCGACGGCGCCTCGTCGGTCTACCAGCGCCTGACGGTGCCGGCCGGCACGCATCAGCTCGCGGTGCGGCTCAACGACAATGCGCGCAAGGACGGCTTCGACTACCAGAGCGAGAAGACGGTCACGCTCGCGCCGGCGCAGATCCTGGTGATCGACTTCGATCCGCAGCGCGGCGGGATCACCTTCCGATGAGCGCGCACCTCGCCCCCGTGCCCGCCGGGCGCGCAGCCGCGCTGCCGCAGGCGCGCCACGACACCGAATACACGCTCGCGGTGCCGGCCGACGCCCGCCGCGACCTGGCGCGCGGCTGGCTCGCACTCGGTCTCGGTGCGCTCGTCCTGTCCGGCGTGTTCTCGGTCCTGCTCGTGCTGGCGCGAACGCCGGGGGTCAACAAGCTGCTGCCGAGCGCCGACTTCTTTCGCGTCGCGCTCGTCGTCCACGTCGATCTTTCGGTCCTCGTCTGGTTCATTGCCATCGCCGGCCTGCTGTGGAGCCTGATCGGCGCGCCGCGCGCGCTCGGTCTGGCGTGGACCGCGCTCGGCCTGGCCGCGGCCGGCGCGCTCGCGATGTCGCTGGCGCCCTTCGTCGGCAGCGGCGAGGCGGTGATGGCCAACTACATCCCGGTGCTCGACGGCGCGGCCTTCCTCGGCGGGCTGCTGCTGTTCGCGGTCGGCACCGCGCTGCTCGTGCTGCGCTCGCTGTGGCTCGCGCCGCGCCTGGGCGCGAGCTTCGACGGCGGCGGCGCGCTGCGCTTCGGGCTGAACGCGAGCGTCGTCGCGACCGCCGTCGCGCTGCTCGCCTTCGGCTGGTCGTTCGCCGTGCTGCCGCTCACGCTCGAGGGCCGCGCGTACTACGAGATCCTGTTCTGGGGCGGCGGCCATGCGCTGCAGTTCACGTGGACGCTGCTGATGCTCGTCGCCTGGCTCTGGCTCGCCGGGGCGTCGGGCGCGCGCGTCGCGCTCAGCCCGCGCGTCACGTTGCTGATGTTCATGCTCGCGCTCGTCAGCGTCTTCGTCACGCCGTATGCCTACCTCGCGCACGATATCGCGTCGGTCGAGCACCGCGACGCGCTGACCTGGGCGATGCGCCTGGGCGGCGGGGTCGCGATCGTGCCGATCGCGCTCGCCGTCGTCGCCGCGCTTGCCGGCGCACCGGCGGCGACGCTGCAGGCGCGGCCGCTGCGCTCGGCGCTGGTGGCCTCGGTCCTGCTGTTCGGCGCCGGCGGCGTGATCGGCATCTTCATCAGCGGCAGCAACGTGCGCATCCCGGCGCACTACCACGGCTGCATCGTCGGCGTCACGCTCGCGCTGATGGGGCTCGTCTACCACCTGCTGCCGCGCATGGGTTACGGCACGCCGCAGGGCCGGCTCGCGACCTGGCAGCCCGCGCTCTACGGCTTCGGGCAGCTGCTGCACATCGTCGGCCTCGTCTGGTCGGGCGGCTACGGCGTGCAGCGCAAGGTCGCCGGTACCGAGCAGGTGCTGCGCAGCAGCGCCGAGATCGCCGGCATGGGGCTGATGGGGCTGGGCGGCCTGATCGCCATCGTCGGCGGCCTGCTGTTCGTCGTCGTCGTCATCGGCGCGCTGCGGCGCAGGACCGACCCCGGGTCCGGCAGCTGACCGCTGCGCTCTCGCCGGAAATGTCCATGCCTGTCGTCATTCGTTCCCACGACCACGCCCATCGCCCGGGTGACAGCGCTGCGCACCCGATCGAGCCGCCCTCGAGTCCGCTCGCGGCGTTGCACATCCTCGCGATAGCGGGTGCTATCGCTGCGGTTTGCGCCTTGCTATCGCACCCGAGGGCGGCCCGCTCGGGCGCGTCCAACTGCCGGATCCGGGGTTACTGATGCTCAAAGCTCTGCAACGCGGCCTGCAATGGCTGTTCATGCGGGTCGAGGCGGTCTTCAACGCCGCCTTCGGCGACCGGCTCAATCCGCTCTACCACCTCGGCGCGATCAGCTTCTTCCTGTTCTGGGTCGTCGCCGCAACCGGGCTCTACCTGTATGCGTTCTTCGAGACCGGCGTCCCCGACGCCTATACCTCGGTCGAGAGCCTGACGCACGGGCAGTGGTTCGCCGGCGGCGTGCTGCGCAGCATCCACCGCTACGCCTCGGACGGCTTCGTCATCACGATGCTGATCCACATGGTGCGCCACTTCGCGTTCAACCACTTCCGCGGTTTCCGCTGGTTTTCGTGGGTGACCGGCGTGGTGCTGATCTGGCTCGTCTACTCGGCGGGCATCACCGGCTTCATGCTGCCGTGGGACCACCTCGCGCAGTACACGATCGTCGCTGCCTTCGAGTGGTTCGACTGGTTGCCCGGCTTCGGCGGCACGCTGATGCGCAACTTCATCTACCCCGACAGCGTCAACGACCGCTTCTTCTCGCTGCTCGCGTTCATGCACATCGGCATCTCGCTCGTGCTGCTGCTCGTGCAATGGGTCCACGTCCAGCGCGTGCCGAAGGCGCGCACCAACCCGCCGCGGCCGATCATGACAAGCGTGATCATCACGCTGCTGCTGCTGTCGGCGCTGCGTCCGGTGCTGAGCCAGGGCGGCGCGGCCAACCTCGGCGAGGCGGTGACGACGCTGCAGTTCGACTGGTTCTACCTCGCCGTGCTGCCGCTCGTCTCGGTCTGGCCAATCGGCCAGGTCTGGGCGCTGCTCGTCGGCGCCACCGGCGTGCTCGTGCTGCTGCCGTGGCTGCCGCCGAAGTTCGGCCGCAAGCGCGCGCAGGACTTTCATCTCGAGGTGCACCACGCGAGCGGCACGAGCGATCCGCTGCCGGTGCGCAGCGGCGAGACGCTGCTCGACGCCGGGTTGCGCAATGGCCTCGAACTGCCGTACGAGTGCCGCAACGGCGGCTGCGGCGTGTGCCTGTGCACCGTGCTGCACGGCAACGTCGATCTCGGGCCCTACCAGCCGAGTGCGTTGCCCGAGGCCGCGCGTGCCCGCGGCCAGGCCTTGATGTGCTGCGCGACGGCGCTCTCCGACGTCGTCATCGAGGTCGAGGCCGACGCGCGCGCCGCACTCGCCGCGATCCACGAGTTCGATGTCCGCGTCGAGAGCATGGAGCGCCTCGCGCCCGAGGTGATCCGGCTCATGCTCTCGCTCCCGCAGGGCGCGACGCTGCCGTTCAAGGCCGGCCAGTACATCAACATCATCCTCGAAGACGGGCAACGGCGCGCGTTCTCGTTCGCCAACCCGCCGCAGCAGCAAGGCCAGATCGAACTGCACGTGCGGCGCATCCCGGGCGGGCGCTTCACCGGCGCCGTCTTCACGTCGATGAAGGTCGGCGACACGCTGCGCATCGAGGGGCCGCTCGGCCACTTCACGCTCAGCGACAGCGCGCACCCGATCCTGTTCGTTGCCGGTGCGACCGGCTTCGCGCCGATCAAGAGCATCGTCGAGGATGCCTTCGCGCGCGGCCTCACGCGGCCGATGTGGCTCTACTGGGGTGTTCGCAAGCAGGACGATCTGTATGCGATCGCGCTTGCCGAGCAGTGGCAGCGCGAGAACCCGTGCTTCCGCTTCGTTCCGGTCCTCTCGGAGCCGGATCCGCAGGGCCATTGGAGCGGGCGCACCGGGCTCGTCCACGAGGCGATGCTGGCCGACTTCCCCGACTTGCGCCAGCACGAGGTCTACGTCTGCGGCTCGGTCAAGATGGTCGAGGCGGCGGTGCCGGCCTTCATCGAGCAGGGGCTGGGCGAGGGCTTTTGCTTCACCGACGCCTTCGTGCCGTCGGCCGTCACCCGGCCGTCCGCGGCATCGACCAGCGCCTGACCGCAGCCCTCTGCAACGGCCCGGCGTCTGGCCGATAATCCTGGAGACGGCAGTTGAACGCGCTCACCGGTGCCGTGATCGGGGTGTCAGGCAAGGCGCGACGACGCTGCGGGCTCGTGCCCGCGAGGAGGAGCAACGCCGCCTGGCGCGTCGAGCGCGGCGACGGCGAGTGCGTAGCGCGCTCACCTGAAGGGTGAATGCGGTCGGAGCCTGCAACGTCTGTGTTTACGTGGCGATCGTGAGAATCCGCAGAGGTCAACTGCCGTTTCCAGGATAATTGCCCCGCGGAAGTTGCGGTCTTTGCCGGCCGGTTTGGTGATGCGGCCAAAGATGCATACCATCTGCATCTATAAATCGGAATGGCATGAGCATCCTCTCTCCCGCTCCCCGATTTCCCACATCAGCAGGAGGCACGGCGGTGCGTAGCGAGCCGAACAATCGAACCGGAGCCCGGGCATGAGCGGCATCGGGCAGGCAGCCCCGCTGACCCAGGCGCTGCAGCAACCCTACCGGCACGGCTTCGTCACCGATGTCGAGTCCGACTCGCTGCCGCCGGGCCTGGACGAGGATATCGTGCGCGCGATCTCCAAGCGCAAGCGCGAGCCCGAGTTCCTGCTCAAGTGGCGCCTCGCCGCCTTCGAGCGCTGGCAGAAGATGGAGCTTCCCGAATGGGGCAAGCTGCGCATCGCGCCGATCGATTTCCAGGCACTGTGCTACTACTCGGCGCCGAAGTCGCTGAAGGACGGGCCCAAGAGCCTGGCCGAGGTCGACCCCAAGCTGCTCGAAACCTACGAGAAGCTCAACGTGCCGCTGCACGAGCGTGCCCGGCTGGCCGGCGTCGCGGTCGACGCGGTGTTCGATTCGGTCTCGGTCGGCACCACGTTTCGCGAACAGCTTGCCGCCGTCGGCGTCATCTTCTGCTCGTTTTCGCACGCGGTCGAGAACCATCCCGAGCTGATCGAGCGCTACCTCGGCAGCGTCGTGCCGCAGGGCGACAATTTCTACGCCGCGCTCAATTCGGCGGTGTTCTCCGACGGCTCGTTCGTCTATATCCCCGAGGGCGTGCGCTGCCCGATGGAGCTGTCGTCGTATTTTCGCATCAACGCCCGCAATACCGGTCAGTTCGAACGCACGCTGATCATCGCCGAGCCCGGCAGCCACGTTAGCTACCTCGAAGGCTGCACCGCGCCGCAGCGCGACGAGAACCAGTTGCACGCGGCGGTCGTCGAGCTTGTCGCGCACGAGGACGCCTACATCAAATATTCGACGGTGCAGAACTGGTACCCGGGCGACGAGAACGGGCGCGGCGGCATCTACAACTTCGTCACCAAGCGCGGCCTGTGTGCCGGCAAGCGCTCGCACATCGCGTGGACGCAGATCGAGACCGGCAGCGCGATCACCTGGAAATACCCGAGCGTCGTGCTGCGCGGCGACGACTCGAACGGCGAGTTCTATTCGATCGCGGTGTCGAACCACTTCCAGCAGGCCGACACCGGCACCAAGATGATCCACCTCGGCCGCAATACGAGCAGCCGGATCGTCTCTAAGGGCATCAGCGCCGGCCACGCGCAGAACAGCTATCGCGGCCTCGTGCGGATGGCGCCGACCGCGGCCGGCGCGCGCAACCACACGCAGTGCGATTCGCTGCTGATCGGCTCGCACTGCGGCGCGCATACCTTCCCCTATGTCGAGACGGCGCGCGACGACGCCGTCGTCGAGCACGAGGCGACGACGACACGCATCTCCGAGGAGCGGCTCTTCTATTGCCAGGCGCGCGGCATCGACCCCGAAGAGGCGACGGCGCTGATCGTCGGCGGCTTCTGCCAGTCGGTGCTCGAGGAGCTGCCGATGGAGTTCGCCCTCGAGGCCAAGGCGCTGCTCGCCGTATCGCTCGAAGGGGCCGTCGGCTGAACGCCGCGCAACTCGAGAAACAAGGACCAACGATGAAGACCACCGATCCCTTGCTGCACGTGCGCGACCTGCGCGTCGATGTCGGCGAGCGCACCGTGCTGAAGTCGGTCACGCTGGACGTGCCGGCCGGCGCGCTGTTCGTGCTGATGGGCGCCAACGGCAGCGGCAAGAGCACGCTCGGCCTGACGCTCGCCGGCCATCCGCGCTACCGCGTGATGGGCGGCGAGGTGCGTTTCGACGGCAAGGACCTGCTCGCGATGAACGCACAGGAACGCGCCCGCGCCGGCTTCTTCCTGTCGTTCCAGTCGCCGCCCGATATCCCGGGGGTGAAGAACAACCTCTTCATCCGCAGTGCCGTCAACGCGGTGCGCGAGTCGCGCGGCGAGACGGCGCTCGATGCATTCGACTTCCTCGGCGGCGCGCGCGATGCCGCCAAGCGCCTCGGGCTGCCGGAGGCGATGCTCAACCGGCCGGTGAACGATGGCTTCTCCGGCGGCGAGCGCAAGCGCAACGAGCTGATGCAGATGGCGCTGCTCGCGCCCAAGCTGGCGGTGCTCGACGAGATCGACTCCGGCATGGATATCGACGGCGTGCGCGCCGTCGTCGCGCTGGTCCAGGAACTGCGCGCGAAGGGCACGGCATTCGTCGTCGTCTCGCACTATCTGCAGATGATCGAGTCGCTCGCGCCCGATGCCGTGCTGCGCCTGCACGAGGGATGCATCGCCGAGACCGGCGGCCTCTCGCTGGCGCACGATATCGCGCGCACCGGCTTCGCGCGTGCGGGCGAACCGGCGGTGGCCTGAATGGGCGCCGCGGCAACGACTGTGAAGGTATGACGACGATGGACAGCGCACGCGCCGATGCACTTTTTGCCCGCGAGCGGATCGCGAGGCTGGGCTGGATCGCGCGCAACGCGGAGGATTTCCGCCACCTGCCGCCGCCCGCGGCCGAGGTCTGGCTCGGCGAAGCCGATTCCAACTGCGAGCAGGCGTGCGACGCCTCGCCGCTGGCCGGCGCCGGCTGGACGCTGCATCCGCTCGGCCACAAGCCGCCGGGGCGCGTCGAGGCGCGCTGGCTCGATGCCGCCGATCCGGAGCAGCGCGCCGAGCTGTTCGCCGGTCTGGCCGAACCCGGCGACGGCGTCGATGCCGACGACGCGGCACCGCTCGCCTGGGCGCATCGCGCGCTGTGCCGCCAGGGGCTGCGCGTGCGCATCGGCGGCGATGTGGGCGCGGCGCGGCATCGCGAGACGGTCTGGCTCCAGTTGCGCCGCCAGCCGCGCAGCGCGGTCGAGGCGCCGCTGCTCGTGATCGAGGTCGCGGCCGGCGTGCAGTGCGTGCTCGTCGAATCGCACGAGCGCATCGCGGCAAGCGACGACCAGGGCAGTGCCTGCGAGCGCGACCTGGTGCAGAACATGCAGGTCCACGTGCGGCTCGAGGAGGGCGCGGCGCTGCAGCATCTGCGCGTCGTCGCACCGGCCGCCGGCGATCGCATCGTGCACCATATCGACGCCCGGCTTGCCGCCGCGGCGCGCTACGAGCAGGCGATGATCGCCTCGGGCAGCAGCTATCACCTGCAGCGCACGGTCGTCGAGCTGCATGGCGCGAAGGCCGAGGCGCGCAGCGCCGCGGTGCTGTTCGCCGCCCACGCCGCGCTCGAACAGCAGGTGCGCGTCGCACACGTCGGCGAGGCATCGCAAAGCAGCGTCGAAGCGCTCGCGCTGGCCGATGCCGGCGCGCGCATCGTCGTCAATGCCCACAGCCGGATCGCCCCCGGCGCCGACGAGGCGGCGCTGCGCCAGAAATTGGTCGGCATCCCGACCGGCGGGCAACCCAAGCTCGTGCTGCGTCCGCACCTCGAGATTCATCACGACAAGGTGCAGGCCGCGCACGGCGCGACCTGGGGCGCGATGCCCGAGGATGCGATCTTCTACGCCCGCCAGCGCGGCATCGACGAGCGCGACGCGCGGGCGATGATCGTGAATGGCATGGCGCATGCCGTTCTCGCACGCGGCCTGGACGACCCCGAGCTGCTGGAGTCGCTCGGCGTCGAGGCGCTGCTCGAGCGCGCGGTGGCCGACCATCTGGCGGCATCGGCGCGCCAGGCGGCGCCGCAGCGGGTGCAGGAGGCTCCCCATGGGTGAACGTCTGCCGCTTGCCGCTCTCACCGACAGCTTTCCGGTGCTCGCGCAGAGCATCAACGGCGCGCCGCTCGTCTATCTCGACAATGCGGCGACGACGCAGATGCCGCTCGCGGTGATGGCGGCGATGCGCGAGTTCGAGTCGCGCGACCGCGCCAATATCCACCGCGGCGTGCATACGCTGAGCCAGCGCGCGACGGACGATTTCGAGGCCGCGCGCGAACGCCTCAAGGCCTATATCGGCGCCGGTGCGCAGCACGAACTCGTCTTCACCTCCGGGACAACCGAGGCGTTGAATACCATCGCCCAGGGCCTGTCGCTCGCGGGTCACGGGCCGGCGGTGCTGAAGACGGGCGACGAGATCATCGTCAGCGGCCTCGAACACCACGCCAATCTCGTGCCGTGGCAGCTTGCCGCCAGGCGCTGCGGCGCGACGCTGCGCGTCCTGATGCCCGACGCCGAGGGCCGTCTGCACATCGACGCCCTCGAGCGGCTGCTCGGTTCGCGCACGCGCGTCTTCGCCGTCACCGCCTGCGCCAACGCGACCGGCGAGCGGCCGCCGTTCGAGGCGATGCTCGCACTGGCGAAGCAGGCCGGTGCACTGACCGTGCTCGATGCGGCGCAGGCCGTGAGCCACGAGGCGCTCGATATCTCGGCGCTCGAATGCGATTTCGTCGCCTTTTCCGGCCACAAGATGTACGGCCCGATGGGGATCGGCGCGCTCGCCGGGCGGCGCAGCGCGCTCGACAAGCTGGTGCCGCTGCGCCTGGGCGGCGACATGGTCGAGTGGGTGACGCTCGAGCGCGCCGAGTTCGCCGGCCTGCCGGCGCGGCTCGAAGGCGGCACGCCCAACGTCGGCGGCGCGGTCGGCATGGCGGCTGCGGCGGACTTCATCGACGGCCTCGGCCGCGCTGCGGTCGACGCGCACGTGACGGCGCTGCGCGCGCACGCGGTGAAAAGCCTCGCCGCGCTCGGCGGCGTCACGGTGATCGCGCCGCACGCGGAGACGTCGGCGATCGCCGCCTTCGTCACCGGCGACGTCCATCCGCACGACCTCGGCACCTTGCTCGACGAACGGGGCATCGCGGTGCGCACCGGGCATCACTGCGCGCAGCCGTTGATCGATCACCTCGGCCTCGGCCCGACGACGCGGGCGTCGTTCGCGGTCTACAACACGCATGACGACGTCGAACGGCTCGCCGCCGGCGTCGCGCGTGCGCTCGAGGTGCTGCGATGAATCCAGCCCAGCTCCCGGCGATGGCCGCCGAGAACGATCTCTACCAGGAGATCGTCGTCGAGCACAAGCGCGCGCCGCGTAATTTCGGCAGCCTTGCGGCGCCGACCCACGAAGCGCGCGGCCACAACCCGGCGTGCGGCGACACGCTGAAGGTCGAGCTCGATCTGAAGGAGGGCAAGGTCGGCGATATCCGCTTCAGCGGCCACGGCTGTGCGATCTGCATCGCCTCGGCGTCGATGATGACGGAGGCGGTGCGTGGCGCCGATGTCGCCGCCGCGCAGGAGTTGCAGCAGCGCTTTCGTGCCGTCCTGACCGGCCAGCTCGACCCCGAGGAGGCGCATCTGGGCAAGCTCGTGAGCCTGGCCGGCGTGCGCCGCTACCCGAGCCGCATCAAGTGCGCGATGCTCGGCTGGCACGCATTGATGCATGCATTGAACGATCCGCCCGACAGCGGCGCGGTCAGCACCGAGACCGAGGCAGCATGAAATCCTGGCGCGAACCCGTCGTCACCAACCGGCCGGTGCAGGTCGAGCGCGTGCCCGACGGTACGCCGCTCGATCTGCCGGCCGGCACACATGCCGAGATCACGCAGGCGCTCGGCAGCAATTTCACGCTGCACGTCGAGGGTCAGCTGGTGCGGCTCGCCGGCCGCGACGCCGACGCGATCGGCAAGCCGCTGCCGGTCGCCGTCGAGGCGCACGCCGACGTCAAGCTCGACGAGGTGAAAGGCCTCGTCTGGGAAACGCTCAAGACCTGCTACGACCCGGAGATCCCGGTCAATATCGTCGAGCTCGGGCTGATCTACGTCTGCGACGTGATTCCGATCGACGACGAGCGGGTCATGGTGTCGATCAAGATGACGCTCACCGCGCCCGGCTGCGGCATGGGCGAGGCGATCGCCAACGAGGTCTACGAGAAAGTGCTGGCGCTGCCGCGCGTCGCCGAGTGCAATGTCGAGATGGTGTTCGACCCGCCGTGGACGCGCTACCACATGTCGGAGGCCGCGCGCCTGACGCTCGGCCTGTGAACGCCGAATGCGCACCGCCGGGAGGCGGTGCCCTGGATCGATCCCTCAGCCGCCGCAGGCGCCGCCCGAGCAGCACGAACTGCTGTTGCCGGCGGCTTCCTTCGTCGCGGTGCGCTTGATGTTGACGCGCCAGGTCTCGGGGCCGGACTCAATATAGCTCCAGTCGAACTGGCCCGGCGTGCGGTCGTCGAACTGGAAGCGCAGCGGACGCGGATCGTGGTCGTTGACGATCTGCAGCGCCTGGCCGACGGCGAGCGCGTCGAAGGACGCGAAGATGTGCGCGTGGCGCTCGCGCGGCGGGATCTGCTGGACGTGGATGGTGGTGGCGATGGGGCTGGACATGGTGCGGCCTTTCTGCAGGCAGGTTGAGGAAAAGGGGACGTTCGAAGGGGCGCGGATCGGTCCGGATGCCGGCGGATCGGTGGGCAGGTCGCGAAGGCTGCGCTGTCAGCCGTCCTTGCCGTCGAGCCGGGTGCGCATCAGCCACGGCCCATAGACGACGAGGTAGAGCAGGAAAGCGAGGCTCCACGCGACCGCCGCGAGCCACAGCGACTGGACGAGCCACTGCGGCGCGACGATCGGCAGCAGCACGCGCGCCACCGCGGCAGCGAGCACCAGGCCGTAGGCGCTGACCTCGACGCGGTTGACCTTCAGCGGCCGGCCGGTGTGGCCACGCGCGGTGCGCGTGATCATGCCGATGATCAGCCCGCCGGTTGCGCCGACCGCGAGCGCGTGCACGCCGATCGATTCGGCGACCCAGCCGGGCTGCGCCGCGGCGAGCAGCACGAAGCCGATCGGCAGCCACAGATAGGCGGCATGCAGGATCCACAGGATCGGCCTGCCGCGCGTGACCCACGGCTGCCAGCTCCACTGGCGCAGCAGGTGGCAGGCGGCGGCGAGCACGAAGGCGAGCGCGACGATCCATCCGGCCGGCGCGAACACCCACAGCGCGAGCGCGAGCGCGCTCGTTGCGAGCGTCGCCTTCACGACCCAGGGCTTCTCGTCGAGCTTCAGGCCGGGCGTCGCGCTCATCGTGAAGAACGGCAGCACGCGGCCGGCCATCACGCATTCGATCATCACGATCAGGCCGAGCGCGGCAAACAGCGCGTGCATCGGCTGCACGCCGATGATGCCGAGCACGGCAAGATGAAAGCACAGATTGGCGAGCGCGAGCAGGGCGAGGATCCCGGCCAGCGGCAGGTTGCGCTTGTTGCCCGAGCGCAGCAGCACGTCCAGCAGCACGGCGGCCACCACCGGCAGCAGCAGCACGTCGAGCACCGCATAGACGGCATACGGGGCGGCCAGCGCCGCGATGCGCGCCGCGAGCCAGAGGCCGGCGAGCGCGCCGAGAAAGGCGCCGCGCGGCGTCGCCAGCCCCGTCCACGCCTTGCCGGCCGTCAGCAGGAAGCCGATGATGACGGCGGCGGCGAAGCCGAACAGCATCTCGTGGGCGTGCCACAGGAGGGGTGCGATCTGCGCATCCAGCGTCAGGTGCCCGAAGAAGACGGCCAGCCACAGCGGCACCGAGAGGCAGGCGAAGGCCGCCGCGCCGAGATAGAACGGTCGAAAGCCGAGGCGCAGCAAGGGCAGGCCGCGCGGCTGTCCGGCCTGCGCTGCGGCGGGCGCAGGCGAGGGCGGGGCAATCGGCACGGCGGGTCGTTCTTGGCTCATGGGATCGAAGCTTGCGTGGCGCGCCACGGAGACTTTCACACGCCGGAAATTATAAGATGTAGAATGCACGCATGTTAAGGCGATGCCGTCATTAAAGCAACACTCCGGGTACAGCTTTTGAGGCACAGATGCGACTCACCGACTACACCGACTACACACTGCGGGTACTGATGTTCTGCGCCGCGAATCCCGATCGGCTGGTGACGATCGCCGAACTCGCCGAGCATCATCATCTGTCGAAGAACCACCTGATGAAAATCGTCAACGACCTTGCGCGCCAGGGCGTGATCGCGACGACGCGCGGGCGCGGCGGCGGCATGCGGCTGCTGAAGGATCCGACGCAGATCGTGGTCGGCGAGATCGTGCGCCGCACCGAGACCGACTTCCGGATCGTCGAGTGCTTCGACGAAGGCACGAATGCCTGCCTGCTGTCGGCGACCTGCCGCCTGAAGCGGGTCTTCGACGCCGCGATGCAGGCCTATTTCAAGGTGCTCGACGGCGTCACGCTCGCCGAGATCGCCGAGCCGATATCGGCCCTGCCGCCGGTATCGCGACTCGTCCCCGTGCGGGGTGCGAAGCCGGCGCCGGCATTGCGTCGCGCGGATGCCGCCAAGGTCCAGGCCTGAACGCGGCAGCGCAAATCGGACCGGCGCGACGCCAGAGGAGGCAGCGATGAAGATCAGCCCGCCAGGCCGTTCCGCCCCCGGCGCAAGTTTCGAGGTGCCGCTCGAGATGCTCGCCGCCTGTCACGAGCGCGTCCAGAACCAATGCGCCACCTTGCGCCGCCTCGTGCCGCATCTGGCCCGGCACGGCGCCGACGACGCCGCGCGCAGCGCCGCGGCCGCCGTGCTGCGCTATTTCGATACCGCGGCCCGGGATCACCATGCCGACGAGGAGGCCGACCTCTTTCCGGCGCTCATCGAGGCGATGGCCGGATCGGACGCGGTCTGTTTGCACGATATCGTCGGCGCGCTGACCGCCGATCATCGCGCCCTCGAGACGCACTGGCGGGAGGTGCGCATCAAGCTCGAAGCGATCGCCGCCGGCGGCGCGGCGTCGCTCGACGCGCAGGATATCGAGCCCATGATCACGCTCTACGAACGCCACATCGAGCGCGAGGAGAAGGAACTGCTGCCGATGGCCGCGCGCCTGTTGAGCGACGATGCGCTCGAGCGGATCGGCCGCGCGATGCGCGAGCGGCGCGGCATCGCGCCGCCCGGCTGACGCCTCTACAGGCCGAGGTAGGCTTCCTTCACCCGCGGGTCGTCGAGCAGCGAAGCGCCCGTGCCCTCCAGCACGATGCGGCCGTTTTCCAGCACGCAGGCGCGGTCGGCGATCTGCAGCGATGCGGCGACGTTTTGCTCGACGAGCAGGATCGTCATGCCCTGCGCGTGAAGTTCGCGGACGACGCGAAAGACCTCGGCCACCATCGTCGGCGACAGGCCGAGCGAGGGCTCGTCGAACATGATCATGCGTGGCGCCCCCATCAGGCAGCGGCCGATCGCGAGCATCTGCTGCTCGCCGCCCGACAGCGTGCCGGCCGACTGCGACGCGCGCTCCTCGAGTCGGGGGAACATCGCGAAGACCCGGTCGAGCGCCGCCGCGGCGTGCGCCCGGGCGCGCGGCAGCATCGCACCGACCTGCAGGTTCTCGAGCACGCTCAGCGACGGGAAGACCTGCCGGCCCTCGGCGACCTGGCCGACGCCGAGGTTGCACACGCGGTGGCTGTCCTGGCCGCCGATCTCGCGGCCGTCGAAGCGGATCGATCCCGCGCGTGGCTTCAGGATGCCGGCCACGGTGCGGATCAGCGAGGTCTTGCCGGCGCCGTTCGCGCCCACCAGTGCCACCACCTGCCCGTCGTCGACCGACAGGCTCACGCCGTCGATCGCCTGCGCATCGCCGTAGAACACCGACAGGTCGCGGATCTCGAGCATCAGTGCGGCGTCCCGCTGCCGAGATAGCTCTCGAGCACCCGCGCATCGGACGTCACCTGCTGCGGCGTCCCCGAGGCGATGATCTCGCCGTGATGCAGCACATAGACGCGCTGCGCGAGCGCCATCACGGCGCGCATCACGTGTTCGATCAGCAGAATCGTCACGCCCTGCTCGGCGGCCAGCCGCTTGAACGCCGCGACCATCTGGTCGGTTTCGGTCGGCCGCAGGCCCGCCATCACCTCGTCGAGCAGCAGCAGCGTCGGTTCGGTCGCCAGCGCCCGCGCGACCTCGAGGCGCTTGCGGTCGGGCAGCGTCAGCGCCGAGGCCGGGCGGTCGCGCAGCGGCCACATCTCCAGCCCCTTGAGCGCGCGATCGGCGCGCGAGCGCGCGAGCCGGGCATCGGCGGTGCCGCGAAAGCCGCCGACCATCGCGTTCTCGAGCACCGTCATGTCGGCGAACGGCTTGACGATCTGGAAGGTGCGGCCGATGCCCGCCTCGCAGACGCGATCCGGGCGCATGCCCTCGATACTCGCACCGTGGAAGCGGATCGTGCCTTCGTCGGGCGCGAGCGAGCCGGCCACCAGGTTGAACAGCGTCGTCTTGCCGGCGCCATTCGGGCCGATGAGCGCGACGATCTCGCCGCGCGCGACCTCGAGCGAGGCGCGCGAGACCGCGCGCAGGCCGCGAAAGCTCTTCGACACCCCCGCCACCTCGAGCAGCGGGGACGTCGTATCGGTGCGCACGTCACGATTCGTCATCGTCGCGCGCAATCCGGCGCTTGAATCCCAGGCGGTTCGCGATCGCGGGCCAGATGCCGTTCGGCATGAACATGATCGCCAGGCCGAGCGCGATGCCGTACAGGATCTGCTTGACGCCCGGAATCTCGTAGCCCGAGATCGACAGCAGTTCGTTGATGCCCTCGGAGAGCACGGTGAGCACCGCCGCCCCCAGGATCGGACCGAACAGCGTGCCGACGCCGCCGATGATCGGCGCGAGGATGATCTCGATCGAGCGGCCCATGCTGAAGATCTGCTCCGGGAAGAGGTTGTTGTAGTAGAAGGCGAAGAACACGCCGGCCAGCGCCGTCATGCCGGCCGAGATCTGCAGCGCGAACATCTTGTAGCGGAAGGTGTCGACGCCGGCGGCGCGCGCCGCCTCCTCGTTGTCGCGGATCGCGCGGAAATAAAAACCCAGCCTGCCGCGCAGCAGCCACGCCGACAGCGCGAAGCCGCCGACCGCCAGCGCCAGCGCGAGGTAGTAGAACATCAGCGGGTGGCCGCGCAGGTGCAGCAGGTCGACCTGGTCCTGCTGCACCACCTTCAGGAAGAAGCCGCCCGAGGCGCCGACCCAGGTGAGGTGGTCGAAGCCGATGCGGGTGAACTCGGCGAAGGCGATCGTCAGCAGCGCGAAGTAGGTGCCGCCGATGCCGAAGCGAAATGCGAGCCAGCCGATCACCGACGCCGCCGCGACGCAGACCGCCACCGCGGCCAGCATGCCGATCCACGGAATCACACCGAAGTGCTGGAACAGCGCCGCCGCGGTGTACGCGCCGAGGCCGACGAACAGGGCGTGGCCGAGCGACAGCTGGCCGCAGAAGCCCATCACGATATTCCACGCCTGGCCAACGAACGCGAAGTACAGGATCAGGATCAGCACCGACAGCAGGTAGCGGTCGAGCACCGGCGGTACCACCAGCAGCAGCGCCAGCAGCACCAGCAGGCCGATGCGCGAGCGGTCCATCTACTTGCCCTTGAACAGGCCCTGCGGCCTGAACGCCAGCACCAGGATCAGCAGCGCGAACGACAGCATGCTCTTGGCCGACGGCGTGATCAGCAGCCCGGCGACCGACTCGGAGACGCCGATCAGCACGCCGCCGGCGAGCGCGCCGACCATCGAGCCGAGCCCGCCGATGATCACGATCACGAAGGCGAGCAGCGTATACGCCGGCCCGGAGACCGGCGTCACGTCGACCAGCAGCGTCAGCAGGCAGCCGGCGACGCCGACGCAGGCGGTCCCGAGGCCGAAGGTCAGCGCGTACAGGTGCTTGACGTCGAGCCCGACCACCTGCGCGCCGAGCAGGTTGTCGGCACAGGCGCGGATCGCCTTGCCGAATGCGGTGAAGCGGAAGATCGCGAACAGCAGCGCACAGGCGACGAGCGCGACCGCGGCGCAGATGACGCGCACCTTGTCGACCAGCAGCGGGCCGATCTGGTACGAATCGAGCGCATAGTCGACCTGCACGCTGCGCGCGTCCGGGCCGAAGGCGATCAGCAGGGCGTTGACCAGCACCAGCGCCACCGCCAGCAGCAGGATGAACTGCGAGTGCTCGGGCCGGTCGATGAACGGGTTGACGATCACCCGCTGCAGCGCGTAGCCGACGGCGAAGAAAGCGAGCGCCATCGGCACCAGCAGCCACAGCGGATCGATGCCGGCGAGCGCGAAGCCGAATACCGCACCGTACATCGCCAGCGTCATCAGCTCGCCGTGCGCGAAATTGACGATCCGCACCACGCCGTAGATGACCGACAGGCCGAGCGCCATCAGCCCGTAGACCAGGCCGGTCAGCAGGCCGCTGACGACGATATTGACGATCGCGTCGATCGGCACGCAGACACCTCCCGTCGGGCTCTGACCCGGCGTTGCGTCGAGACCGCCCGGCTCAGCCGCGCGCCTGCCAGTTCGGCACCGGGTAGACGGGCGCCATCTGCGCCGCGTCCTTGGGCAGCACCACCACCGGCTGGCCGTTGCGGTTCTGGATGCAGGCCGAGGCGATCTGCGTGTTCTGGCCCTTGGCGTCGAACTTGATCGGCCCGCCGACCATCATCCGCTCGGTGATATCGGTCTTGTGGATCGCATCGTTGAGCGCCGCGCCGTCGGCGCTGCCGGCGCGCTTGAAGGCGTCGGCGGCGATCATCATCGCCTCGAAGGTGAAGCCGACGTTCAGCGCGTGGAACATCATCTTCTCCTTCGGGAACTGCTTGGCGAACGCCGCCTCGACGCGCTTGGTCAGCGCCGCGTTCGGGTTGTACCAGGGCACGTTGGAGATCGCGTAGTCGGAGTACTTGTTGCCCAGCGCCTTGTAGAACTGCGCCTCGTACATGCCGGGCGAGCCCGGGCTGATGATGCCCTGCGGCGACCAGCGCTGCTTGACGAGTTCTCGCACCAGCAGGATGGCATCGTTCAGCCGGCTGACGAGCATGATGAAGTCGGCGTTCGTCGCCTTCGCCTTCGCCACCTCGACCGAGAGGTCGCGCGCCGCGGGGTCGTACGAGATCGTCTCGACGACCTTGAACGGCAGGTAGTCGAGCTTGGGCAGGATGGCCCCGATGCCCTTCACCATCGACGTGCCGAAGGTATCGTTGACGTGCATGAATACGGCCTTGCGCGGCGCCGTATTGGTGGCCTGGAACAGGTCGCGCATCAGCGCCAGCCCGTTGTGGATCAGGTCGACCGCGGTCGGGAAGTTGCGCACCGTGTACTTGTAGCCCTGCTCGGTGATCTGCGGCGCGGCGGCGATATTGACGATGAACGGAATCTTGCGCTGCTCGGCCACCTGGGCGATGGCGGCGGCGGCGCCGGAGTCGAACGGCCCGACCAGCACCTGCGCGCCGTCGTTGATCAGCTTCTCGGCGCGCGAACGCGCGACCTCGACGTTGGTCTCGGTGTCGGCGTTCATCAGTTCGAGATCGACGCCGTACATCTCGCGAATCAGCCCGGGCGAGATGTCGGCGCCGAGCTGGCACGACTGCCCGATGAAGGCCTGGGTGCCCGAACGCGGCAGCAGCACGCCGACCTTCAGCGTCTTGGGCTGCGCCCGCACGAGCGCCGGTGCAGCGAGTGTGCCGGCCACGGCCGATGCGGCCGCCATCTGGTTGAATTCGCGGCGGGTCAGTTTGCTCATGGTGATTCCAGACTTGATCGCGGGAGGGATATGCCGCGCCGTTGCGGCGCCTGGCCGGGAGCGCGGCGGACCGCGGTCAGGTTATCACGCCTTCGCGGCCCGACGACGCACCGCGCGCCCCGGGATTACCCGGCAAGTGCGCATGGCGGACGATCGCGCGCTCGTACACTGGCAGTGCGCGCGACGCCGGTCAATCCGATCGCAGATCCGCGTTGCGCAGCCGCAGCGCGTTGCCGATCACCGAGGCCGAACTCAGGCTCATCGCGAGCGCCGCGATCAGCGGCGACAGCAGCCAGCCTGTGAAAGGGTAGAGCACGCCGGCCGCGAGCGGCACGCCGAGCGCGTTGTAGACGAAGGCGAACGCGAGGTTCTCGCGCATGTTCGCGATCGTCGCCACCGACAGCGCGCGCGCCGTCGCGATGCCGCGCAGATCACCCTTGACGAGCGTGAGCTGCGCGCTCGTCATCGCGACGTCGGTGCCGGTGCCCATCGCGATGCCGACGTCGGCGCGCGCCAGCGCCGGCGCGTCGTTGATGCCGTCGCCGGCCATCGCGACGATTCGCCCCTCGGCCTGCAGCCGCTCGACGAGGGCGAGCTTGTCGGCCGGCTTGACTTCGCCGTGCACCTCGTCGATCGCGAGCCGCGCACCGACCGCGCGCGCCGTCGTCAAGCCGTCGCCGGTCGCCATCACGACGCGCAGGCCGGCGCCGCGCAGCGCGGCGAGCGCCGCGGGCGTCGTCGCTTTGATCGGATCGGACACTGCGAGCAGACCCGCCAACCGGCCGTCGACGGCAAGGTGCATCACGCTCGCGCCCTCGGCACGCAGCGCCTCGGCGGCGTCGCGCAGTGCTGCAACGTCGATGCCTTGCTGCTCCATCAGCGACGTGTTTCCGAGCGCAAGCGCGCGACCATCGACGCGGCCGCGCACGCCGATGCCGGATTCGGAGTCGAAGTCTTGCGGCTTGGCCAGCGCGAGCCCGCGCTCGCGCGCGGCGGCGACGATCGCCGCGGCGAGCGGATGCTCGCTGCCCTGGTCCAGGCTCGCCGCGAGGCGCAGCACCTCGGCGTCGTCGAAGCCGTTCAAGCCGATCGCCTTGTCGAACGCCGGCCGGCCCTCGGTCAGCGTGCCGGTCTTGTCGACGATCAGCGTGTCGACCTTGCGCAGGTTCTCGATCGCCGCGGCGTCGCGAAACAGCACCCCGTTCGTCGCACCCTTGCCGCCGGCGACCATGATCGACATCGGCGTCGCGAGGCCGAGCGCGCAGGGGCAGGCGATGATCAGCACCGCCACCGCGTTGATGAGGCCGAAGACCCAACCCTGCTCGGGGCCGAAGATGCCCCAGGCGAAGAACGTCGCGACCGCGATCGCGACCACCGCGACGACGAACCAGCCGGCGACGACGTCGGCCAGGCGCTGCATCGGCGCGCGCGAACGCTGCGCCTGCGCGACCATCTGCACGATCTGCGCGAGCACGGTCGCCGCGCCGACGTGCTCGGAGCGCATCACGAGCGCGCCGCTCGTATTCAGCGTCGCGCCGATCAGCTTGTCGCCGGGGCGCTTCGTGACCGGCAGCGGCTCGCCGGTGAGCATCGCTTCGTCGACCGCGCTGCTGCCCTCGACGACGACGCCGTCGACCGGCACCTTCTCGCCCGGGCGCACGCGCAGCCGGTCGCCGACATGCACATGCGCGAGCGGCACGTCGGCCTCGATGCCGTCAGCCTCGATGCGGCGCGCCGTTTTCGGCGCGAGGCCGAGGAGTGCCTTGATCGCAGCCGACGTCTGCGAGCGCGCCCGCAGTTCGAGGATCTGGCCGAGCAGCGTCAGCGAAATGATCACCGCCGCCGCCTCGAAATACACCGCGACGCGGCCATCGACCATGAAGCTCGCCGGAAAGAGCTGCGGCGCGAGCGTCGCGACGACGCTGTAGACGAAGGCGACGCTCGTACCGAGGCCGATCAACGTCCACATGTTCGGGCTGCGATGGCGCACCGACTGCACGCCGCGCACGTAGAACGGCCAGCCGGCCCACAGCGCGACCGGCAGCGTGAGGCCGAATTCGATCCAGTTCTGCGTCGCGCCGTGAAACCACGCCAGGCCGTGGCCGGCCATCGCGAGCGTCGCGACGGCGAGCGTGAACGGCAGCGTCCACCAGAAGCGGCGCTGGAAGTCGCGCAACTCCGGGTTGTCGTCGCCGTCATCGAGCGCTGGCAGCAGCGGCTCGAGCGTCATGCCGCACTTCGGGCAGTTGCCCGGATGATCCTGGCGGATCTCCGGGTGCATCGGGCAGGTGTAGATCGTGCCGGGAGCGGTTGCGTGCTCTGCCGGCGTCGCCGATGCCGCGCCGCGCTTCACATGAGCGTGCGCTGCGTGCTCGCCCGCCATCGCGACCCCTTCAGCCCTTGCCGCCGGGTGCGTCCCGGTCGAGCAGCGCCTTGCGCTTCTCGTACTCGTCGGTCGTGATCTCGCCGCTCGCGAGGCGCCTGCGCAAGACCTCGTGCGGCGTTTCGCGCCGCCGTCCGGGGCGGCCGAAGACGATGAAGAGAATGACGCCGATCAGGATGATCCAGAGGAACCATCCCGTGACGTGCATGCCGCCCATGCCGAATCCGCCGTTGAAGAACATCTGCATCCTCCGTGTTCCGCAAACGCGCCCGGTTTCCTCCGCGCTGGCCGGGAGCGCCCTGCCGGTGGGACCGCTGAAGCCGGATCGGTTCGCATCGTGGACCTGCGACGCTGACCGCCGGATGACGGCCACGTTACATCGAAGTCGCCGCGCCGTCAGCTTCGTTCGAGCGGCATCGCTTCACCGCGCACGGTGTGCCGGCGAATGCAGCGCAGCGGAATCGATGCCGGCTACTTCTTCGCCGTCGCGTCGCCGTGCATGCCGCCGTGCGCCTGGTCCTGCGTCTTCGCGAACGGCGTGAAGCGCGCCTGCTCGGGCTGCTTGCCGGGCATCGTGATCGCGAGCACGACCTTGGTGTCGGGTGTCGACGCGTACTTCGCGGCGCCCTTCAGGCGGTTGTCGCCGTCGGGTTGCAGCGTCGCCGTCGCCTTGCCCGATGCTCCCAGCAGCGTTGCGCTCCCAGTCGCGCCGGCGCTCGAGACCGGCTTGCCCGCATGGTCGGTCAGGTAGACGACGACCGGGTTGTCCTTCGCTGTCTTGCTGTCTTGCACGAGGACGAGCTCGAAGTGGTAGATGCCCGCCATCCGCAACTGCCCGCCGTGCGGCGCGGCGGTCTTGTCGAGGGTCGCGTCGTCGTGTGCGCGCGCGGCGCCGGTGGCCAGCAGCGCGAGCGCGGCGGCGAGGGCGAGGGTGGTTCTTCTCTTCATGGTCTTCTCCTTGCGGGGTGGTCGATCAAAAACTCTGCGCTTCGTGCGCGGCAAGCAAGCGGGCGAGCGGCTTTTCGCCCCAGCGCCAGAACATCAATGGCGTGAGCAGGCTGTCGAGCAGTGTCGAGCTGACGAGCCCGCCGAAGATGACGACGGCGACCGGGTGCAGCACTTCCTTGCCCGGCGCGTCGGCCGCGAGCAGCAGCGGCACGAGCGCGAACGCGGCGACGAGCGCCGTCATCAGCACCGGAGTCAGCCGCTCGAGCGAGCCGCGCACGATCATCGGCTGGCCGAATCGTTCGCCTTCGAACGCGCACAGGTTGATGTAGTGGCTGATCTTCAGGATGCCGTTGCGCGTCGCGATGCCGGCGAGCGTGACGAAGCCGACGAGCGCGGCGACCGACAGCGGCTGGCCCGAGATCCACAGCGCGGCGACGCTGCCGACGAGCGCGAGCGGGATATTGCCCATGATGATGAGCGCGAGCGTCGAAGAGCGGTAGCGGCTGTAGAGGACGAGGAAGATCAGCGCGAGCGAGACGAGTGCGAGCAGCGCGATCAGGCGCGACGCTTCCTCCTGCGCCTGGAACTGGCCTTCGAGCGCGGTGAAGTAGCCTTCCGGCAGCGGCCGGGCGTCCAGCTCGGCGCGCACCGCGGCGATCGTCTTCGCCATGTCGCTGCCGTCGGTGTTGGCCGAGATGACGATCCGCCTTCGGCCGTTCTCGCGGCTGATCTGGTTCGGCCCGTCGCCGTCGTCGATCGTCGCGAGCTGCGCGAGCGGCACGCTGCCAAGCGGCGTCGCTATCGGCAGCTTCGCGAGCGCGTCGACGTCGCGCGCCGCGTCGGGCAGACGCACGACGAGGTCGAAGCGGCGGTTGCCCTCGATCACCTGCGTGATGCGCTCGCCGTCGATCATCTGCTCGAGCGATCGCAGCAGCGCGCCGGGCGCGACGCCGTGGCGCGCCGCGGCGTCGTAGTCGACGCGGATCTTGACCTGCGGGATCAGCACCTGCTTCTCGATCTGCAGGTCGGTGATGCCGGGGATTGCCGCCAGCCGCTCGCGCAGTTCATCTGCCAGGCCGCGCAGCGTGTCGAGGTCGTCGCCGTAGAGTTTCAGCGCGATCTGCGCCCGCACGCCCGACAGCAAATGGTCGAGCCGGTGCGAGATCGGCTGGCCGATGCTGATCGCCGCCGGCAGCACGGCCAGCCGCTTGCGGATGTCGGCGACGATCTCGTCGCGGCTGCGCGCGGACGGCTTCAGATCGACGTCCATCTCGGTGTAGTGCACGCCCTCGGCGTGCTCGTCGAGTTCGGCGCGGCCGGTGCGCCGGCCGACCTGCGTGACCTCGGGCACGGCGGCGGCGAGCTGCTCGGCGAGCGTGCCGACGCGGTTCGATTCGGCAAGCGAGCTCCCCGGGTTCAGCAGCACGTTGATCGTCAGCGTGCCCTCGTTGAACGGCGGCAGGAACGAGCGCGGGAAGAAGGCGATGCTGGCCGCCGCGACGGCGACGGCGGCGAGCGCGGCGGCGAGCAGCTTGCCCGAGTGCGCGAACGACCAGCGGAGCAGCCGCGCATCGAGCCGCTTGAGCCAGGCGACGAGCGCGCCGTCGCCATGATCGAGCCGCTTCATCCCCGGCAGCAGGTAGTAGGCGAGCACCGGCGTCAGCGTCACCGAGACGATCATGCTGGCGAGGATCGAGACGATGTAGGCGATGCCCAGCGGCGTGAAGAGCCGCCCCTCGATTCCCGGCAGCACGAAGAGCGGCACGAAGACGAGGACGATGATGACCGTCGCGTAGACGATCGCCGAGCGCACCTCGAGCGTCGCCTTCGCGATGACCTCGATCGCCGGCTTCGGCGCGGGCAGCGCGCGATTGAGCTTCAGGCGGCGCAGCACGTTCTCGACGCCGACGACGGCGTCGTCGACCAGTTCGCCGATCGCGATCGCGAGGCCGCCGAGCGTCATCGTGTTGATCGACAGGCCGAAGGCGTGGAAGACGAGTGCCGTCGCGAGCAGCGAGACCGGAATCGCGGCCAGCGAGATCAGCGTCGTGCGGACGTTGAGCAGGAACGCGAACAGCACGATCGCGACGAGGATCGCGCCGTCGCGCAGCGCCTCGACGACGTTGCCGACCGAATGCTCGATGAAGTCGGCCTGGCGAAAGAGGAACTGCGGCTTTTCCATCCCCGCCGGCAGGCTCGCCGCAAGCGACGCGATTGCCGCCTCGACCTCGCGCGTGAGCCGCACGCTGTCGGCGCCGGGCTGCTTCTGCACCGACAGCACGACGGCGGGCTTGGCGTTGTAGCTCGCGTCGCCGCGCTTGGTGGCGGCGACGATCGTCACGTCGGCGAGCTGCGACAGCAATATCGGCTGGCCGTTCTTCACATCGACGACGAGGTTGCGCAGATCCTCGATGCGGTGCGTGCGGCCGATCTGGCGGATCAGCACCTCGCGGCCCTGCGCCTCGAGAAAGCCGCCGCTCGTGTTGGCGCCGAAATCGGCGAGCGCGGCGTCGAGCTTGGCGCGCTCGACGGCCAGCGCCTGCAGCTGCGCCGGACGCAGCGCGACGCGGTACTCCCGCACTTCGCCGCCGATCGGGATCACCTGAGCGATGCCGGGGATCGTCAGGAGCCGCGGGCGCAGCACCCAGTCGGCGAACTCGCGCACCTGCATCGGGCTCGCCTTGGCCGGGTCGGCCGGCAGCGCGATGAGCAGGATCTCGCCCATGATCGACGAGATCGGCCCGAGCTGCGGCAGCACGCCGGGCGGTATCTGCTCGCGCACGAGGTTGAGCCGCTCGCTGACCTGCTGGCGGTTGCGGTAGATGTCCGTGCCCCAGGCGAACTCGACGTAGACGATCGACAGCCCGACGCCCGATACCGATCGCACGCGCGTCACGCCCGGCATGCCGTTCATCGCCGATTCGATCGGCAGGCTGACGAGCTGCTCGACTTCCTCCGGCGCCATGCCGCCGGCCTCGGTCATCAGCGTCACCGTCGGCCGGTCGAGGTCGGGGAACACATCGACCGGCATCTGGCGCACCGTCAACCCACCGGCGACGACGAGCAACAGCGAAACGCACAGCACCAGCTGGCGCTGGCGCAGGCTGAAGCGGATCAGCGCCTCGAACATTTAGGGCCTGTTCACACTACGGGAAGGGCCGCGAAGGCCCGCCGGCACGGGCCAATCCAGGCGCAGCGCGCCGACGGGACTGACGTGCGGGCAAACGATGCAACGATAAGTGGCCCGTGCCGGCGGGCCTTCCCTTCGGGTTGCGGCCAGGAATGCCGCATGCGGCGTTGCAAATCCTCGCCGGGTGTCCAACCCGGCTGCGGTTTGCGCCTTGCCTGCGGCATTCCTGGTCACAACGCGGTCTCTTCCCGTAGTGTGAACAGGCCCTACCGGACCTGGCCGAGCAGGCTCGCGCCCTGCGTCACGACGCGGTCGCCGCCGTGCACACCGGCGGTGACCGCGACGCGGCCGGCGTCGAGCGCCTGGAACGCGACCTTGCGCGGCGCGAACTGTTCGGCGCCGGTGTGCAGCCAGACGATCCAGTCGCCGGCCGCATTGCGAGCGAGCGCCGCGCGCGGCAGCGCGACGCCTTCGACGCTGCGGCCGGTCTGCACCGTCACCGCGAGCGGCTGGCCGACGGCGAGCGGCGCGTCGGCGGCGGCGACGCGAAACAGCAGCGGCAGCGCCTGCTCGCGCAACTGGCGGCCGGCGCCGACGAAGCCGAGCTTGGCCGTGCCGCCGCCCGGCAGCGCGGCCGATGCCTTGGTGATGCCCTGCGCGAGCGCCGGGTCGTAGGCGAGCGCCTCGACCGCGAGGCGCGCCGGATCGACGACCTCGAACACCGTCTCGCGTGCATCGACGACCTGGCCGGCGCTCACCGCCGCGGCGCTGATCACGCCCGCCACCGGCGCGCGCAGCGCTTCGGCGCGATCGACGCTCGCGCGCACCGCGGCGCGGCGCTTGTCGATCGCGGCGCGCTCGACGCGCGCGGCGTCGATCTCCTTTTGCGGCAGCGCGCCTTCGAGCTGCTCGACGCGTTCGACACGCTTGGCGGCAAGCGCGGCCTCGGCGTCGAGCGCGGCGAGTTGCGCGCGCTGGTTCGCGATGTCGATGCTGCTCGCCGCCGGCCGCAGCCAGGCCAGCACCTGCCCCTGCGCGACCCTCTGGCCGAGCGTCGGCAGGCCGGCTGCCGGCGGCTCGATGCGGCCCGGCTGGCTTGCCTGCACGAGGCCGCTCGCGGCAGGGTCGGCGACGACGCGGCCGTTGAGTTCGACCGACGCCGCGAGCGGCCCGAGCGTCGCAAGCTCGGTTCGCACGCCGAGCTGGTGCTGCACCGCCTTCGGCACGAAGACGCTGCCGTCGGGCAGGCGCTGCGGCGCGCTGCCGCTCGGCAGCGTTGCGGCGGCGGGGGCCTCGCTTGGCCCGTGGTCCTCGTCGCCGTGCGCGATGGCGAGCAGCGGGGCGAGCAGTGCGGCGGCGAGCAGCGTCGCCCGTACGAGGCTGTTGCTCATGGCGTCGGTCCTTCGGTGCCTGCGCGAGCGCGGCGGCGCCATGCGATCGCGCCGATCGCGAGCAGCACGACAGCGACGACGAGCGACAGCGTCGTCGGACCGAGGCCGGCGATGGCCAGCGGCGAGCGGATATCGGAATCGCCGCCGGCAGCCTTCGGCGCCGCAACGTCGAGCGTCGCGCTCAGCAGATCGGAGATGCCGCCGGACTTTGCGTCGGTCTCGATCGTGATCGTCAGCGCGTGGCGGCCGGGTGTCTTGAAGGCGTCGCCGGTGACCGCGTAGACCCCGGGTCCGACCGCAGCGGCGACGGCCTTGAACGCGCCGCTTTCGATCTCGATCGTCGCGCCGGCAACCGGCTCGTTGGTCGCGAAGCGGTCGAGGTAAATCAGCAGCTTGTCGCCCTGCGGCAGCGCGACGAGTTCGAAGTCCTCGCTCGCGGCGGTTGCGCGCGGGCCGGCTTCGACCGCGGCGGCTGGCGTGGCAGCAGCGCCGTCGCCGTGGTCCTCGCCGCCGTGGGCGAAGGCGTTGCCGGCCAGCAGCAACGCAAGAACGATCGCAGCCGATCTCATGGCAGTACTCCGAGCGCCTGGTTCAGGCGCGATTGCGCCGCGTCGGCGGCGATCTCCTCGCGGACGAGCAACGCGTCTGCCGCGTAGGCGGCGGCGCGCGCGAGCAGCAGCGCGGGCAGCCCCGATTCGCCGAGCGCGAACGACTTCTGCGCAAGCGCCAGCGTGTCGGCGTCGAGCGTGCGCCGCTCGCGCGCCAGCTCGATCTGGCGCCGCGCGGCGTCGAGGTCGAGGCGTGCCGTCTCGGCGTCCAGCGCAAGCTTGCGCCGCGCCTGCTCGAGTTCGCCGTCGGCCTGTGCCAGCTCGGCCTGCAGGCCGGCGCTTTCCTGGCGCAGGCGCGGACCCGACGAGAACGGCAGCGTCAACTTGACGCCGACCGCGTGGCTCGGCTCGTCGTTGTACGTCGGGCGGTCGCGAAAGTAGCGCAGCGCGAGTTCGGGCGCGTCGCGCCGCGTCGCTGCGGCAACCTGAAGGCTCGCCTGCGCCGTGCGCGACGCGGCAAGCATGGCGGCAAGTGCGGGGTGGTCGTCGTCCGGGGCGGATGCGGCGGCGGGCGCTTCGGGCGCGAGCGTTGCCGGCGGCGGGTTGCCGGTAAGTTGGCGCCAGGCCTGCTCGGCGCTGCGCAGCGCGCGGCCGGCGTCGAGCTGCGCGGACCGCGCGGCGAGCCGTTCGCCCGCCGCGAGGTTGGCATCGACGCGCGCCAGATCGCCCGCCTTCACGCGGCGCTGGACATCGGCTTCGAGCGCGGCAGCGGTCGCGAGGCGCTGATCGGCAAGCACCGCGTCGGCGCGCGCCGCGGCAAGCGCCCACCACGCGTCGCGCAGTTCGCCGGCAAGCTGCAGGCGCAGCGCGCGGCGCCGCGCGGCGACCTCGTCGGCAGCGCTTTGCGCCTGCGTCTCGCGTGCGCCGCGCTGCCCCGGCAGCCACAGCGGCAGCGTCAGTTCGACCTCCCACTCCTGCAGACCTTCGCCGCTGCCGAGCCGGTCGTTCAAGGTCGAGATGGATACCGAAGCGGGCGCCGCGAGCAGGTTCGACGCAAGCTCGCTGCCGGCCTGTGCCTCGGCGTCGCGCGCGGCGAATGCACCGGCCTGCGGCGCGTGCGCCCAGGCCTGGGCCAGCGCCTGGGCGAGCGTCTGCGCGTGCAGCGGCGAGGCGATCAGCGCCGCGAGCGCGAGCGCCCACGCCGGCTTCATCGGTAGGCCTGGAAGACGCTCGCGCCTTTGCCCTTGGTCAGCAGCAGGACGTCGTAGGCGTCCTTGCGCCCGCCGTATTCGGGGCCGTCCATGCCGGGCGAGCCGAGCGGCATCGCCGGCACCGCAAGCCCGATCGCGGCGGGTTTTTCCTTCAGCAATCGCTTGATCTCGCGCGCCGGCACGTGGCCTTCGATCGCATAGCCGCCGACGAGTGCGGTGTGGCACGAGCCGTAGCGGATGTCGACGCCGAGCCGCTGGCGGGCGTCGGTGTTGCCGTTGTCGTGGGTGCGGGTGCGAAAGCCGTTTGCCTCGACGTGCGCGATCCAGTCCTTGCAGCAGCCGCAAGTCGGCGACTTCCAGACTTCGATCAGCGGCGGCTCGTTGGCCCGGGCCGGAGCAAAGGGTGCGAGCGCAAGGGCGGCGATCGCCGTGCCGAAGCGGCGGCGGCCGATCAAATGAGATGCAAGGTTCATCGCGGTCGTGTGATCAACGGATGGCGCCTATGCTGCCGCCGCGATGCTGTCAGCCGGTTTGCAGCCGGATTACAAAGTTGTCATCTTCGGCCGCCACGGCAGCGCGCCGCGCACAATCGCACGTCGAAGAATCCAACGATGAAGATCCTGATCGTCGAAGACGAACCCAAGACCGGCGACTACCTGAAGCAGGGGCTCGCCGAGGCCGGCTTTGTCGCCGACCTCGTTCGCGACGGGCTCGACGGCCGCCACCAGGCGCTGACGCAGGACTACGATCTCGTCGTGCTCGACGTCATGCTGCCCGGCATCGACGGCTGGCAGGTGCTGCGCGACATCCGCGCCGCGGGGCTGCGCATGCCGGTGCTGTTCCTCACCGCGCGCGACCAGGTCGAGGACCGCGTGAAGGGCCTCGAGTCGGGCGCCGACGACTACCTGCTGAAGCCCTTCGCGTTCGCCGAGCTGCTGGCGCGCGTTCGCACGCTGCTGCGCCGCGGCAAGGGGATCGAGGCCGAGCACTTGCGCGCCGCCGACATGGAGCTCGACCTGCTGCGCCGGCGCGTCACGCGTGGCGGCCGCCGCATCGACCTCACCGCCAAGGAGTTCGCGCTGCTCGAGCTGCTGCTGCGCCGCCAGGGCGAGGTGCTGCCGCGCTCGCTGATCGCGTCCCAGGTCTGGGACATGAACTTCGACAGCGACACCAACGTCATCGAGGTCGCGGTGCGCCGGCTGCGGGCGAAGATCGACGACGGCTTCCAGACGAAGCTGATCCGCACCGTGCGCGGCATGGGCTACGTGCTCGACGCGGAAGGCGGCGCTTGATCCGCGCCCGGGCGTCGATCACGCTGCAGCTCACGCTGCTCTTCGCCGCGGCGTCGGCGGCGGTGCTGATCGGCGTCGGCGTGCTCGTCGGCCATCTCGTCGAGGCGCACTTCGAGCAGCAGGACCTGACCGAACTCGAAGGCAAGCTCGAACTCGTCCGTCACCGCCTCGCGCGTGTGCAGGCGCCCGGCGATCTGGACGCCGCGGCGGCGAGCCTGGCCGATGCGCTCGTCGGCCACCACGATCTCGCGTTGCGCGTCATCGCGGCCGACGGCCGCGAGTTGTTCGCGTCGGGTCACGCCGACATTCCAGCGGCACTTTTCGCGCAGGCTGATGCGTCGGCGCCGCCTGCGCCGCTCGTCTGGCACGCGGGCGGCAAGAGCTTTCGCGGCATCGTCGCGCAGGCCGCGACCGGCATCGCGGGGCAGGGGCCGGCAACGGTCGCCGTCGCGCTCGATATCGAGCACCACCTCGTCTTCCTGTCGGCGTTTCGGCGCAGCCTGATGCTCGCGATCGGCGGCGGCATCGCGATCACCGCGCTGCTCGGCTGGGCCGCCGCGCGCCGCGGCCTGGCGCCGATGCGGGCGATGGCGCGCGTCACGCAGGACATCTCGGCGAGCCGCCTCGGGGAACGGCTGCCGCTCGCCGCAGTGCCGGCCGAACTCGTCGACCTGGCGAGCGCGCTGAACGACATGCTGGCGCGGCTCGAGGAATCGTTTCGGCGGCTGTCGGACTTCTCGTCGGACCTGGCGCACGAGCTGCGCACGCCGATCAGCAACCTGCGCACGCAGACCGAGGTCGCCGTATCGAAGGCGCGCAGCGCCGACGAATACCGCGAGGTCCTCTATTCCAATCTCGAAGAGTACGAGCGCCTCGCGCGCATGATCACCGACATGCTGTTCCTCGCCCAGAGCGACCACGGCCTGATGGTGCCGCATCGCGAGCGGGTCGACCTCGGCGCCGAGGCGCAGGCGCTGTTCGCGTTCTACGACGCCTATGCCGACGAGCGCGGCGTCGGCCTCGCGCTCGAAGGCGAGGGCGGCATCGACGGCGACCGCCTGATGATCCGCCGCGCGCTCGGCAACCTGCTGTCGAACGCGATCCGCCACACGCCGCGCGGCGGCACGGTGCGGGTGCGCGTCGCGATCCGGCCTTCGGGCGAGACGGTACTGCGCGTCGAGAATCCGGGCGAGGCGATTCCGGCCGAGCATCTCGAGCGCGTTTTCGAGCGTTTCCATCGCGTCGACCCGTCGCGCAGCAAGGCGAGCGAAGGCGTCGGCCTCGGCCTCGCGATCACGAAGTCGATCGTCCAGGCGCACGGCGCGACGATCGCCGCGACCTGCGCGGGCGGTATCACGAGCTTCGAGATCGTTTTTGCGTGTCCCGTGGTCGAAGATATCGAACCGCGGTATCCGGTCTGACCGGCGGTGCGCACTGCAAGCCCTGCTGATTCGTCCGGCGCGGCGTCGCGGATGACGCGCTACAGTCGGTCGCGCGCGGGCCGGTGCCGCGCTCTCGGGAGACGATGACGATGGCTACCGTACGCGAAGGCGGCAATGCCGCATTGGTTGTGGTCGATGTCCAGGTCGGCGTCGTGCGCGATGCGTGGGACGCGCCGCGCATCGTCGCCAATGTCGCGCGCGCTGTCGAGCGCGCGCGCACGCAAGGCGTGCCGGTGATCTGGGTGCAGCACGGCGACGAGCAACTCGCACCGGACACGCCGGCCTGGCAATGGGTGTCGGAACTCGCGCCGCGCGCGGACGAAGCCGTCGTTCACAAGCGCTTCAACTCGGCGTTCGAGCAGACGACGCTCGAAGACGAACTCGCGCGCCGCGCGGCGTCGCACATCGTGCTCGCGGGTGCGGCGACGAACTGGTGCATCCGCGCGACGGCCTACGCCGCGCTCGACCGCGGCTACGACCTGACGCTGGTGTCGGATGCGCACACGACCGAGAGCATCGAGACGCGCGAAGGAGCGCGCATCGACGCGGCGCGCATCGTCGACGAGCTCAACGTCGCGATGGCGTGGCTCGAGTATCCGGGCCGACGCAACGGCGTGGCGACGGCCGGAGAACTGCGTTTCGACGCGCCGCCCGGCCAAGCGTAGGGCCCGACGCCGGCGCCGGGGCGAGGCCATCGGCCGGTACGCCCCGTTGTGAAGATGTATGGTGGATATTGCTTTAGGCCGGCGCACTCCGTAGAATAGGTGCATTCCGCATCCATCTTTACAACCCGCTGAAAGGCCGTCATGTCGCAAGCCCACCTGCACCTCTCGCCGACCGCGATCTACCCCTTCGACGCGCGCGGCATCGCGAAGCGCTTTCGCCATGCGGCGATCTTCGGCGCGCTCGATGCGCTCAACCCGGGCGAGACGATGCGCTTCGTCAACGACCACGATCCGCTGCCGCTGCTCGACCAGATCATGACGCACTACGGCGAGCGCGTGAGCATCGAATACCGCCAGCGCGACCCGGGCGCGATCGTGATCGACTTCGTCGTCAAGTGATGCGCCTTCGCGCACGCGCCGCCGCCAGCCGCACGGCGCCGCAGCGCCGTTGATCGCGCAGCCGGCATGTCCGAGCCTCGCCCAGTGATCCCGATTCGCCCGGTCGCCGCCGCGGCGGACGCGGACTTCGTGGTCTCGATGTACGAGAAGCAGGCGAAGGTCTATCCGCGCGCCGTCCACGGCTGGTTCGCGCGCTGGCGCTGGACGATGGTGTGGCTCACGCAGGGCATCTTCTACGGCCTGCCGTGGCTGCAATGGAACGGACGGCAGGCAATGCTGTTCGATATCTCGCAGCGCCGCTTCTTCGTCTTCGGCCTCGTGCTGCAGCCGCAGGATCTGATCTATCTTGCGGCGCTGCTCATCATCTCGGCACTCGCGCTGTTCTTCTTCACCGCCGTCGCCGGCCGCCTGTGGTGCGGCTATTCGTGTCCGCAGACGGTCTATACCGAGATCTTCCTCTGGGTCGAGCGCCACACCGAGGGCGACCGCGTCGCCCGCATCCGGCTCGACGCTGCGCCGTGGGGCGCCGAGAAGCTCGCCCGCAAGGGCGCCAAGCAGCTTGCGTGGATCTCGATCGGGCTCGTCACCGGCTTTACCTTCGTCGGCTATTTCACGCCGATCCGCACCCTCGGCGCGAGCCTCGCGTCGTTCGCGCTGTCGCCGTGGGAAGTGTTCTGGATCCTCTTCTACGCCTTCGCGACCTACGGCAACGCCGGCTACATGCGCGAGCAGGTGTGCAAGTACATGTGCCCGTATGCGCGCTTCCAGAGCGCGCTGATCGACAAGGATTCGCTCGTCATCGCCTACGACACACAGCGCGGCGAGGCGCGCGGTTCGCGCTCGCGCAAGGCCGATCCGAAGGCATTGGGCCTCGGCGACTGCGTCGACTGCGGCCTTTGCGTGCAGGTCTGCCCGACCGGCATCGATATCCGCAACGGCCTGCAGAACGAATGCATAGGCTGCGCCGCCTGCGTCGACGTCTGCGACGACGTGATGGGCCGCATGAACTACCCGCCGGGGCTGATCCGCTACGCGACCGAGCGCGGCGTTGCCAGCCACCTGACGCGCAACGAGATGCTGCGCCGCGTGCTGCGCCCGCGGGTGCTGATCTACGGCGCGGTGCTGATCGCGGCGAGCATCGCCTTCGTCGCGAGCCTGTCGCTGCGCAAGGGCTTCACGGTCGACATCATCAAGGATCGGGGGTCGCTCGCGCGCGTCGTCGAAGGCGGGCAGATCGAGAACGTCTATACGCTGCACATCGCCAACGGCACCGAGCAGGCGCGGCGCTACCGCGTCGAGGCGTCCGGCCTGCCGGGGTTGCGCATCACCTCGCCGGCCGCGGTCGACGTGCCGCCGACGGGCATCGGCACGCTCGTCTTGCGCCTCGCGCTCGCGCCCGAGGCGGCCGAGGCCTACCGCGGTCGCGCCAGCCCGATCGTGCTCGAGGTCTCGACCGACGACGACGGCGTCGTGACGACCGCGCGCGAGAAGTCGACCTATTTCGTTCCGCGTTGAACGGCCGGCGCGAACTGCCGATTCAGCGAATCCTCGAACCCATGCCGGAGATCATCACCATGCAACTGCCCGACTTCTACGACGCCGCGCCGCGCATCCGCGTGCGCGATCCGCTCGCCGCGTTCCTCGGCGCCGCGCCGGGAGGCATCCTCGAATACGGCTACGCCGATGTGGTCCGGCTCGCCGGCCATTCGTGCCCGACGGTCGCGTCGGCCTACCTGATGACGCGCGCTGCCTTCGGTGCGCTCTATCCCGACTCGCTGCCGGTGCGCGGCGGCATCAGCGTCGAACTGCGCAACGACGCGCTCGAGGGTGTGACCGGGGTGATCGCCAACGTCGTGACGCTGCTCACCGGCGCGACGGTCGATACCGGCTTCAAGGGCCTCGCCGGCCGCTTCGATCGGCGCCGGCTGCTCGCCTTCGGCGTCGACCTGCCGGGGCAGATCCGCTTCACGCGGCTCGACACCGGCGCGTCGGTCGTCGTCAGCGCGCATCTCGAGCACGTGCCGGGCGACGCCCGTGTCCCGGTCCTGATGCCGCGCTGCCTGACGGGCGTCGCGAGCGAGGAAGAGGAGCAACTCTTCGGCACGATCTGGCAGGAGCGCGTGCGCAGGCTGCTCACCGAGTTCGCCGACGACCCGCGGGTCATCGAAGTGCAAGGCGTCGCCGCTGCCGTCCCGGCGGATGCGTAGCGCGCCGCGATCGCGGGCCGAAGTCGCTCAGCCTGCCGACGGCTTCATCGTCTGACGCCGGCGAGCCCGATGTCGCTCGCGATCAGGGACGAACTGCCGGCCGATGCGGCGGCGATCGATGCCGTCACGCGCGCAGCTTTCGCGCAGGCGCCGCACACCAGCCATACCGAGCAGCACATCGTCAATGCGCTGCGGCGTGCGGGCGCGCTGACGATTTCGCTCGTCGCAGCGCTCGACGATGCGGTCGTCGGCCATGTTGCCGTCTCGCCGGTGTCGATCAGCGATGGTGCGGCCGGCTGGTACGGCCTGGGCCCGATCTCGGTGCTCCCCGCGCATCAGCGGCGCGGAATCGGCGCCTCGTTGATGCACGCTGCGCTTGCGGCTCTGCGGCCGCGCGCTGCGAGTGGATGCGTACTGCTCGGCGACCCCGACTACTACCGGCGCTTCGGCTTTCGCGCGACCGCTGATCTGGTCCTCCCCGGGGCGCCGCCCGGCTACTTCCTGGCCGTCCCGCTCGACGATTCGGCCCCGCACGGGATCGTCACCTACCACCCGGCGTTCGGGGCGACGCGCTGAGGCCGCTGAGGCCGCTGCGGCTTCGCCCGTCGCGACCCCGACCGAAAGCGCGCCAGTGCCGAGCCATGGGTCGAAGAAGAACCAACCACGCCCGGTTGGCTCTCGCGCGTCGGGATGGCACTCGCCGCTGAATCGAACCACTGCGCCGCCCATGTGCAGCGGCGCGTGGGCGGCGGCATCGCCGATCAGTCGTCGAGCTCGATCTTCGTCGCGCGGTAGACGGTGCCCCCCGTGCTCGTCTCGGCCACGGCCTCGACCTCGACGATGCGGCCTTCGAGTGTCGTGCCGCTCAGGCCGTCGTCGAACTCGGTGCGCGCGTCGTAGGTCACGGTGACGCCCTTGATGCCGAAGCTGCCGCTGCTGGCGCCGCATTCGATGCACGCGGCCGTGCCCTTGAACTCGAACTCGGGCAGCCCGCCCGGCACCTCGTCGTCATCGCCGTCGTCATCGTCGTCGAGCGATTCGAACTCGATCCGCGCCGCGACCAGCACGCCGTTGGTGACGCTGCCCTTGGCCTCGATGCGCACGCCGTTCTTCAGGTCGGCGGCGGTGCCGTCCTCGTAGGCGACGTTCGCCGCGAGCCGCACCGGATAGCCGGCAACGCTCAAGTTGCCGGCGCTCGCATCGAGATCGCTGACGTAGCCTTCGATCTCGGCCTCAGCGGAAGAGGGCAGATCGTCGAACGACGCGCTGCGCACCTTGACGCGCTGGGCGAGATAGCGGCCGTCGGACTGCAGCGTCGGGTTCAGGCGCACGCTGACCGAGGCGCCTTCGGTCGGCGTGCCGTCGAGTTGCGTTGCGCCGTCGGTGCGGATCGCGACGCCGCGCAGCGTGAAGGTGCTGCCCGACGACGAACTGAGGAGCCCGTCGACCGGCCCGCGCAGCCGGTAGGTGCCACCGTCCGCCGCGTAGGCGGCCTCGCTCGTCGCCTCGCGCTCGACGTGGGTCGCGACGATCCGGCCGGCGCTGTCGGGCAGGCCGTGGACCTCGACCACGTTGCCGGCGGCGAGCGACGCGACACCGGCGATATCTTCGTAGACCGTCGTCGACGTTGTGCGCACCGTGACGCCGAAGACGCGGAAGGTGCCGGCGGCGGCGTCGACCGCGGTCACCGGCCCTTCGAGCTCGGCGCCGTAGGCGATCTGCGTCGCGCTGCGGACGCCGCCGTCGTCGCTGCCGGTGACCTCGACCACCATGCCCACGCGCAGCGGGTTGGCGCTGCTGCCGAGGATCGTCACCGTGCCGTCGTCGTCGATCAGCCGCGCGCCGTCGTCTTCGTAGCGCACGCCGTTGACGAAGACCGAGCCGAAGCCGGTGACGGTGCCGATGCTGAACGATCCGGTGCCGCCGGTGCCGACACCGGCGACGTCGCCCCCGCCGCCGCCGCAGGCGAGCAGCAGCGCTGCCGCCGACAAGGTGCATACGGCGCGCAGCAGGCGGCGCGGGGCAGGCGGCGGCGCGATGCCGGTGACTGGAGTGCGTGTGCTCATGAGCGGTCTCTCTCGTTTGTGGGGATGGGCGGCAGAGCTTCGTTCGTCCGGATGGCCGCGTCATCCGGCGTCGTGCCCGAGTCGTCGGGCATGCGTTGGCTGTAGCTGAAGAGGCCGATGCGCAGGCGCTGGTCCTGCGCGCGGCCCGCGGCGCGATCGGCTGCGATCGCGGCCTCGAGCTGCGGCACGAGCGCGGCGGCGAGCGCGTGCCACTGCGCGCTGATCGTCGCGCGCGTCGCCTCGAGCGACTGCGCCGAGAGTTCGTCGGCGAACACCGCCTGCTCGAAGTGCCGACGGCCGTCGCCGAGCACGTTGGCGACGGCGCCGCTCAGATGGTCGCCGACGTTGTCGCCCAGAAAGCCGAGCATGCGCGCGGCATCGCCGCGCGGCACGAAGGCGTCGTGAACCAGGGCGACGCTGTCGTCCGCCGCGTCGGCGGCGGCCAGCCCCAGACGCAGCAGTTCGTCTAGCAGGCTGCGCGGGTGCACGTCGCGCGTCACCGACTGCGCCAGCGCCTCGAAGCTCGGCGCCGGGCCCTGGCGTGCGAGCTTGCGCGGGCGGCCTTTCGCATCGCGATAGTGCGGATCGCTCGACCAGCGCGCGAAGACCTCAGCCGACAGCGGGCGCCGCGGCGCGGGCATGGCGTCGTGCTGCGTCAGGCGCGTCACCTCGCGGCGATTCAGGCCGGTCGCGGTCGCGATGCGGCTCACCATGCGCTGCGGCGCGAGGTTCGGATGCGCGTCGCGCGCGGCGCGAACGAACGCCTTGCGCAGCAGTGCCTCGACCGTCGAGCACGGCATGCCCTTGGCGACGGCGAGCTGCGCGATCGGCGCGAGCAGCGCGTTGACCGCATGCGTCAGGGCCTCGGCGTCGGCGGTGGCGGCACCGACGGGGGGCGCCTTCGCGGCAGGTGGTGATGACGATCGCATGCGGCACATTGTAAATGTGCAAAACGCACATTTCAAGCCAAATTGTTACCAGGTGCTTGCGAAACCGAGAACCGCTCGCGCGCCGCACCGCGTCCGAGCGCGGGCCGTCCGCGCGGCGGACGAGCAGGATGAATCAGTACTCGCTGTTGTCGCTCTGGTTCGATGCCGTCGCCAATCGCCCGTGCCGGCGTCACGCGACTTCCCCCGCCATGGCAGGCTCGGCATCCTGCGGCCGAGCTTCGCGTAGGCGGACGAGGTTCGGTCACGGCCTTGCCTGCCGCGCTCGTCGCGGTCATGGCACCGCACAGGGCGGCCGGTTCGCTCGACCCGGGCAAGAAAAAAGCCAGGCCGTCATCGACATGAAGGACTGGCTCCAGGAGTCGTGGCGGGCGGTTGCCTGCCGCAAAGGCCGCTCGTTGAGCTTACGAGTAATGCCGCGGGCATCTGCGGGCCTGCGGGTCGAGGGCCGCCGACTGCCCCCTATCACGGCCGGGCCGGCGGCCACAGGCGAGCGGTGTGCACCAGGGCCAAGATCCACACGGTGTCGGTCTGCACCTCGTAGACCAGCCGGTAGCTCTCGTGCGGGATCAACTCGCGGGTACCCGGGATCTGTCCAGGCCGCCCCATCAAGGGGTGCTCGGCCAGTCGGCCGACCGCTGCCCCGAAGAGCTCATCCATCCGGATGGCAGCGCGCGGGTTGTCCTGGGCGATGAAATCGACAATGTCGGCGCGGTCCTGCTCGGCGGACAGGGTCCACAGGACTCTCATGCGTCAGCGCCGCCGGCCTTCGCCCGTAGCGCGGCTCGACGGGCGGCGAAGCGCGCTTCGACGTCCGCGCTGCTGGCAACCTGGCCGGAGGCGATCTGCGTGCGCGCCGCATCGACCTTGGCGCGCAGGAACGCGTCGTACTCGCGTGCCTGCCGTTGACGCTCGACGAACTCGCGCATCAGCTCCCGCACGACCTGCGACGCCGGGCGGTGGCTGGCCTCGGCCTCGGCCATGAAGGCGTCGCGCAGCTCGGGCTCCAGCTTCATGGTGAACACGGCTTCTTTGGACATGACCGGCTCCGGGAGGAATGGTATGGAGAAAGTGTATATAATATCAATACAAGCCGCCAGGCTGCACTGGGTGAGGGGGGCTGGGTCGCTCGCTCCAGTTCAAGCCCGCTTGAACTTGCATCGGCACATCAAAGAAAGCTTTCATATCGCACAGCGTCGATCTCGAGCCCACGCTTCGTCGTCCGATAGCCGCACTGATACCGAACCGTATCGGTGCGATCCATAGGGCGTTCAGAACAACGAGTTGCCCTGGCCCTGGGACGATCAGGATCGGTTGTTCTGTCGCATGGACGGGTTCGACTCTGCGCCGGTCGCCGGCGTTGACCGCGAACCACCGCGCGCAAGTCGCTGGTTTGTCGACCCGCCGTGCATCGGCCAGCCACAGGTCGAATGGAGAGGCTGGGCGGGCGGGGAATGGCACCCCTTTGGCCAGCGGCAAGGCACCGCATCAAGCCGCGAACCCGCGCCAGCACTGGCGATCCGGGCAAGAAAAAGCCAGGCCGTCATCGACATGAGGGCCTGGCTCCAGGAATCGTGGTGGAGAGGAGGAGGATCGAACTCCCGACCTCTGCATTGCGAACGCAGCGCTCTCCCAGCTGAGCT
>JACSRM010000170.1 GCA_014879745.1 Burkholderiaceae bacterium | reverse complement strand
GAAGCGCAGCCATAGCTCGGGCTATGGCGAGCATTTGCAACGCCGAGCGGGCGCGTTCTGGCGTGTCGAACGGGCATGACCGAAAGACTCTCAGCCTCTCAAGGCCCGCCGGCCCTGCAGCACGAGCGACTCGACGAGCAGCGCGGCGTTCCACGGATGCTCGGCGTGGCGCGCCGCGCGGCGCAGCGCGTCGCCCCAATCGACAAGGCGCTCGATCGCAGCATCCGCCGGCACACTGCCGGCCGCGAAGTAGCGCGGCGCAACGCCGCACGCGGCGAGCATCGCATCGTGGCACAGCTTGTGCAGCGACTCGATGACGAGCGGCATCGGCAGGCGCTGCAGCGGCTGCGGATCGCCGGCGGCAACGAGCGCCGGCAGCTTCGACCAGAGCGCCGCATCGAGCCCGAGTGCGTGCCGCTCGAGTGCCGCGAGCGGCGCGCCACCGCTCGCGACGAGCAGCGCAGCGGCGTCCGGCAGCCCGGCATCGGCCAGCCAGCGCGCCGCGAGCACCGAATCCGGCGCCGGCAGCGTCAGCGCGTGGCAACGGCTGCGCACCGTCGGCAGCAGGCCGGTCGCATCGCCGCATGCGAGCACGAAACGCTGGCCGCCCTGCGGCTCCTCGAGCAGTTTGAGCAACGCGCTCGCCGCGGCCGGCTGCATGCGCTCGGCAGGGTGGATGACGACCACCTTCAGGCGCCCTCGCCCGCTTGTCAGGGTCGAGAATTCGATTGCCGAGCGCACCTGCCTGATCGAGATCCACTCGCTCGGCTTCCTCTTCGTATCGCCGCCATCGGGCATGTCGCCCGGTCGCTGCCAGCCGAGCGCCAGGTGCCTGGCCTCGGGCAGCAGGACGCACAGGTCGGGATGAATCTGGTCGGCCGCGACGAGGCGGCAGCTTTCGCAATGTCCGCAGGCGATGCCGTCCGGCCGCCCGCTGGCCGGGGATTCGCACAGCCAGGCGCGCGCGAGGGCGATCGCGAACTCGAACTGCCCTGCCCCCTGTGCACCCTGTACCAGCAGCGCGTGGCCGCGCTGGTGGCGCAGCGCGTCGGCGAGCGGGCCCGCCAGCCACGGCAGGACACCGGGCGGTGACGTGCTCGGCGCGCCGGCCGCATCGGCGGCGCGGCTCACAGCCCGCGCGCCTCGAGGGCGCCTTTGATCTGCTCCGCGACCTCGTCGGGCGAGCGCTGCGCGTCGACGCGCACGAAGCGCTGCGGGCTTGCCGCCGCGCGCTGCCGGTAGCCTGCGCTGACGCGCTCGAAGAAGGCCTCGTCCTGACGCTCGAAGCGGTCCGGCGCACGCACCGCGCGGCGCCGCCCGGCGGCCACCGTTGCCGGCAGATCGAACCAGAGTGTCAGGTCGGGCTGCAGACCCTGCTGCACCCAGATTTCGAGCTGCGCCAGTACAGCGGAATCGAAGCCGCGCCCTCCTCCCTGGTAGGCAAAGGTCGCGTCGGTGAAGCGATCGCACAGTACGGATGCGCCGCGCGCCAGGGCCGGAGCGATCACCTGCTCGATATGGTCGCGCCGCGCGGCGAAGACCAGCAGCGCCTCGGTCAGCGCGTCCATCGCCGAATGCAGGACGATCTCGCGCAGCTGTTCGGCGAGCGGCGTTCCGCCCGGCTCGCGCGTGATCACGAGTTCGCCGCCGCGGCGCCGCAGGTGCTCGGCAACGGTCTGCAGGTGGCTCGATTTGCCGGCCCCGTCGATGCCTTCGAAGGTGATGAAGCGGCCAGGCCTCACTTGCCGCGCTGGTATTGGTTCACGGCCCGATTATGCGCAGGCAGTGTCTCGCTGAATTCGCTGCTGCCGTCGCCGCGGGCGACGAAGTAGAGCGCCTTCGTCGCCTCCGGTCGCACCGCGGCTTCGAGCGACGCCTTGCCCGGCATCGAGATCGGCGTCGGCGGCAGACCGGCACGCGTATAGGTGTTGTACGGCGTATCGGCCAGCAGGTCGCGCTTGCGCAGATTGCCGTTGAATTGCGTGCCGAGACCGTAGATCACGGTCGGGTCGGTCTGCAATGGCATTCCGAGACGCAGCCGGTTCGTGAAGACGCCCGCGACCTTGGGCCGGTCGGTCGCCAGACCGGTCTCCTTCTCGACGATCGAGGCGAGCGTCAGCGCTTCGTCGGCGCTGCGCAGCGGCGTATCGGCGGCGCGCGAAGCCCACGCCGCGGCAAGCCGCTGCTGCATCGCGTGGTAGGCGCGCTCGAGCACGGCAAGATCGGTGCTGCCCTTGCTGTAGGCGTAGGTATCGGGGAAGAAGCGGCCCTCGGGCGACAGCCCGGGCGCGCCGAGCAGCGCCATCACTTCTTCGTCGCCGAGCCCGGCGGTCGTCGGCTTGAGCGTATCGGCGCGCGCCAGTTCGGCGCGCAGCTGGCGAAAATTCCAGCCCTCGATGATGCGCACCGTGGCGAGCGTCTCGTCGCCCAGGACCATCTTCTGCAGCAGATGCCGCGGCGAGACCTGGCGGTCGATCTCGTAACTTCCGGCGCGAATGCGGCGCGCCTGCCCGGACCAGCGAAACCATTCGTAGAGCAGCCATGGCGGCGTCTGGACGCCGGCGGCGACCCAGGCGTTGGCGATCTGGCGCGGCGTTGCGCCGGCCTCGATCGACAGCTCGACGCGGTCGCGGGCGAGCGGCAGCGGGCGTTGCAGCCACCAGGCGGCGGCGCCGGCGAGCACGGCTGCGACCAGCAGCACGAGCGCAAGCGCGAGGAGGACGACCGTGCGCCGACGCTTCATCGGCGCAACCCCGCTGCGCCTTCGTGTCGCGCACGACTCATGGCCGGCGTTCCCCTGCAAAAGCCATGAACATGGTCGCTGATCATAATCGGCGCATGAATCCGATCACTGCTATCGAGGGTGCGTGCCGGCTCGGCGACTGGGGGCTGATCCGCGCCAGCGGCCCGGATGCGGCGGCCTTTCTGCATTCGCAGCTGACGAGCGACGTTGCCAATCTCGGCGCCGGGCAGGTGCGGCTCGCCGGCTACTGTTCGCCCAAGGGCCGCCTGCTGGCGAGCTTCGTGTTGTGGCGCGACGCAGCCGGCGACATCCTGCTGGCCTGCAGTGCCGATCTGCTGCCCGCGACGCTGAAGCGGCTGCGCATGTTCGTGCTGCGCGCGAAGTGCGTGCTGAGCGACGCGAGTGCCGAGCTGCCGCTCTACGGCCTCGTCGGTGCACGCGCGATCGACTGGCTGGGCGATGCGGCGCCGGCCGAGCCCTGGACCTGGCGTGGCCGCGACGGTTTCTCCGCGATCGCCCTCCCCGCCGCGGCCGATTGCGCGCGCCTGCTGTGCGCCGCCAGCGACGCGCCCGACCTGCCGCAATGCGCACCGGACGTCTGGCGCTGGCTCGAAGTGCGCAGCGGCATCGCGCGCATCGAGGCGGCGACGGCCGAGCGCTTCGTTCCGCAGATGCTCAACTACGAGCTGCTTGGCGGCGTCGACTTTCGCAAGGGCTGCTATCCGGGGCAGGAGGTCGTCGCCCGCAGCCAGTACCGAGGCAGCGTCAAGCGGCGCAGCATGCTGTTCGAACTGGACGCGCCGGCACGCGCCGGCGCCGAGATATTCGACGGCGGCGATCCGGGGCAGCCGGCGGGTATCGTCGTGAATGCCGCACCGCAGCCGGCGGGTGTTGCGACGGGCTGGCTCGCGCTGGCCGAGATCAGGCTTGCCGCGCTCGACGGCGATCTTCGCCTCGGCGCGGCCGACGGCCCGCTGCTGCGGCGGGTGGAGATGCCGTACGCGGTCGAGGCCGGCGCCGTCGAGTGAGCCTTGCGACCTACTTGAACCAGGCGGTGAGGTTGATGCCGACGTAGCGCCGCCAGTAGCCCGATCCGCCGTTGCCGACCGCGAAGCTCGAACCCGATCCGCCGGCGAAAGCGCGCCAGCGCAGGCGCGGGCCGACATCGTAGGCGACGCCGACTTCGAGCAGATTGGGCGTACCGGTCGTCGTGTTGCCGTCGGCGTCGGTTTCGCGCGAGGTGCCGAGCGCGACACGGCCGTACCATTCCCACGGCTGGTTCTCGCCCCAGATGCCGGCGAAGACCCGCCCCTCGGCGTAGCGTTTCGGGTTCCAGTAGCCATGCGGTGCGATCGTCCCGGGAGGCGGGACAGGCGCAAAGCTGGCGGGCGCCGAGTCCTCGAACGCCGCGCCCTCGACGCCGACCACCACCTTCGGGTTGAAGCGCACCGCATAGCCGACGCTGCCGTTGATGCGCGTGCGCGAGTTGTCGTCGCTGAAGCGCAGGTACGACACCGCGCCGGCCAGCTCCCAGTGCGGCGGCAGGCGGGTCTCGACGCCGAGCGATGCGGAATCGACCGTGATCCGATTCTCGACCGCGAGCGGCGTCTCGACGATCTCGCGGCCCAGATCGGCGGCGATGCGCCAGAGGTCGACCGGCATCCAGCGCAGACTCGCGTTGCCCGTGACGGGGCTCCAGCCGTCGTAGTCGTTGAGACCGATGCTGACGCTCGGAACCAGCAAGCCCGGCGGCGTCACTCCCGGCTCGCCATAGACGCCGCGCAGCGTCGCAAAGAGCCGGTTGCCGTTCACGCTGCCGTTGTCGTCGTTCAGGTTGACGTAGCGGTAGCCGACTTCGCCGAGCAGCGAAGGCGTGAGCCAGCGCCCGGTCGCGGCGGCGACCGAGGCCACGTCCAGGCCATCGGCGTCGGTCGCGTACTCGGCCGTGCCGTAGACATACGCGAGCCGCTCGCGTTCGATGCGCCAGTCGCGCAGCCACACCGCGCCGGCATCGTTGCGTCCGGCGAGCAGATCGTAGGCCGGCGCCGGATAGCCCGCCCAGTACAGCGCGCGCGCATGGTCGAGCCGCACGTCGGGATCGCTGCCGTCGTCGAGGCCCTCGTAGGCGCGAATCGCGGCGTTGTGCCTGCCGCCGGCGTTGAGCGTGCGCGCAAGGCCCGCCTGGCTGCGGCGGTCGTTCGGGTCGGAAGCGAGCAGCGCGCGCCATGCCGCTTCGGCCTGAGCATAGTCGTCCAGCCAGAGCCAGGTGAGCGCGATGCGGCGCTGGAGGTCGCGGTCCTCCGGCCGCAGCAGCAGGGCCTGCTGGTAGGCGACGATCGAGGCCCTCAGATCGCCGAGATCGGCATGCGCCTCGGCCTCGCCGCGCAGCAGCTCGGCGCGCTCCTTGTCGTCGCGCGCGTGGGCCTGCGCCTCGACGAAGTTCGGCAGCGCGCCCGCCGCGTCGCCCGACCACAGCATCTGCCAGGCCATCGCCCCCAGCACGTCGTAGCGCCGCGCGGGCGCGACTTCGAGCACGCGGCGATAGATCGCGATCGCCTCGGCGTGGCGGTCGGCGAAGCCGTAGACGCGCGCCGTCTCGATCAGCAGGTCCGCATTGCCGGGGTCCTTCGCGAGCAGGGCCTCGAAGAGCGGCAGCGCGACATCGAACTGGCGCACATCGACCGCGGCACGCGCGTCGTGCAGGCTGTCGGCGCGCGCCGCGAGCGGCAGCGCCGCAAAGGCGCAAGCCAGACCGAGCGCGGCGAGCCGCGCGCTGAATGCGGGCCGCATCATGCCCCCGACCCGCTGCGCTGGGTGTTCCAGCGCACCGCCTGCGCCGCCGGCCGGCGAAAGATCCAGGAGAGCGACAGCACCGTCGTCACCGACAGGAACATCCAGTAGACGAGCGGATACCACACCGCGTACGGGTAGTAGCGCACGATGCCCTTGTCGTAGCGGCGGTCGATCAGCGTGCCCTGCAGCAGTTGCAGCAGGCACAGCGTGCCGATCGTCATACCCCACAGGTTCGGGATCGGCGAGGCGCCGACCGGCGGGATGCCGAGCGCGTAGGAAGCGATCCAGATCAGCGTCAGCACGACGAAGCACAGCGCCCAGACGATCGACAGCGCCGACTCGATGAAGACCGGCCACATGCGGCGGAATTTCCAGTGCAGCATCACGTCGGCATGCTTGTGAAAGACCTGCATCAACCCGCGCGCCCAGCGCAGGCGCTGGCGGTACAGGCCCTTGACGGTCGTCGGCACCGTCATCCAGACGAGCGCGCGCGGCTCGTAGCGCACATCGTAGAAGCGCTTCTGCAGCTTCCACGTGAGCTCGATATCCTCGGTCGGCATATTCGGCGAGAAACCGCCGACGTCGAATACCGCGCTGCGGCGGAATGCGGCGACAACGCCCGAGACGGTGACGATGCGCCCCCAGATGCGCTGCGATCGGCGCAGCAGGCTGACGATCGAGCTGAACTCGATCGCCTGCAGCCGGGCGAGGAAGTTGTCGGCGTTGCGCACGCGCGGGTTGCCGGTGACGGCGGCGACCCGCGCGCTGCGAAAGTGCGGCACGATGTGCCACAGGATGTCGGGCTCGGGCGCGGCGTCGGCGTCGAGCGTGAGCACGATCTCGCCGTTGACGAGCGGCAGCGCATCGTTGAGCGCGAGCGCCTTGCCTTCGTTGACCGTCTTGCGCACGAGGCGGACCTGACCCGATCGGACGAAGGGCATCACGTGATCGACCGTGTCGTCGGTCGAGCCGTCGTCGATGACGACGACCTCGTAGGCCGGGTAGTCGATCGCGCAGGCTGCGCCTATCGTCTGCGAGATGACGCCGGCCTCGTTGTGCGCCGGGATCAGGATCGTCACGCTCGGCGGCGCCTGCGTCACCGGAAACTGGCTGCTCGGCTGCGCATCCTTGCGCTCCCAGCGCCGCACGAAGAAGAAGGTCGTCGTGATCCACATGATGCTGGTCACGATCGGATAGGCGGCAAAGAACCACAACGCCCAGGTGTAGGGCAGCGTGTACTGCGAGGCGACGATGAACTCGGCGAAGGTCTGCATGCAACAGTCGAATGTCAATGGCGCGGCAGCGGCTTGTCGGCGCCGGTGTCGTCTTGCGTTGCGCAGGCCGGGGCGGCGCGAGCCGGCTCGAGGATGCCGCGCCCGAGTTCGCTGTCCCGGCAGCGATAGACCTTCATCGCGTCCTCGGCGTCGATGGTGACGAAGCGGCTTTGCGCGAGCTGCGCCCAGTCCGCGCTGACCGTGCGGCCGTGCCAGTCCTTGGCATAGCTGAAGTCCGCCGCGGCGACCGCCCTGCGCTCACCCTTGCGCCGGAAGATCGCGCGGTTGTGCACGACCCAGACGAAGGTGAGCAGCGGAGCGATGACCAGGGCACCGACGATCAGCCAGACGAGGCTGCCGGAGTCCCACGGCTGGCGTCCGACCAGCACCCACATCCATACGAACCCGACCCAGCCGAGGGCAACGATCAGGATTCGCAGCAGTTCTTTCGGGCCGAGATCTCCGCGAGTGCGACGCGGCGGCATTCAGCCGGCGTTGCCGCGAGCGCCGCGCCGGCGCCGGGCGGCAAACGCGCCGACTCCGAGCAGGCCGGCGACCATCATCGCCCAGCTCGACGGTTCGGGCACCGGCGCCACGTCGCCCGGCATCAGCAGGTTCTCGATCGGCACGACCGACCAGTCGCCCCCATCGCGCGACCACGACAGCTCGACCACGCCGGATTGCAGGCGGTCGTAGGCGCCGAGTTCGAACGAGTACAGGCCGACGCCGAGTTGCAGGTTGCTCTCGAACCCCAGCCGCTCGCGGGGATTGAGGAAGTCGTTCTCGATCGACAGCGTCGAGTCGGCGCCGCCGAGGCGAAGGAAGAATCCGTCGTCGTGCAGCACGCTGAAGTTGTAGGTCCCGGCCTCGGTGATACGGACATAGCCGGCGAAGTGCGAGGTCCAGTTGTCCTGCCCCGCGCTCGGGCCATTGGGTGCGAACAGCGGCGCGAGTCCAACCTCGCCCCAGGTCGCGCCGTACAAGGTGTTGTAGTCGGCGTCACCGTACGAGATCGGGCTTGCGCGGCCGGTCCAGCTCGCCTCGATCATGCCCGGCGTCGGGTTGCTGTAGGCGGTGTGCCAGTCGGCCAGACCCCAGATTCCCGTCCCCCACTCCTGGGAGCCGATGGCGACGCCCGAACCGAAGGACTGGGTCTCTTCGTTCCACAGCACGCTGCTGTCGTGCCATGCGTCGTTGATCTTCAGGAAGTGACCATCGACGCCGCTTCCGGCTTGGTAGAGGCCGGCGAGCTCGGGCGCGAGCACGATATCGGCGTGCGCGGCGCTGGCGCAGGCGGCGAGGCCCGCGAGCACGAGGCGGGCAATCCGCTTCTAATCGTTTCGGGTCGTCATGATTTGCAACTGCGGTAAGTGAACCGACGAATCGATGATGCCAGAGGGTCGGGGGATGCCGTCTCCGGTCGGGAGTGTTCGTCCCGTGGGCCGTTGAATCCGTTACGCCTGCCCGCTCGACCCCCTCCGAACAGGGGGGTGGCCTGTGTGCGGCAGCGACAACAGATCGAGCGCCATTTCCACATGGGTGATGCCGGCCTCGTCGAACTCGGGCCCGCGGGCGACGAACCCGGCGCGGCGGTAGAACGCCGCGGCGCCGATCTGCGCGTGCAACCGCACCTCCCGGCATCCGCGCATACGCGCCGCCTGCACCAGCGCGTCGAGCACCGAGCGTCCGACGCCGCTGCCGCGCATCGCTTGCATCACGGACATGCGGCCGATGCGAGCGTCGCCTTGCTCGACGTCGAGCAGGCGCCCGGTCGCGAGCGCAACGCCGAGCCGGTTCAGGGCCAGCGCGTGCAGCGCGCCGGCGTCGGCCGCGTCCATCTCCATCGCGAGCGGCACGCCCTGCTCCTGGACGAATACCGCAAGGCGGATCGACTTCGCCGCGGCGCCGAGTTCGTCCCAACTGCCGACGCGGACGTCGACCATCGTTTCGCCGCCCTCGAAGGCGTCCAGCATCTCGCGCAAGGCCTGCGGCACCGGCCGCGGCGTCTGCGTCGACGGATCGGCGAAGACATGGACGATCTCCGCGCCGACGAGCAGATCCTCGCCGCGGAAGACGCCGCCCTCGAAGACGATCGACGCGGTGCCGACGCGCGCACGACGCAGGCCGACTTCGAGCAGGTCGTCGTAGCGCGCCGACGCGTGGTAGTCGAGCGTCGACTTGCGCACGTAGAGGTCGCCGCCGAGCGCTTCCATCGTCGGCGCGTACGGCAGCCCGAGCGCGCGCCAGTAGCCGGCGATCGCGGTGTCGAAATACATCAGGTAGTGGCCGTTGAAGACGATGCGCTGGGCGTCGACCTCGGCCCAGCGCACGCGCAGCCTCTCGCGGAACCGGAAATCGCTGCGCTTCATGCGGCGAGGGCCTGGCGCAATGCCGCGGCGCAGACCGCCTGCGCGCTGCGCGCAGCACCGACCGCCCGGCCCATCTTGATGAAATCGTGGGTCACGCCGCGCACCAGTTCGAGCTGCACGCCGACTCCCGCCACGCGCAGGCTGTCACCGTAGGCGAGGCCCTCGTCGACCAGCGGATCGCATTCGGCGAGCACGAGGCAGGCCGGCGCGACGCCTTCGAAGTCGTCGGCATCGAGCGGCGCAAAGCGCCAGTCGCCGCGCTGCGCGCGATCGATATAGTGATCGAAGAACCAGGCGATGCTCGGCTTGTCGAGCAGATAGCCGTTGGCGAAGGTCTCGTGCGACGGCGTGTCGGCGAATGCCGCGGTGCCGGGTGTGATGAGCAGTTGCAGCGCGAGTGGCAGGCCGCTGTCGCGCGCGTGCAGCGCGCAGGTCGCGGCCAGCGTGCCGCCGGCGCTGTCGCCGCCGACCGCGAGCCGGTCGCTGTCGAGGCCGAGCGTGCCGGCGTGCGACGCGAGCCAATGCATCGCCGCCCAGCTATCGTCGACCGCGACCGGAAACCGATATTCCGGCGCGAGCCGGTAGTCGAGCGCGACGACCGCCGCGCCGCTGTGCAAGGCGAACTGCCGGCACAGGCTGTCGTGCGTCTCGAGCCCGCCGATGACGAAGCCGCCGCCGTGCAGGAAGAGCAGCACCGGCAGGCGTGCATGCGAGGGCGCATAGAGCCGCGCGTCGAGCAGATGTCCATCCGCCGCGGGAATCCGGAAATCCTCCACCCGTGCGAGCGCGGCGCGCGGCAGGTCGAGCACCTCGGCCGCCGCCGCGTACGCGGCGCGCGCCTGTTGCGCGGTCAGGGTATGAAAGGGCGGCCGCCTGGCGCGCCGGATGCGGTCGAGGACGTCGCGCATCTGCGGCGACAGCGGCGGGGTCGGCGATCCTGCGGTCATTGCTGCGGGCGCGGTGGGTGCTTCAGCGGCGGTCGGCGAGCGCATGCGCGATCGTCCCCAGATCGACATATTCGAGCTCGCTGCCGATCGGCACACCGCGTGCCAGGCGCGTGCTGCGGATGCCGCGCGCCTTCAGGCATTCGGCGAGCACGTGCGCCGTCGCCTCGCCTTCGGCGGTGAAATTGGTCGCGATGATCACTTCCTCGACGCTGCCGTCGCTCGCGCGCGCGAGCAGCTCGGGCAGACCGATTTCGCTGCCGCCGATGCCGTCGAGCGGGCTGAGCGGCCCCATCAGCACGAAGTAGAGGCCGCGGTAGCTGCCGCTGCGCTCCAGCGCCGCCTGATCGGCCGGTGTCTCGACGACGCAGAGCTGGCGCGCGTCGCGGCTCGCGTCCAGGCAGGTCGCGCAAATGCGGGCTTCGGTGAAGGTGTGGCAGCGCTCGCAATGCCGGATCTGCGATGCCGCGGCCTGCAGCGCAGCGGCGATCTGCTGCGCGCCGGCACGGTCGTGCTGCAGCAGATGAAATGCCATGCGCTGCGCCGACTTGACGCCGACGCCGGGCAGTCGCCGCAAGGCGTCGACCAGCGCCTGCAGCGTCGGCTCCAGCATGGCGTCCGGGTGCAGACTCAGAACGGCAGCTTCATGCCGGGCGGCATCGGCATGCCGGCCGTGAGCTTGCCCATCTTTTCCGCGCTCACCGCCTCGGCGCGGCGCACCGCGTCGTTGAACGCCGCGGCGACCAGGTCTTCGAGCATGTCCTTGTCCTCGGCGAGCAGGCTCGGGTCGATGGCGACGCGGCGCACGTCGTTCTTGCACGTCATCGTGACCTTCACGAGTCCCGCGCCCGACTGACCCTCGACCTCGATCGTCGCGAGCTCCTCCTGGGCGCGCTTCAGGTTGTCCTGCATCGCCTGCGCCTGCTTCATCAGTCCGGCGAGTTGACCCTTCATCATGTTGCTGACTCCTGGTTGTGCCGCGTGCCCGCGTTGCTGCGGTGCCGCGGCGAATGCACGATCAGTGCGGCTTGACCGATCCGGGGACGATGCGCGCGGTGCTGTACTGCTGCATCACCGCCCGCACCAGCGGATCGTCCTGGATGATTCGCTCGGCCGCCTCCTGGCGCCGCGCGCGCCGGGCGGCGTCGCGCTGCGCCGGCGTGTCCTCGGCGGCGCCGATCTCGATCTCGAGTGCGACGGCAGCGCCGAGCGCATCGCCGAGCGCGGCCCGCAGGCGCTCGCGCTGCGCGGCCGCGGCAAGCGCTTCGCGTTCGACGCGCAGCCGCCATCGCTGGCCGTCGATCGCGACGCACTGCGCCTGCAACGCCAGTTCGCGCGTCAGCGCGGTGATGCCGCCGGCGGCGATCAGTTCGCGCACCTGCCGCTCCCAACGGTCGCCGAGCGCGGGCGACGGTGCGCCCGCGCCGGACTCGGCGACGCGCGGCGCGCCTCGCGCCGGTGCTTCCTGCGCCCGCAGCGGAACCGCGCGAGCCGGCTCCGTCTGCGGTTCGTCGTCCCAGGGCGCAGGCTCGGGCGGCATCACGGCGCTGCGCGCCGCGGGGCGGGCCGCGGCGGCCGCGGCGCTTGCCCTGGCCGGCGCCGGGGCTGCGCGCCGCACCTCGGCGGACGGGGCAGTTTCCTGCGGCGCGAACGCGAGCAGACGCAGCAGCACCATCACGAGGCCGCTGTATTCGTCGGGCGCGAGGCCGATCTCGGCGCGGCCGTGCAGCACGATGCTGTAGAGCAGTTGCGTCTCGTCGGCGGCAAGCAGCGCGGCAAGACGCGCGACCTCCGGCGTCTCGGGGTCCTGATCGTCGAGCGCCTGCGGCACGGTCTGCGCCACCGCCATCTGCTGCAGCAGCGATGCCATCTCCTCGAGCGTCCCGCCGGCCGACAGGCCGAGCGCGCGCAGGCCGTCGACGGCGCCGATCACGGCCGCCCCATCGCGCCGGGCGAGCGCCTCGACGAGCCGCAGCGCGTGGCCGCGGTCGACCGCGCCGAGCATCTGGCGCACGCCGCCTTCGACAAGCGCACCGGCGCCGAAGGCGATCGCCTGATCGGCAAGCGACAGCGCGTCGCGCATCGAACCGTGCGCCGCGCGCGAAATCAGCCGCAGCGCGCCGGGCTCGGCGGCTATGCCCTCCTGCGCCAGCACATCGGCCAGATGCGCCTGCACCGTCTGCGGCGCCATCGGCCGCAGGTTGAACTGCAGGCAGCGTGACAGCACGGTCGGCGGCACCTTCTGCGGGTCGGTCGTCGCGAGCACGAACTTCAGATAGTCGGGCGGCTCCTCGAGCGTCTTCAGCATCGCGTTGAAGGCATGATTCGAGAGCATGTGTACTTCGTCGATCATGTAGACCTTGAAGCGTCCGGCGACCGGCTTGTAGACGGCCTGGTCGAGCAGCTGCGTGATCTCCTCGACGCCGCGGTTCGACGCCGCGTCGAGTTCGACGTAGTCGACGAAGCGGCCGGCGTCGATGTCGCGGCACGCATCGCAGGCGCCGCACGGTTTGGCGGTGATGCCGCCCCGGCCATCGGCGCCGGTGCAGTTGAGCGACTTGGCGAGGATGCGCGAGATCGTCGTCTTGCCGACGCCGCGCGTGCCGGTGAACAGATACGCGTGGTGCAGCCGCTGCTGGTTCAGCGCATTGGCAAGCGCCTGCACGACGTGCTCCTGCCCGACCAGGGTGTCGAAATCGCGCGGCCGATATTTGCGTGCAAGCACGAGGTAGCCCATGGCACGATTCTACGAGCCGACCTCCGGCGAGTCCGGCCGCGGGCGCGGCGACCGCGCGCGGCGATGCGCTCGCCTACAATCGACGTCGACGGGCCTCCTCGCATGGAAGCGCGGCCAACCGGGTCAGGTGGGGAACCAAGCAGCCCTAAC
>JACSRM010000053.1 GCA_014879745.1 Burkholderiaceae bacterium | reverse complement strand
GCTTAGCCTGGTAGAGCGCTACGTTCGGGACGTAGAGGCCGGAGGTTCGAATCCTCTCACCCCGACCAGGTTTCCGATTCGCCGGCCCGCACCCGACGCTGTCGATGCACGGCATCGGGCGCAGGTCGTCGGGGCGTGATTTGTTGCGTTTTCACGCTCTGTTCTCGGTTTACACGTCAGATCGAATCGACGATCATTCCCGAGGATTGACCTCGTGAAATGGCGCACTTGCCTTTGGATACCCTGGCCGAAGCCCCCCACTCGACGCTGACCGGCGTTGCGCGCGTGCTCGTCCACGCCGGCAAACTCAACGCCAAGACGGCCGAGGGGCTGGTTCGCAGCGCGAAGGAGAAGCGCGCGAGCTTCATCTCGTCGGTGGTCGGTGCAGGCGCGGTCTCACCGGCCGACCTCGCGCACACGCTGTCGAGCGCACTTGCGCTGCCCTTGCTCGACCTTGCCGCGGTGGATATCGCGCGCCTGCCCAAAGGCGTGATCGACGCCAAGCTCGCGGCACAGTACCAGATCCTGGTGCTCGGGCGGCGCGGCAACCGGCTCTTCATCGGCGGCGCCGACCCGACCGACCAGGAGGCCGTCGAGCGCATCAAGTTCGCCACCCAGCTGTCGCCCGAGTGGGTGATCGTCGAGCACGACAAGCTCTCCAAGCTGCTCGAATCGGCCGGGGTGAGCGCCGGCGAATCGCTCGAAGCGCTGGTCTCGAGCGACTTCGAGTTCGACGTCACCGAGGAGGCCGCCCCCGGCTCGGAAGCGACCGACATCGCCTCCGAGGTCGAGGACGCGCCGGTCGTGCGCTTCCTGCAGAAGATGCTGATCGACGCCATCAACGCGCGCGCCTCCGACCTGCACTTCGAGCCCTACGAGTACCACTACCGGGTGCGCTTCCGCATCGACGGCGAACTGCGCGAGATCACGCAGCCGCCGATCGCGATCAAGGACAAGCTCGCGTCGCGCATCAAGGTCATCAGCCGGCTCGACATCGCCGAGAAGCGCGTGCCGCAGGACGGCCGCATGAAGCTCAAGTTCGGCTCGAAGGCGATCGACTTCCGGATCTCGACGCTGCCGACGCTGTTCGGCGAGAAGATCGTGATCCGGATTCTCGATCCGTCGAGCGCCAAGCTCGGCATCGAGGCGCTCGGCTACGAGAAGGTCGAGAAGGACCGCCTGCTCAAGACGATCGAGCGGCCCTACGGCATGGTGCTCGTCACCGGCCCGACCGGCAGCGGCAAGACGGTTTCGCTCTACACCTGCCTGAATATCCTGAACCAGCCGGGTGTGAATATCTCGACGGTCGAGGATCCGGCCGAAATCAACCTGCCCGGCATCAACCAGGTCAACGTCAACGACAAGGCCGGGTTGACGTTCTCGGCCGCACTCAAGTCCTTCCTGCGTCAGGATCCGGACATCATCATGGTCGGCGAAATCCGCGACCTCGAGACCGCCGATATCGCGATCAAGGCGGCGCAGACCGGGCACATGGTGATGTCGACGCTGCACACGAACGACGCGCCGACGACGCTCACGCGGCTGCTCAACATGGGCGTCGCGCCGTTCAATGTCGCCTCCAGCGTGCTGCTGATCACCGCCCAGCGCCTCGTTCGCAAGCTGTGCGAGAACTGCAAGAAGCCGGCCGACTATCCGCGCGAGGCGATGATCCGGGCCGGTTTCACCGCGGAAGAACTCGACGGCACGTGGAAGCCCTACCGCGCGGTCGGCTGTTCATCGTGTAACAACGGTTACAAGGGGCGGGTCGGCGTTTATCAGGTGATGCCGATAACCGAAGAGATCCAGCGCATCATCCTCGCCGAAGGCACCTCGATGGACATCGCCGCGCAGGCGCAGCGCGACGGCGTGCGCGACCTGCGCCAGTCGGGGCTCGTCAAGGTGCGATCCGGCGTCACGACGCTGGAGGAGATCATCGCCGCGACCAACGAGTAAGCGACAGCCGGCGCAGACATTCCGACGACCAAACTAAACCCCGGGGCGGGGGGCATCAAAAGCCCCCCGGGCAAACGATGGCGACAGCAGTGGCCGCGAAGAACATCAAGGAACTGGTGTTCGAATGGGAAGGCAAGGACAAGAACGGCAAGGTCGTTCGCGGCGAGCAGCGCGCCGGCGGCGAGGCGATGGTCAGCGCCAGCCTGCGCCGCCAGGGCATCATGGTCACGCGCGTCAAGAAGCGCCGCACGAGCGGCGGGCGCGCGATCAAGCAGAAGGACATCGCGATCTTCACGCGCCAGCTGTCGACGATGATGCGT
>JACSRM010000055.1 GCA_014879745.1 Burkholderiaceae bacterium | reverse complement strand
GCAGGCGCTGCAGCAGGACGGGCAGGTGGTGGCGATGACCGGCGACGGCGTGAACGACGCGCCGGCGCTGAAGCGCGCCGACGTCGGCGTGGCGATGGGACAAAAAGGCACCGAAGCGGCGAAAGAAGCCGCCGACATGGTGCTCGCCGACGACAACTTCGCCACCATCGCCGCCGCGGTGCGCGAGGGCCGCGCGGTGTACGACAACATCCGCAAGTTCATCCTCTTCATGCTGCCCACCAACGGCGGCGAGGCGCTGGTGGTGATCGCGGCGATCCTGTTCGGGCTGACCTTGCCGATGACGCCGGCGCAGGTGTTGTGGATCAATATGGTGACGTCCAGCACGCTCGGGCTGGCGCTCGCCTTCGAGCCGGCCGAGGACGACGTCATGCGCCGCCGCCCGCGCGCGCCCGACGAGCCGCTGCTGGTGGGCTTCTTCGTCTGGCGCCTGGTGATGGTCTCGACGCTGATGATGGGCGCCGGGCTGGGCCTGTTCCTGTGGGAGCTGGCGCACGAGACGAGCATCGAGACCGCGCGCACGATGGCGGTGAGCGCGATCGTCGTGGCCGAGATGTTCTACCTCGTCAACAGCCGCTTCCTGCTCGCCCCCGCGCTCAGCCGGCCGGGCCTGCGCGGCAACCCGGTCGTGGCCTGGGCGATCGCCGCCTGCCTCGTGCTGCAGCTCGCCTTCGTTCACCTGCCGCCGCTGCAGACGGTATTTGCATCCGTGCCGCTGGCGCCGGCCGACTGGGCCAAGGTGCTGCTTGCCGGCATGGCGGTATTCGTCGTCGCCGAGATCGAGAAGACCGTGATGCGGCGCACCGCGCCCGGCGTGGCAGGCGCAACCGCCGGGTCGCCGGCCACCGCATCCGAAGCGTAGCAGCGGCGGCTCGATGGCCCGCTGCAGGCCCGAGCAAGCGGGCCGCCGCTGATCGGAGCGCGGCAACATTGACAAATGTCGGGCCCGCGGCGACGCTCGCCTGTCACAGTACGCTTGGACCCTTGGACGAAACGGAGGATGCAGATGGCGCAGAAGATGAAGGCCGCGGTGGTACACGAGTTCGGCAAGCCGCTCGTGGTCGAGGAAGTCGACGTGCCCGAGGTGCCGGAAGGCCAGGTGCTGGTCAAGGTGGTCGCCTCCGGCGTATGCCACACCGACCTGCACGCGGCCGAGGGCGACTGGCCGGTCAAGCCCTCCCTGCCGTTTATTCCCGGCCACGAGGGCGTCGGCTTCGTCGCCGGCGTCGGCAAGGGCGTCAAGTTCCTGAAGGAGGGCGACCGCGTCGGCGTGCCGTGGCTGCACACCGCCTGCGGCCACTGCGAGCACTGCATGGGCGGCTGGGAGACGCTGTGCGACGGCCAGCAGATGACCGGCTACAGCGTCAACGGCGGCTTCGCCGAGTACGTGCTCGCCGACCCGGCCTTCGTCGGCCATCTGCCGGCGACGCTGGAGTTCGCGCCGGCGGCGCCGGTGCTGTGCGCCGGCGTCACGGTCTACAAGGGGCTCAAGGTGCTGGACTGCAAGCCCGGTGACTGGGTCGCCATCTCCGGCATCGGCGGGCTCGGCCACATGGCGGTGCAGTATGCGAAGGCGATGGGCTTTCACGTCATCGCGGTCGACGTCGCCGACGACAAGCTGGCGCTCGCCAAGAGCCTGGGCGCCGAACTGACGCTCAACGCCGCGACGCAGGACGTGGTGGCCGAGGTGCAGCGCCACGTGCGCGGCGCGCACGGCGTGCTCGTCACGGCGGTCTCGCGCGCCGCCTTCGCGCAGGCGGTCGGCATGCTGCACAAGCGCGGTACGATGTCGCTCGTCGGCCTGCCGCCGGGCAGCTTCGATCTGCCGATCTTCGACGTCGTGTTGAACGCCAAGACGGTGCGCGGCTCGATCGTCGGCACCCGGCTCGACCTGCAGGAGGCGCTGCAGTTCGCCGGCGAAGGCAAGGTGCACTCGCACTTCTCGACCGACAAGATCGAGAGTATCAATGCGATCTTCGGCGCGATGAGGCAGGGCCGGATCGACGGCCGGGTGGTGCTGGAGATGTAGGCGTCGTTCGGCGGCGGGCTTCCTCGCCGCGGCGTGACGCGCCCGCGCGGACGCGTCGGGTAGCATCCAGGCTTCTGAGATCAACTCTGCGAGATCGGATGCAAATCGACTGGAAGCGTGGTGCCCTGCTGGCAGTGGCAGCCGTCGCCGTGGCGGCGGCTGCGTACTACGCGTGGGGGCGATTCAATTCACGCGGGCCGGGCGAAGGCTTCATCGGCAGCAACGGCCGCATCGAA